>NZ_QUIN01000009.1 GCF_003480255.1 Erysipelatoclostridium sp. AM42-17 | reverse complement strand
CAAGCCTTATAATCGATTTAAAATTTAAGTCCAACTTTTGGGGTTCACAATAACTATTAGAAGTCGTTTCTAAAATAGGTAAAAAACATCATGCAACAAATGCTCAAATGTCATTAGCTTGGATGATGAACAAATATGATTTTATTATTCCTATTCCTGGATCTAGAAAACTTGAAAGATTAAAATCAAACTATGAAGCAGGAAATATAGAATTAAGTCAAGAAGAAATTAAAACAATTGATGACAAATTAAATTCTATGGAATTTAATATTTTTGGTGGACATTAGGAGGTTAAGATGAGTATATTATTTATTAATGGAAGTCCTAATAAAGATGGGAATACAGTTGCTCTTACAAGTCATTTTTTAAAGGGAAAAGAGTATCAAACATTACATTTAGTTGATTATAAAATATATAGTTATGGACAAAAATTTGATGATGATCAATTTAATGAAGTCATTGATAAGATGAAAGAAGCGGATACAATTGTGATTGGTTCTCCACTTTATTGGCATAGTATGTCAGGAGCGATTCGTAATTTATTAGATCGTTTTTATGGATATGTAGATGAAAATCTATTAAAAGGAAAAGATTTGTATTTTGTTTTTCAAGGCTGTGCACCAACACAAGAACAACTTGCTTCTGGTGAATATACGATGAAACGTTTTGCTAGTTTATATGGCATGAATTATAAACAAATGATAACAAAATAAAAAACACGCAATGCGTGTTTTTTTAGTCTAAATCTTCACCTTGACTGGCAATCACTTTTTTATACCAGTAGAATGAATCTTTTTTCATACGTTTCATTGTACCAGTACCATCATCATGTTTATCGACATAAATAAATCCATAACGTTTTCTCATCTCTCCAGTACCGGCAGATACTAAATCGATGCATCCCCATGTTGTATAAGCAATAAGATCTACGCCATTTTCAATCGCTTTAGCCATTTCTTTAATATGTTCACGATAGTATTCAATACGATAATTATCATGGATACTTCCATCTTCTTCAACAGTATCATAAGCACCAAGACCATTTTCTACAACCATTAAAGGCTTTTCATAACGATCATAGATCATTTCTAGATAATATCTTAAACCTTGAGGATCTAAAGCCCATCCCCAATCTGAATATGTTAAATAAGGGTTACGTACACCAAATGACATATTACCACCTACTGTATCATCATTTGGATGAGTTGTCACAGCTTGTGACATGTAGTAAGAGAATGTATAAAGGTCTACTGTACCATTTTTCAAATCTTCTAAATCTTGATCAGTGATATCTAACTGTACATTGTGTTCTTTCCATAGACGTTTAGCGAAAGTTGGATATTTTCCTTTACATTGAACATCACCACAGTAGAAGATTCCCTTTTCCCATTTAGAACGATTAAATAAAATATCTTGAGGATCTGATGTAAGTGGATAATATGTAATACCACAAATCATACAACCAATCTTATTTTCTGGATCAACTTTATGACCAATTTGAACAGCTCTGGCACTAGCTACAAATTGATAATGTAGATGTTGATAAGCTTCTTGATATTGTTCATCACTGGCATCGTCTGGTAAGAAATTGATGGTATTATTAATTTCATTAAATGTTAGCCAGTATTTTACAAGTCCTTTGTATTCATTAAAGATTGTTGTGACATATTTTTCATAGAAAGCAATATATTTTCGATCTTGCCAATCACCATATTTTTCTTCTAATGCAAGTGGTGTATCAAAATGCCAAATTGAAACAAGAGGTTCAATACCAGCATTTCTAAGTTCAGTAAAGACATTTCGATAGAAGTCTAATCCAGCTTGATTAGGTGTGTCTTCTTCTCCGGTAGGATAAATTCTTGACCAAGAAATAGATAATCTAAACATTTTAAATCCCATTTCTTTAAGTAAAGCAATGTCTTCTTTATAGTGATGATAGAAATCAATACCATCATGATTAGGATATAATTCATCATCGAAAACAGCAAAATGAGCACCTTCTGGTAATTTAAAACTATGGCTGTTAGGTACTTTTTGTTTATTTCCATCTTTGTCAATAAAAGTAATCATACGAGGTGTATTAACAGTACCTCCTGTTGTCACATCAGTACGTGCCATACCACGTCCATCTACGTTCCAGGCACCTTCACATTGGTTGGCAGCAACAGCGCCACCCCAATAAAAGTTTTCATTAAATTTCATTTTCTTTCCTCCTTGAATTAGTGTTATTATAACGCTTTTATGTGACTCAAAAGTGAATTTTCAAATTCTAAAAAAATTATAAATAAAAAGATTAGCTTGGCTAATCTTTTTGTTCATATTGATTACAATAAGTTTCAAATAATTGATGCATATCTAAGTCTAATGCAAAACCTAATGTTAAGTAGTCATCAACTAAATCTTGAAAGTCTGTGAATTGATATGTTTGGTTTAATTTTAAGGCTGTTTGATAAAGATCAATAAATCTTTTACTTAAAGATTGACGATTAGTTAATTCATTGACATCTTTTAAATGATCAACCTTTAATTCAAAACCAATCGAAAGTAACATATGCAAACCTTGCATATAGGCACTTGTTAAGTCTTCTACACTATGTTTAGAATGATCCCAAAAACTATAACATTGAGATTCTTCTCCTACATGACCTAATTCACTTAAAAAGGATAAGATTTTAGCTTCGACCATTTCCTTATTTAAAAGGTTGTATTGTTCGTTGATTAAGGCAAGTTCATGATGAACATGTCGACGATAAATTTTATCTATTTCATACATTTTAATCACCTCAATATTATTATAAACCTTATTGTGACAATGGGATGAACTATTTTATTTTTACATATTCTTTTTTAATAAACTCTTTTTTATATTGATTACTTGTTAAATCTTGAATAGTGTCAAAAAAACTAAAATCACGAATATAACAACGATAGGTTACTTGATCTAGATACTCTTTATTCATACAATCTATATCTAATGTTTTTAATAAATGTTCAAACTTTTTCGTATAATGATAATCAATGGTGATATCATAGATATCAACAAGTTCTTTTTCTACAATGTCAGCTTCTTTTAATGCTTCACTTACAGCTTGACTATAAGCTCTTGTAAGTCCACCAGCACCTAATTTAATGCCACCAAAATAACGTGTTACAATAGCGATAATATTAGTTAATTCTTGTTTTTGTAATACATTTAACATGGGCAAACCGGCAGTACCTGATGGTTCACCATCATCATTGGCTCTTAAAGAAGAACCAACAATATAAGCAACACAATTATGCGAGGCATCATGGTATTTTTCTTTATATTCATTAATGATTGTTGTGACTTTATTTTCATCATCACAGGGAATTAATGTACAAATAAATTCAGATTTTTTTATTATTAAATGATATTCGCTTATTTGATTTACAGATTTCATAATTTTACCTCATCGCAATAATGATAACACATATTTCTTTTAAATTGACGAGGAATTTGCTATTATAAATAAAGAAGAGGTGTTGAGTATGACAAAAATTGCAATTTTAACTGATAGTGGATGTCAATTACCAATAGGAAAAAATGAGGATGAAGGTATATTTGTTTGTCCACTTACAATAACAATGAAGAATAAAGGTTATTTAGATGGAATAGAAATTGATAGTCAAACTGTATTTGAAACAATGGAAAAAGAAGACCTTACAGTATTAACTTCTCAACCATCGACAGGAGTCATTCATGATGCGGTTGAAAGAATTAAGGCTCAAGGATATGAACATGTCATTGCTTTACCTATAGCGACAGGTTTATCTTCTACTTTAAATGGGATGAAATTGGCTTGTGATATGGCAGATATTCCAGTGACATTAGTTGATAGTAAAGGAACTGCACGTAATCAACGTTATTTGGTAGAAACAGCAGCAATGCTTGCTAAACAAGGAAAAGAGCCAGAAGAAATAGGTGATATTTTACGTCAAATGGTTGAAGAGTCAGCAACGATTATTATGGTACCTAATTTAGAACATCTAAAAAAAGGAGGACGTATTACTCCAGCAGTAGCATTACTTGCAGGATTACTAAAGATTGTTCCGATTATGAAGCTTAATTATGATTTAGGTGGAAAAATTGATACTTTGGATAAAGTTCGTACAGTTAAAAAAGCAAATTTAAAAATTATTGATCATATGATTAATGATTGTCATGTTAATGCTAAAGATTATATTTTTGCTATTGAACATGTTTTAAATGAAAAACTTGCTAATGAAATGAAAGATGAATTAATTCGCCGTTTAGGTGATTGTGATATTTTAGTTCGTGAGTTACCGGCAGTTGTAGGAGCTCATATGGGAATTGGTGGTATTGGCTATCAATATATTAAGAAATATCAAGGATAATAGATATAAGAGGTAAGCTATGGATAAAAAGACAGATACTGTGGAACTTATTGTGGATTTGGTTAATACAACATTAGATATTCAAGATCTTTATTTAAGAGAAAGTGAATATAGTCAATTATCAATGAGTGAAATGCATGTTATTGAAGCGGTAAGTAAAGAAGAAGTTCCTTCAATGACAGCAGTTGCCAATCATTTGAATATCACTTTAGGAACATTGACAACAGCAGTTAAAAAGATTATCGAAAAGGGCTTTTTAGTCAAAGAACGATCAAATGAAGACAAAAGAATTTTCTATCTTCGTTTAACTAAAGAAGGAGAAAAAGCATTAGAAGTTCACAATCAATTTCATAAGGAATTAGCTTATTATATTAAATCACATATACCTCAAGAAAGAATGGATTGGGTTTATGAAACAATTAAACTTATTTATTCTGATTTAATTGATTATCGTAGTGAATTAAGAACAAAGAAAAAAGCTAAATAAACATGGCACATATTTAGGACACTTTTTGTGTCCTTTTGTTTTACAATATAAATGGGTGATGAAGATGATTTGTCCACGATGTTTAAATGAAGATCCTCAATATTTTTATCAAATTCAAGATCGTTATTATTGTCGAAAATGTATTCATTATGGTCATCAGGAAACTTCTATTCAACTTACTTATCCTAACCAAAATGTTGATTATCATTTACAATATGAACTAACGAAAGAACAAAAACGCATTGCTTTTCAAATTTTAAAACGGTATCAAAAGAAAAAAGATACCGTTGTTAAATCAGTGACGGGGTCAGGCAAAACAGAGATGATTTATCCAGTTATTAAATATGCTTTAAATCAAGGACATAAAGTATGTTTTACAACACCACGAAAGGCCTTAACTCAAGAACTTGCAATGCGGATAGAAAAACAATTTACTGGCATTAAACCTGTGATTGTGTATGGGGGACATTCAAAGCAGGTGGATGGGCAGTTTATTATTTGTACAACGCATCAGTTATTTCGTTATCGTCATTGTTTTGATTTGTTAATCCTAGACGAATTTGATGCTTTTCCTTATGCTGGAAATAATGAATTACAAGCGATGTTAAAGACGAGCATAAAGGGACATTATGTTATGATGTCAGCAACGAATCAAGAAAGTGATCTTTTATTAAAACGACGCTATCATGGTCATGATTTACCAGTACCTAAGAGTATTGTTGTTCCTGATATTTTCAGTTATTTCATGATGATGAAGTTGTTAAAGCGATATCGAGCATCTAAAAAACCAGTATTGATCTTTGTACCAACAATCAAAGATATTAAACCTGTTGTCAAATTTTTAAAGGTTGTGGGATTTAAAGTCTATGGTGTATCCTCTCAAACTGAAAATATCAAGCATCATTTAGAATTATTAAAAGAGAATCTTTATGATGCATTAATTACGACCACAATTCTAGAAAGAGGGATGACAGTAAAAAATATACAGGTTATTGTTATGAAAGGTGCTCATCCAATTTATGATTGTCCAACATTGATTCAAATAGCTGGCAGAGTGGGAAGGGTTGTTCCTTTTAATGAGGGTGAGGTTATCATATTAAGTTATTTTAAAACTAAGGAAATAAGACAATGTATCAAAGAAATAAAAGCACTCAATGCTTAATATGTAATCAAGATTTAAACCAAAGTGTAGACTTATTTCATCTAATATATCAACCACCAATATGTTGTGAGTGTTTGCATCAGTTTGTAATATGTGACTATCACGGGCACTTCCATCACTATCCATTAACAATCCTCTATCATTATAATGATTTCTTTAGACAACTATTATACCAATATAAAGGTTTGGGAGATATAGCATTAAAGTCAGTGTTTCTCTTACCGTTTGTTCATGATTTAAAAAGACACCATCGTTTAGTTGTTGTTCTTCCTAGTAGTAATCAAGATAATCAAAAACGAGGATTTGCTCCCAATGAAACCATAATGAAAGAAGCAGGCTTTCAAATTTTTAATGGTTTATACAAAACGTCCAATTACAAACAAACGAAGCAAAAAGATCGAAGTCAAATTAAAAAGGTGTTAAAGATGAAAAATGGACATTTGCTCAAAAATAAAAGAGTTATTATTTTTGATGATGTGATAACATCGGGACATACACTTCAAGCAGCCTTGTCCTTAGTTGAACAATATGATCCGCGTTCTATTGAAATTCTTATTCTTTCAAGTAAACAAATACCGCCACAAATTTCTAAATGATGATTCTTTTACTTAGTATTCGATTTTATTGCAGACAGGATTCGACACATAATGATATGATGATAATTTTGTCGATTGAAAAAACTCACTATTTTAGCCACTATCCAATATACTAGAAATGTACCAAGGAAAGGATGAATTTTGAATGCGTGGAAAAGTAAAATGGTTTAACGCCGAAAAAGGGTTTGGATTTATTGATCGCGGAGAAGGAAAGGATATATTTGTTCACTATAGTCAAATTGTACAAGATGGTTACAAGACATTGAATGAAGGTGAAGAAGTAGAATTTGAACTTTATCAAAGCGAACGTGGAATGCAAGCCAAACATGTTGTAAAAATCTAGGTATAACCTAGATTTTTTCATATAGATAAATAAAAATATCTTTTAATAAGATAGGCTAGGTGTTATAATGAACTAGACTTAATATGGAGGAGTATATATTTTTTATGGCAAGTAGAAAAGAAGAAATTAGAAAAGAATTAAAAAAGAAAAATGCCAAACAAGGACTTAATATCGAAGCTGAAAAAAATATTGTTGATTTACAAGATCAACAAGGTAGTGATATACATGTAGAAGATTTTAAGAATGAAGAGTTCAATGGCAAAGTGATTCCATTTTCAACAGAACCACAAAAAAACAAAAGAAGTTTAGTATCAAAAATCAAGGGTGTCTTTGATGATGAAAGAAAACAATTAAAAAGAATTGGCAAGATGGCAGATCAAATTATTGCTTTAGAAGGAAAATATGAAGCAATGAGTGATGAAGATTTAGCTAGTCAAACACAAATTTTTAAAGATAAACTAGCTGATGGGAGTACATTAGATGATATTTTAATTGATGTTTTTGCAGTTGCCAGAGAAGCAGCTTGGCGTCAATTAGGGTTAAAAGCATTTAAAGTGCAATTAATGGGTGGTATTGCTTTACATGATGGTGATATTGCTGAAATGAAAACTGGTGAAGGGAAAACATTAACTTCTATTTTCCCAGTTTACTTAAATGCTTTAACTGGTAAAGGTGTTCATGTTGTTACTGTCAATGATTATCTTGCTGAACGTGATGCAAGAAACAATGGTAAAGTATATGAATTTTTAGGTTTAACTGTAGGGTTAAATAAAAGAGAATTAACTCCAGAAGGAAAGAAAGCAGCACATGGTTGTGATATTACTTATACAACAAATGCTGAACTTGGATTTGATTACTTAAGAGATAATATGGTGACTTCATTAGAAGATAAAGTTTTAGTGAATGGTTTAAATTATGCTTTAATTGATGAGGTTGACTCAATCTTAATTGATGAATCAAGAACGCCACTTATTATTTCTGGTGGTCGTAAAAATACTGCTGCACTATATATTCAAGCAGACCGTTTTGTTAAATCATTAAAAGCAGATGAAGATTATGAAGTTGATGTGGAAACAAAAACAGTTGCTTTAACTCCAAGTGGTATTACAAAAGCAGAAAAGGGATTTAAAATTGATAATTTATATGATATTCAACATACTTCTCTTGTTCATCATATTAATCAAGCTCTAAAAGCAAACTATGCTATGCAAAGAGATGTTGAATATATGATAGCAACAGAAGACGGAACACGTGATATTAGAAATGCTAAGATCATGATTATTGATCAATTTACTGGACGTGTGATGCCAGGGCGTGCTTATTCTGATGGGTTACATCAAGCTATTGAAGCTAAAGAGGGTGTACCGATCAAAGAAGAAACAGAAACAAGAGCAACGATCACTTATCAAAATTTCTTCAGATTATTTAATAAATTAGCAGGGATGACAGGTACTGCTAAAACTGAAGAAGAAGAATTTATGATGATTTATAACATGCGTGTTATCGAAATTCCAACTAACAAACCAGTTATCCGTGATGACCGTACTGATAAAATTTATTCAACAAAAACAAATAAATTTAAAGCATTATGTGATGAAGTGGCTGCAAGACATGCTTATGGTCAACCAATTTTGATTGGTACTGTTTCAGTAGAAACATCTGAAGTACTATCAAAAATGTTAGATCGTCGTGGTATTAGACATAATACTTTAAATGCTAAAAACCATGCTAAAGAAGCTGAAATCATTGCTCGTGCTGGACAAATGGGTGCTGTAACTATTGCCACAAATATGGCTGGACGTGGTACCGATATTAAACTTGGAAAAGGTGTTCCTGAAATAGGTGGTTTAGCTGTTATTGGTTCTGAAAGACATGAATCACGTCGTATTGATAATCAGTTACGTGGACGTTCCGGACGTCAAGGAGATCCAGGATATTCAGTATTCTATGTATCATTTGATGATGAATTAATGCAAAGATTTGCGGGTGAAAGACTTCAATCATTTACTAAGTATTTAGATGATGATATGGCAATTGAAAATAAGATGGTCTCTAAAACAATTGAAAATGCTCAAAAACGTGTAGAAGGTCAAAACTTCGATGCTCGTAAACATATTCTTGAATATGATGATGTAATGAGACAACAACGTGAAATCATGTATAAAGAACGTGATGAAATTATGACAGCAGAAAGTTTAGATGATGTCATTAAAGGAATGTTCAATCAAGCTATTGAACAAGTTATTAAAAAATGCACAACACATGAAAAACATGATACTGTTGATGTTAAAGCTGTTGTTGATTATGTAGCCAAAAATTACATGTTATTATGTGAAGTAGAAGCAACTAATGAAGAAGCAATGACTAAAGATCCTGCTAAATTATTAGAATCATTAACTGAATTATGTTTTAATCAATATCAAATGAGATTAAATCAAGATCTTGAAAAAGATAAATTATTAAGATATGAAAGAAGTATTCTTTTAGGAGTCATTGATTATACATGGATTAATCATATTGATGCAATGACTAAACTTAGAAATGGTATTTATTTACGTGCTTATGCTCAAAAAGATCCACTTGCTGAATATACAGAAGAAGCTTTCTATATGTTTGAACAAATGACTTTATCTATTGCTGATGCTGTGAGTCAAAATATTGTTCACATGGGAATTAGACCTGGAAGCGAAGCTGAAAAAGATATTCCTCATTTAAAATTAGAGTTAACGTTTAATTAATGGAATTATATGAAATAAAAAATGGGCTTGATCAAGCCCATTTAATAATAAAAGAATTTTATATTTCAGCAAGAATTGAGGAAAAGCTTCGTGAAATAGATGGGTTAGAACATCAAACATTACAAGATGGTTTTTGGGATGATGCCAATCATGCAAAAAATATCTATGATCAATTAAATGGAATGAAAAAAATAACTGATGAATATACAAGACTAAATCAAATGTTATCATCATTAGATGAAACTTATATTTTAGTTAAAGAAACAGATGATCAGGAGTTTATGCAAGTATTAGAAAGTGATTATGAAGAATTTAAAAAAGCATTAGATGAATATGAAAAACTATTACTCTTATCTCATGAACATGATCATTTGAATGCGATTGTTGAAATTCACCCTGGAGCTGGAGGTACGGAAAGTCAAGATTGGGCAGAAATGCTATTTAGAATGTACCAAAGGTATTGTGATAAAAAAGATTATAAAATAGAAGTATTAGACTATCTAGATGGTGATGTAGCCGGAATTAAATCAGTTACTTTTTTAGTTAAAGGATACAATGCTTATGGTCATTTAAAAGCAGAAAAAGGGGTTCATCGTTTAGTGAGAATCTCACCATTTGATTCTTCTAAAAGACGACATACTTCTTTTGCATCAGTTGATGTCATTCCGGAATTTAATGATCAAGTTGAAATTGAAATTAGAAGCGAAGATATTCGAATTGATACTTATCGTGCTAGTGGTGCTGGAGGACAGCATATTAATAAAACTGATTCAGCAGTACGTATTACTCATTTACCAACAGGCATTGTTGTAACTTGTCAAAGTCAACGTAGTCAGATACAAAATAGAGAACAAGCTATGTTGATGTTAAAAAGTAAGTTGTATCAACTGATGTTAGAAAAACAAGCTAAAGAATTAAAAGAAATCCAAGGAGAACAAAAAGAGATTGCATGGGGATCACAAATTCGTTCCTATGTTTTACATCCTTATTCTTTAGTCAAGGATGTAAGAAGTCAATATGAATCTAATAATCCTAAGGATGTATTAGATGGTAACCTAGATCCTTTTATTTATGCTTATTTAAAATCTGAATTAAAGGAGGGAAAAGATGACTAACTTATCTGGTTTAAAAAAGACAATCTTTGAAACAGTTATGATTGTTTTAGGAAATTTGATTTTAGCTTTTGGAATTTGTGCCTTTATCACGCCTCATGGTATTATCATGGGAGGGGCAACTGGAATAGGGTTAATTGGTAAACATTTAACAGGGATTCCAATGTCAATGATTGTTTATGCTATTAACATCTTTATGTTTATTCTAGGCTATTTTTGTCTGGGGAAAAAATTTGCATTAGGAACAGCTTTGAGTACCATTATTTTCCCTACTTTTCTTACATTATTTGAAAATATTCCAGCAGTGAGTCAGATTACTCAAGACATGTTACTATCTGCAATTTATGCCGGTATTTTTATTGGTGGTGGTTTAGGATTAGTGATTAGAATGGGTGCGAGTACTGGAGGAATGGATATTCCTCCATTAGTTGTAAATAAAAAAACAGGGATTTCCGTTGCTGTTTTAATTAATGCATTTGATTGTGTGATTTTGGCTTGTCAAGTTCCCTTTTCTAGTGTTGAACAGATTTTATATGGAATCTTAGTCGTTTTGATTAATGCTATTGTGATGGATAAAATGATTATGTTAGGTGAATCAAAAGTTCAAGTGATTGTTATTTCACCTAAATGGCAAGAAATCAGACATGTTGTTTTTGATGATATTAATCGAGGATGTACATTATTAAATGTAACAACAGGATATATGCAAAAACAAAGCTATGCCGTCATGGCAGTTGTTAGTAAAAGAGAGTTACATACATTAATGGGATTGATTAGAGATGTTGATCCTGCGGCATTTATTATTAGTAATGAAACACATAGTGTACATGGTAGAGGATTTACCCTACCTAATATAGATTTATAAAAGGCTTTATTTTGAAGCCTTTTTGGCTATTCAAATAATTTAGGGGTCTACTTTAGGGGAATGAACTTCTAATAATTGACATTGAAAAACAACAGCTATGATCCTGGCTGTTTTTTTTTATAGTTCGTTTATCGTTAATATTGTCTAGATACTATGAAAGGAACAATTTAATTGATTGCTTCTTTAAACTTATTTTCTATTGAATTATTAGGTTGCCCCCTAAATAATTTGGTTACCCGCCTTTTTTTGTAAACGTTGTTGATGCAATTTTTGTTTCTTTTTAAGGTTTAATATACGTCTTTGGTCTGCTTTTTTAGTTTCTTGTTCTTTTTTTTCTTTTTCAATTCTTTGGTTATATTCTTGAGCATATTTTTTTGCTGTTACAAATAAATCTTGAGGATTATCAGTAATATGACTGACTTTACTATCGTTATTTAAATCAATATATAATTCAACATAGCCACATTGAGGACAGTAACATGATTTTAATTCATGACTTGATTTTTTGTAATTTTTTTCTTTAATGATAAGATGTGGATAACTTAAAGTTACACCTTTATCTTGAATGTAACAGTTATCTTTTAAAATGTGTTGACAATGCGGACAAATTCGTTTCATATATGACCTTCCTATTCGTTTATAATTTATTATACCATGAAAAAACATAATTAATAGCATGAAATAACAACTATAAATGACAATTTATGCTATAATGTTTGAGGGAGTTGATAAAAAAATGATAAAACTTACACACGTAGTAAAAATTTATAAAACCGGTGTTAGAGCTATCAATGATCTTTCTCTAACAATTGAACCAGGTGAATTTGTATATGTTATCGGGACAACAGGTGCTGGAAAATCAACTTTTATTAAATTGCTTTATCGTGAAGAAAAAGCTACTTCAGGAACTGTAGAAGTGGTTGGGCGCGATGTCTCAAAAATTAGAAATAGTAAAGTTCCTTATTTTAGAAGAAATATTGGTGTTGTTTTCCAAAACTTTAGACTTTTACCTAGAAAAACAGTCTTTGAAAATGTAGCTTATGCTTTAGAGGTTATTGATACCCCTAAGATGGAAATTAGACGGCGAGTTCGTGCAACGTTAGAATTAGTAGGTTTAGAAGACAAAGTGAATGCTTTCCCACATGAATTATCAGGTGGACAACAACAACGTGTCGCTATTGCTAGAGCAATTGTGAATAAACCAAAAGTTTTGATTGCTGATGAACCTACAGGAAACTTGGATCCAGAAACATCAAAAGAAATTATTAGTTTATTAGAGAGAATTAATGAAGAACAAGGAACAACAGTTCTTGTTGTTACTCATGACCGTGAAATTGTTCAAGAACATAAAAAACGTACAATATTAATGGAAAATGGATGTGTAACAGCTGATACAACATTAGGAGGTTATGATTTAGCATGAAAGAATTAGTAAGTTGTATAAGAAATCTTCCTAAACATTTTAAGACAGCTTTTGTTAATTTATGGCGAAATGGTGTTATGTCTTTTTCATCTATTTTTGCTGTAACGATTACATTATTATTAATTGGGGTTATTAGTGTTTTAGCTATTAACGTACAAGGAATTTCTGAAAATATTCAAGAAGGTGTACGTATTTATGTTAAGTTAGATCGTTCTATTGATGAAAATGCAGAAAAAGCAGTAGGTGAAGAAATTAATAAAATTACTGGTGTTAAATCTTCTACATATTCATCTAAAGATCAAGAATTAACTAAACTTATTGAAAAACAAGGAAATGATGGAAAAGAATTATTTGAATCTTATCGTCAAGATAATCCTTTAGGTGCTGCATATGAAGTTGAAGTTAAAGATTCTCAAAAAATCGCAACGATTGCTAAAAAGATTGAAACAATTAATAATGTTAAATCTGTCAATTATGGTGGAGATTCAACAAAAAGTATGATTAGTACTTTACATACCATTCAAACAGGTGGTTCTGTTTTTGTTGTTGCCTTAATTGTTGTTGCTCTATTTATGATTTCTAATACAATTAAAATTACCATTACAGCACGTCGTACAGAAATAGGTATTATGAGAATGGTAGGAGCAAGTAACTGGTATATTCGTATTCCTTTTATGTTAGAAGGTATGCTTATTGGTATCTTTGGCGCTATTGTTCCTATTATTGTATTGATTTATGGATATAGTATGATTTATAACTATACGGGTGGTAGTTTGATGTCTACAATGTTAGTATTGAAAGCACCAATGCCATTTATTCGTAATTTCTCATTTGTACTTGTTGGTTTAGGTGCAGGTGTTGGATTAATCGGAAGTTTTGTTTCTATGAGACGTTTCTTAAAATTCTAATCATCTTCTTAAGAAGATGATTTTTTTATTTGTCATGATAAACAAATGTAGTATAATACCCATATATCTATTGAAAGGGGATTGGTTATGAATCGAAATAGATTGAAGGAATTTTTTAGTTTACCTAATTGGCTCAGTTATTTTAGAATTGTACTAATTCCTGTTTTTTTAAATTTATATTTAAATGGTCAAGGGAAATATGATCATATTGTAGCTGGTGTAATTTTGGTTATTTCTGGATTATCTGATTTTTTAGACGGACAGATTGCACGAAGATGTCATATGGTGACTGACTTTGGGAAAGTCATTGACCCTATTGCTGATAAATTAACACAATTTGCTGTCGCCATTGCATTATTATGGACATATCCACTTATTTGGATGTTATTGCTTATTATTGTCATTAAAGATGGTATGCTTGCTTTAGTAGGACTGTTTTTATTTAAAAATGGTACAAAGGTGAAAGGTGCATCATGGTGGGGAAAAGTGGCAACGGCTTACTTTTATTTTGTTGTCATTACATTAGTCTTTATTCCCTTACAAAATTCACCAGTATCTTCATTTTTAATCATTACAAGTACATTACTTATGCTTTTAGCGTTTGTTTTATATGCTAAAGAATTGTATGGTTTGTATCAGGAGAATAAAAAGAATGGATAATCGACAATTAAAGAAGGATTGTTATTTAGATTTGTTAGATGATGCGATTGTAGATGTTGAAGCTATTTATAATCAATTAAATAGACTTGCAGCTAATAATCAGACAATTGATGAAAAAGTCATTAAAAAAGATAAAATTAAAACGAAATATCAATTAGAGTTATCTCTTGCTTCTTTATGCATTTTACTTCGTAAAATGGCAGAAAATATGTTTATTCAATTACCAGCAGAAATAAGGAAAGATATGAATAGTATTATTCACTCTAATCGTTTTGAATTTGATGATCAAGATATTATTTATGTTTATTCACAAAAGGGTAAAGAAGAAGTTTCGTTAAAAGGACTATTATTATTTGCTAGAAGTGTCTTATAATGACACTTTTTTTGTTGGGTTAAATTTAAAATAAAAGAGGTGATTGAAATGAATATAAAGAAGAATACAGGAATAGTTTTAATATTATTGGGTATTGTTTTAACGATGGATAGAACTAATGATTTCAAAGGAATTGTGTCGATGATTGCGTATTATATGAAAGAATACTGGCCTTTTATTTTAACTTTTATTGGTATTTATTTATTAAGTGCACCAAAAAAATCAAAAAGGAAATAATCTTATGATTAATACATCAAATAAATTGAAAATAAGTGATAAAAATGATAATATGATGAAGAAAAAATGGAGGAATAAATTATGAAAAAAAGACCAATTGTGTTATGTATCTTAGATGGTTATGGATTATCATCAAGAGTAGAAGGAAATGCAGTTAAACTTGCTAATACACCAAATATAGATGATTTAATGGCGTTATATCCAACAACAACAATCCATGCAAGTGGAATGCCAGTAGGACTTCCTGATGGACAAATGGGAAACAGTGAAGTAGGACATTTAAATATCGGTGCAGGTAGAGTTGTTTATCAATCTTTAACTTTAATTAATAAAGCAATTCAAGAAAAAACTTTCTTTGAAAATGAAAAATTCTTAAAAGCGATTCAACATGCTAAAGATAATAATTCTAAGTTACATATTTGGGGATTATTATCAAATGGTGGGGTTCACTCATCAAATGAACATATCTATGGTTTATTACAATTAGCTAAAGAACAAGGTTTACAAAAAGTATATGTTCATGCTTTTCTAGATGGTAGAGATGTTGCTCCTGATAGTGGTATTGATTTTGTAAAAGAATTACAAGCTAAAATGGAAGAAATTGGCGTAGGTGAAATTGCTTCTATTTCAGGTAGATATTATGCAATGGACCGTGATAAGAGATTTGAACGTGTTGCTTTAGCTTATGATGTAATCGTATCTCATAAAGGTGAATCTTTTGAATGTCCAGTTCAATATGTAAAAGATTCATATGCTAAAGATACTTTAGATGAATTTGTTATTCCTGGTTATAATAAAAACGTAGATGGTACAGTAGATGATAATGATGCTGTCATCTTTGCTAACTTTAGACCAGATAGAGCTATTCAATTAGCAACAGTTCTTACAAATCCATCATTCTATGAAGCTTATACTCCAGAAAAACAAGTTAAAAATATTGAATTTGTTTGTATGATGAAATATGCTGATAGTGTTAATGGTGAAGTTGCTTTTGTATCACCAGAATTAACAAATACATTAGGAGATTATTTAGCTGAAAAAGGATTAAAACAATTACGTATTGCTGAAACTGAAAAATATGCTCATGTTACTTTCTTCTTTGATGGTGGAGTTGATAAAGAAATCGAAGGAGCAACTCGTGTGTTAGTTAATTCACCTAAGGTGGCAACATATGATTTACAACCAGAAATGTCTGCTTATGAAGTAAAAGACAAATTAATTGCTGAATTAGATAAAGATATTCATGATGTTGTAATTGTTAACTTTGCTAACTGTGATATGGTTGGACATACTGGTATTATTCCAGCAGCTATCAATGCAGTAAGTGTTGTTGATGAATGTGTTGGTGAAGTATATGAAAAAGTTCTTGAATTAGGTGGAACAATGTTAATTACTGCTGATCATGGTAATGCAGAAGAAGAATTAGATGAAGAAGGAAATCCATATACAGCACATACTACAAATGATGTACCATTAATTGTAACTAATTCTCATTTAGAATTAAAAGATGGTGGTAAATTAGGTGACTTAGCACCAACAATGTTACAATTATTAGGATTACCTATTCCAAGTGAAATGGACGGAGAATCATTAATTAAATAATGAAAAAGTTCATATTCATTACATGTTTATTGCTTATAATAAGTGGGTGTAGTCATACTACATCCACTCATACTATTGTACAGGATTCTTCTTTAAGTGGAATTCATGATATTTCTTATCAAGAACTTAATAAAAAAATGAAAGAAAAAGATACGTTTGTTTTATATATTGGTCGTCCTGATTGTCAGGATTGTCAAGAATTTAGTCCTATCATTGAACAATACCTTCAAAAACATCCTGGTGTATATCTTTATTATTTCAATACTAAAGCATATCGAGATCAGGCTAATCAGTCAAAAGAAGGTAAACAGTTTTATAATCAGTTAAGAAAGAAACTTGATTTTAGTTGGACACCAACATTAAAGTTTATTGTTAATGGAAAAAATGAAACAACTTATACTTATTTAGATGAAGAGTATTACTCGCTAGATTCAAATAAACAAAAACAAGAAAAAGAGAAATACAAACAACAATTTTATAAGTGGATGAATAAGATATTTATAGAAGGAGATTAATAATGAAACAATGTCCAAATTGTCATAAAGATATACCTGATGATGCCAAAGTATGCCCTTATTGCGGGATGCCTCAAAGAGGATATCAACCAATGAAACGTAGAAAATATAATAAAAATAGATCAAGAATTGCTTTGATGTTACTTGCATTCTTCTTTATTTTTTCACCACTTATTGCTTTTTCTTTTTTTATCGATAATGATCTTATTTCGTCATCATCTGATAATCAAAACGTGACAGTAGGAACTTATGAAGAAAAATTAAGAGATCCTGTTACCCATCGTTATGAATCACTAGCGGCATTTAAAAAACATGTAACCAATAGTAGTCAGTATATAAGTGTATTAGAAGATAAAGAAAGTCAATTAAAAACTCTTTATCCTCAAAATGAAATAGATAAAGATTATTTGTTTGATATTACTAAAGGCAATAATGTTTATGTATCTGCTAGTTATGAAATAAAGGATGGTCAAAACAAAATTATGATTGATTATAATTATGATTTAACAAACCAAAATGAGTGTGAAATCACTTATCAAGTCGATCATCTTACTTTAGATCAAATCAAACAATTTGATTTAGATTCTGTAAAAAAATTAGTTTATATTTTTGATCAAAATAAAAATTCAAAATTAATGGACAGAAGCCAAAAAGAATTTATTTCTCTATTAGATAAAAGTGATCTAACAAAACAAATTTCTCATTATGGATTAGGAAATGTTAAAGAATCAGGGAAAAAGTCTTGTTCATTTAGAATATTTAATCAAAATGATCAGTATCGTTTAAAATTTGGATACAAAACACAAATAAAATAAGTCATAGTAATGACTTATTTTTTTGTTGTGATATAATTTTGATAAATCTAAATAAGGAGATGTTTATGAAAAAAATATTATTTTGTGATATGGATGGAACAATTATTGAAAATAACTTGCCAATCCATCATCTGGATATAGAAATGATTCATGAATTAAGAAAACAGGGTTATTATTTTGCTTTTTGTACAGGAAGAAACTTAGAAGAGGCGAAAATAGCCAGTCATCATTTTGAATATGATTTTATGGTATTAAATAATGGGGCGATGATAGTTGATCAAGATGATCATGTTCTTTATCATAAACAAATTAAAAATCAAGATGCTAAAGAAATTCTTGATTACTGCATGATGCATTATCCACATTTGCAGTATTCATTTTACAATGGACAACAAACATTTAATTATTATCAAGGTAAAACTTATGTTCATAATCTTCAAGGAACAGTTGAAACAAAAGAATATCAATTCATTAATGAGTTAAATAAAATGAAAGATGATTTCGATATTTTTTGTGCTTTTAATCCAGATGAAACAACAAATGATATTTTAGAAATTCAAGATTATATCAGTCGAAATTATCAAGATATTCAAGGAACACAAAATGTCATTTATTTAGATGTGACTGTTGCTCATTGCAGTAAAGGTACTGGAATACAGGCACTATGTCAAATTTTAAATGAGGAATTACAAACATATTGTATCGGGGACTCATTTAATGACCAAAGTATGTTTAAAGTAGCTGATTATGCTTATACTTTTAATCGAGTAACAGATGAGATAAAAAAAGAAACGGACAAACAAGTAGATTATGTTTATGAAGTTATTCAAGATATGTTGAAATAGGGGGATGAAATATGAGTTGGCAAGATAAATTAAGAGCAGTTGAGCCATATGTTGCAGGGGAGCAACCAAAAATTGTAAATATGATAAAGTTGAATACGAATGAAAATCCGTATGGACCAACACCAAAAATAAAAGAGGTATTAAACCAATTAGACATAGATAAATTAAAATTATATCCTAATAGTGATGCGGATGATTTAAAAAGTGCATTAGCAAAATATCATGGATTAAATGAAGATGAGGTTTTTTTAGGAAATGGATCAGATGAAGTATTAGCTTTGACTTTTTTAACTTTTTTTAATGGTAAAGATCCCATTTTATTTCCTAATATTACTTACTCATTTTATCCAGTATATTGTGATCTTTATCAAATGTCATATAAAGAATTAGCTTTGAATGAAGATTTCACAATGAACATTCAAGATTTTATGCAACCTAATTCAGGGATTATTTTTCCCAATCCAAATGCACCAACTGGTTTATTAGTAGATTTAGATTTTATTGAAACTATATTAAAGAATAATAAAGAGAGTATCGTTGTTGTAGATGAAGCCTATATTGATTTTGGTGGTGTAAGTTGTGTACCACTTATTCATCAATATGATAACTTAGTTGTTATTCAGACCTTTTCTAAATCTCGTTCACTGGCAGGAAGCCGTATAGGGGTGGCTTTAGGAAACAAAGAAGCAATTTCTCATTTATATGATGTGAAAAATTCATTTAATTCTTATCCAGTAGATTATGTAACACAGCAGGTTGCCTTAGCGAGTGTGTTAGATAGCCAAGATATGAAAGAAAAATGTAAAAAAGTAATAAATACACGTGAAAGAACAAAAGCTGCTTTGAAGGAACTAGGATTTATTGTTCCTGATAGTTATTCAAACTTTGTTTTTGTTAAACATCCAGAAGTCGATGGGAAAACATTGTTTTTAGCTTTAAGAAAAGAAGGAATCATTGTTCGTCATTGGGATAAAGAAAATATTAATCAGTATCTACGTATTACAATTGGAACAGATGAACAAATGGATCGTTTACTTGCATTTTTAAAAGATTACTTAAAAAGATAAATTCAGACTGAATTTATCTTTTTATATATTTCATTTGGAGTTGTCTTTGAAAAACAAAATGTTGAGAAGTAGATAACTGATCATTATATTGATAATCATCAATAATGATTGTTTTAATTTGTTCAACATCTCTAACTTGATGACGAATGAGATAATCAAGCATTTGACCTCTTGCTTTTTTTAAGTATGTTGCTCGTCTTTTGATTGTATCACCAGAAACTTCTTGAAAGTCGATAGTGATCATACGAGGATGTTCAATCATCTTTTCATATTCTTTGGTACTTAATGAAATAATCATATCTTCATCTTTAAGATAATGTTGGATATCTTGATGCCAATAGTCATATAAATTAATATGATGGGGATGATGAGAGATTTCTAAACGATGCTTTTCTATTTGATCTTGTGGTCTTAATAAGCCATAAACTGGAGAATTAATGAGAAGATGATGATTAAGATATTGGATTTGTTGATTATTATATTGATCAAGATGTAATTGTTTATATACTAAACCATCAAATAAATTTAATGCAGCATAAGACTTCTCTTCTTTTAAATCTTTGTATAATTGTTTGCTTTGTTGAAATGATATTTTTAATAAATCGTGTAATTGTGTTTCATTCATACTTTTTAAAATAGATAATAATTTTTGGCTTTTATCGTTAAAAATAGGAATTTGTTTATTTAACGGATGTTGTTGTACTTTTAATTTTTTTGCGTCTGCAATTATTATTTTCATTGAAATCACCATTTCCATTATATCTTATCTTTTTAAATTATGATATACTTAATCCGGTGATAAAAATGAGTACAACAATAATAGATAAAATTCTTATACATATGTTAGATATGGAACATAGTCAAGTCATTTATTCAGATACCTATATTGATTTAGTTGAAGGAACAACTGAATACTATGATAAAAAATTAGAAAAATGTTTAACAAATACAACAATTAAACAATTAGTAGTCGGAAATGAACATCATTTATTACAGGCTGCAAGAAACATGATTATTGATGATGAACAATTTATGGCAGAATCTAGAAAGATTGCTCAAGATTTGTTTATGGTATGTAAAAATGTGGAAGAAATGCCTAATTCAAATTTAATGTTTATTGAATGTAAAGTTGATGGTGAAAAAATGATTATTATCATTAAACTTAACTATAAAGTTACACCAGTGAGTGTTATTGAAGAGGTTGATGGTAAGCAAATGATCAAATTTGTTAATAGACAATTATTGCCACCCAAAACAACAAATGTGGATGAAGCAATTTTAATTAATGTTGATCAAAGCACTGTATCTATGATAGAAAAAAGATTTCAAATAGATGGCAAACCTGGTTATTATTTAAATGAACAGTATATTAAGGGAGAACCTTTATTATCTGATAAACAAAAATTAAGTATCGTTAATAAAGTTGTTAAAAAGGTAGATAGTGAATATAACGTATTTGAAGGTGATCCGGTTGCATTAGTAAAAAAAGAGATGATTGATTTAGTTATGGATCATCAACCTATTAAACCTTTAGCGTTAGCTAAAAAAGTTATGGGTGATGACTATAATGCTAGTGAAGAAGTAGAAACGATTATGAAAGATTTAGGTATTCAAGAAGAAGATGAAATCGTTAATGTTCCTATTTCTATGGATCGTATGTCTCGTTGTAAATTAGTATTAGATAATGATCGTGTCGTTGAACTTAATGTAGAAGATTATTTAAATCATGAAAATATTGTAACTGAAACTGATATGACAGGAACAACAACGATTACATTAAATAATATTCGTGATATTAAAATAAAATAGTAACCAGAAAATGGTTACTATAAGATAATATATCGATTAATTGCAAGATAGTAAACAATGGCTTGAATATTAGCTTGAGGGAAAACTCGAGCTAATATTTTTTTATAATAATTCATTTGTTGAACATGTAATGATTTTAAAGTTTGTTCATCGCAGTTTTGAATCACGCGATCAGTCTTATAATCAATAATATAGATATTGTTATTGTGAACACAAATAACATCAAATATACCATGAATAATTTGTCCATTTTCATCTTTCATTGAAAAAGCTTTTTCTTTATAAAGATGGTCACTTTGATTCATAAGTTGGTAAACATCACTACAAATAAAATCATGAATATGATCTTTATATTGTTCAATAAGTTGGCAAGCTTGTTCATCAAACTCATCTCGTTGATATATTTGGTTGAGTTCTTGATTAAGATTATTGATATTTAAAGGTAATAATTCTAAAACACGGTGAATAATTGTTCCTCGATCTGTTGCCTTGAAAGAAGAAGTTTCTTCATTTCTTTCAGGATAAATGCGATTGCCGTCATCAATAATTTGGGTAACAGCACAGGTTTTATCTAACTCATTTTGATTATGATAAACAAATTCACAGTTATTTTCATAAATCACTTGATGATGTGATAGAACTTGTTGATGAGGGTAAATATATTCATCAATTGTGCGACAATCAATGATTGAAGTATGAAATTTTGCGTGACGTGTATTCATCGCAACTTGTGTTTCTTGATAAAGATTCATTTTTGAAGCATTATGCATGACTTCATCTAAAGGATAAGCGTTTTTAATTTTATCATCAAAAAGAGAGAGGTCCATACATTGATGAATGAAATCAGGATGGCGCATAATGGCTAACATAACCCAATTTAGCATTTGATCTGACTTTCTAAGATGTGCTGGTAATAAATGCTTAGAAGCATCTAGAGCATAATCAATAATCTGATTTTGCCATTTTTCAATCATATGAATGTCTTTTAAACCACCAGTAAGAATCAATTTTTGGGAAGCACGAGTTAATGCTACATAAAGAATACGCATTTCCTCATTAATTGTTTCATTATCTAATGTTGTTTGAAAGATGCCTTTTAATGGATGACGATATTCTGTTAAAACATTTTCAAAGTCATGTAATTGTAATGTTTTGTGTGGTTTTAAAATAAGACCAAGACTTTTATCTTGAATTAAATTAGCTTTACTATCAGAAAAGTTAAATTGGTGATTAAGCTGATTGACAATGACAATAGGAAATTCTAATCCTTTTGATTGATGAATGGTCATAAAAGTTACAGCCTGATCATCCTGTGAAATTGTTGCTGGTTTGTAATCAATATTAAGAGTTATCGTTTGATTGATTTTTTGAACAATTTGATAAAGTGATAATTGCTGATCAGCTTTGAGCATTTCAACTAATAATTCAATGTTTGCTAATCGTTGTTTACCATTATATAAAGAACTAACAAAAATAGAATAGTTACTGTCATCTAAGAACTTTTGTAATACTTTATGCGTTGGTTGTTGTTTTGCATAATCTAATAAAGAGTGGAAATAGTTTAAAAACTGAATTACAGTTTCATCTTGTGATTCAAGAAGAGATTCATACATTGATTTTTTTTCTTGAATATGTTGATAAAGAAAATCTTCATCAAAATGACTAAAAGCATAATTTCCTTTAAGTAATGATATAAAAGCAATATCATCTAAAGGATTATCAAGGGCTTTTAAGAAATGAACACAATCAATGATTTCGTTACTTTCAAAGAACCCTTTGGTAAGGACAATTAAATTAGGAACCCCTTTAGCGTCAAATACTTTTTTATAAGTAATGAAGTTTGCGACATTTCTCATTAATACAACAATATCTTGATATTGAGCTGGTCTTTTTTCATTAAAGAAATCTAATTCAAGATGACCAACCATATCATGTATCTTTTTAGCAATCATCTTTGCTTCATATTCAATCATATCCACTTTTTCTTCAGGTTTTAATACTAACATAATATCTGTATCAAACCTTTTTTCATGATCAAGACGAGTAAGGGCTTGATTGAGTTTTTCATCACTATCACATTTTTCTTTTCTTAAAAAGTCATAATTTAATTTAGCGTGAGGATCATGATCATATTCTAATCCACCATAACGGGTATCCATAATTGCGTTAAAAATATAATTGATGCTATCTAAAACGATTTTGTTGGAACGATAATTGAATTTTAAATCTATTCTTTGATTGTTGTCACTTACACCATAATTCATGTATTTTTCATTAAAAATATCAAGATCTGCTTTTCTAAAACGATAGATAGACTGTTTCATATCCCCAACCATAAAACGATTAATTTCTGGCAAATGACAACGAGAAATTAAAAGAATCAGGTTTTCTTGAATTTCATTAGTATCTTGATATTCATCAATCATGATTTCATTAAATTGTTGGTAAAGAGTTTCACTTACACCATTATCTTCACTTAATAATTGAAGAGTGTATTGTTCAAGATCATTAAAATCTAAATAAGATAAAGACTTTTTATAATTTTGATAGGTTTCTTGGAATTGTTTTAAATAGTCCAGATAGATATCTAGATGTTTTAAAGTGAGACTTAATACTTCACTTAATTCTTCAATAGAAGCAGGCATACATTTTTCATAAGCACTTGAAAAAGTTGTTTTAGCTTTAGAAAGTAACGATTTATAAGTCTCTTTAATATGATCATCAACATCTTTAAATACAGCATTACGATGTCTATCCACTTTAACATTGATATTAAAGTAATCATCTTGTTCAAGTTTATTTTTAATTGAATCATAATATTGTTGTAATACATCATGAACAGATGGTAATTTATTTGTTGCTTCTTGATAAAAACCAAGACCATAGGTCTGACAAAAATCTTCTAGTTGTAAGTAGTATTGGTATCCTTCTTGATAAGCATTATTTAAGATATCATAGAGGGGCTGTTTAAAGGGAGTATCATCAATTGTTTGATGATGAATAACTTGATCATATAACTTATCTTTTACTTGGCTTAAATATTGGTCAAAGTGATAAATATTATGAGATAGATTATCAAGTTTAAAGATGATTTCTTTAAATTCATCAAAACGATATCCAGCAAAGTTTTCTTGATAAAATTGTTTAAATTGTGGCTCTTGGACCCATTGATCTAAACATTGATTAAGAATCTTTTCTTTAATAAGAGTAGGATTTTCAAGAATGTCAAACTGTACGTCAAGATGAATCGTATAGCCATATTGACTTAACAAATCACTACAAAATGAATGAAAGTTAGTAATATAAGCATCATTTAATAGCGTTTTTTGTTTTTCTAAGTGCTTTTTTAATTTTTCATCATCAACAACTTGAATTCTTTGATCTAAACTTTCTATTAATCTTTGTTTCATTTCTAAGGCAGCAGCCTTAGTAAAGGTTAAAACAAGTAAAGAATCAACATTGAAATGATCATCTTCGATTAAAGACATCATCCGATTGACTAATATTTTTGTTTTACCAGAACCAGCAGGTGCCGAAACAAGTATCGAACTGCCACGACTATAAACAGCTAAATTCTGTTCATCATTTAAACTTTTATCTTTCTTCATTGTTTTCTCCTTGTTCAATCATGTGGTTTTCATTATAAAATATATCATAATTACATAATGGGCGATAATGACAAAAACGACATGGATTAATATGTTGATCTATTGCGGGTTGGTCACTTCTTGTTGGATAAATGGAAATATCACCGGATATCATTTGATCATATAAATCTTGAATATGTTTTGCAATATCACGCAATATATCACTTAAATCTTCTTGAGATATGAGTTTTGCATTTTGATAAGGACTGCCATCTTTTTTTAGTTTAACTTTAATAATATCACTTTCATTATCCATATCACGATCAATATCTTGATAAATTTCATTTAAACAATAACCGTCCATTTGATAGAGTTTAAAGAAATTCTCTGGTTTTTCTTTCTCTAAAATAGAAAGTTCACTTTTTAGAATTCTTTTTTTAGTATTGAAATATAAAACAGCTCCCTTATCATATTGTTTATTTTTAGATAAAATATCTAAATAAATAAGCATTTGCATATTAAATCCTAATTTAGCCAATTCTAAGTTTAATTCTTTATTAGATGATTTATAATCAATAACTTTAATATAATTTTGATAAAAATCAACACGATCTATAAATCCCTTTAATTCAATATCATCTATTTTTTCATAAACTTTTTGTTCACAAGTTTGTAAAGAAAATAAACCTCTAGCCATTTGTTTATTCAAAACAATAATTGTATTATACAAATCATCTTCAATTAATTGTAAGATAAACTGATTTTGAGGAAGTTTATACTTTGGTAATTCGTGATCATGAAGATATTCATGAATAGTATGTGAGATATCTGTTTTTAGATTTGAAAAATCAACAGCTTGATTATCATTAAAGTAATGATGATTCTTTTCTAAAACGTAGTGTACAAGAGTTCCAATTTCATTACTTTGAATAGAAGAATCAACAAATGGATCAACCTTTAAAATATATTGAACATAATATTTGTAAGGACACTGATTGTAAACTTCTAGTTTACTGGCTGATAATGGATTAGGATTAATATGAGTCAGTAATGGGTTGACTTGATGATGATTTTGTTTATAGAAAAGTAACTGTTGGTTTAAGGTAACCATTTGCTTATCTTCTTCACCTAGTAAATAATAATCTTGTTTTAAAGCAGGATGAAGAAGTTGATGTTTTTTGAATGTTCTTACTGATAACAATTTTTTTACTTTTTTAATAAGTGATGAGACAACAAGCTCATTTCCTGTTAAATCACGTAAGGCATAACTTAAAATGATTCGTTGATGGTGATTTGAAAACAAGTGTTGTAAAGCACATTGTTGGTGATGAAGTTGATCATAAGTTGTAGGGTAATTTAAAGCTGAAGCTTCATGATTTAATAATAATTCAGTATTTTTAAATTCTTGAGGAACAATCGTTTCATTAAGACCAAGACAATAGATATATTGGACATTTAAGAGTTCACTATAAGGTTGTTGATAATTTAAAATATAAAGACTATCTATTTTTTCTTTATGATAAGCCGTTTGTAAAGAGAATAATTCTTTTAATAAATTTAAATATTCATTTAAAGTGATATCATCTTCATTAGTTAAATCTAATTTTGTGATTAAAGTGATGACATCTTCAGTATGAATAAAATGATTCTGAATAAATTCTATGAGTTGTTTAGAAAGCTTACAAACGGTATGAGCGTTTATACAAAGCAAATCTTGTTTTAAATGGATGTAGTTTTCATCATTGATAAAACCTTGGGTATACTGTATCTTTTTTATTCTGGCTATGTATTGGATATCTTGGAAAGAAGATAAATACATAGAACTGATGGCGTCAAGTAGATATTGCTCATCATGATTGATTAAATAATTTAAGAGCATTAAAACCACTTGAAAAGGACGATTTTCTACTTTTTCTTTTTGATTATAGGCAAAGTGAAAACGATCAAGAATGAGTGTTAAATGTTCGTAATAATCATCATTAGGAATATAAATTGCAAAGTCACTTAAATGATGATGAGAAAGTAATTGATTGATATCAAAGACGACTTGTTTAACTTCTTCTTGAATAGAAGAAGCACATAAAATTTCATAAGGATTCGCTAATTCTTTTTTTATTTGTAAAGAATCAAATAAGTGATTAACTAAATATGATGTATAATCTTCACCTTGATGACCTACAGTGTCATCATAGATAAAAACATGTCCATAATTATCTAGTTTATTGATGATTTGTAAAGCTTTAGGATAAGAAAAATTTCTAGTTAGAAAGTAGTAATAATGATGACATGATGAGTCAATCAATGATGTAATAAAATCATGTTCTAAAAAGTGAACTTGATCAAATTGATGATATAAATGAAATAATGTTTTAATTTTATTTTTTGATAAATCAGGTAGGTTTTCGTTTGTTTCTTGAATATTGTATAAATAAAAATTGGTAAAGACGTTAAGAATTTGTTTTGCAGTTAAAACTTGATTTTGACTATGATGAAATAAAGAAGAAGGATCTTCTTTATTAAGTTTCATGATTTCTAAAATATTATCAAGATTACTTTTTTTATGAAAAGTTTGATGATATTGTTCAAGAATGATATTGAAAAACTGTTGAATTGTTATAACTTCAATATTAAAAAGAGCATCCGTTTTCTTTAGAAATATTTCTTCTATGTATTTTTGATCATCAACAATGACATAGTGAAGTTCAAAAGGATGTTCTTGACTACTTGTGATGCAATCATCAATAATTTGATTGATCATACTTGAATAATGATTTGATTGATATGTATACATAAGGTCACCTCGATTATATTTTATCATAGATAGGGTTTAATAATGATAGAAAAGAGATAATGAAAGGATAAAAAGAGGCTTTCAAATAAAAAAGGCGTGAACACGCCTTAAATTTTTTCTATTTCATTAAGCCATATTTGAACACTTGCATCACTAGGCATACGCCAATCTCCACGAGGAGAAAGGGCAACAGATCCTACTTTAGGTCCATCAGGAATACAGCTACGTTTGAATTGTTGAGTGAAAAAGCGCCAATAGAATAAACGCAACCATTTTTTAATAGTCTCTTTATCATACTTATCTTTAAATGCAAGTTTTGTTTTACGGTAAAGTTTTTTAGGTTCATCACCAAAACGGACCATATGATAAATAAAGAAATCATGTAGTTCATAAGGACCCACTATATCTTCAGTTTTTTGTACAATCTTATCATCTTCTTGCGGTAATAATTCAGGCGATACGGGTGTATCTAAAACATCTTGAAGAATTTTTTCTAAAGGTTGTCCTTTATAAAGAGAAGAGACATAATCTACAAGATAACGAACTAAAGTCTTAGGAACGGAAACATTAACAGCATACATGGACATATGATCACCATTATAAGTAGACCAACCTAAAGCGACTTCGCTTAAATCCCCAGTTCCAATAACTAAGCCACCGATTTGATTGGCTTTGTTCATTAAAATTTCTGTTCTTTCTCTTGCTTGAACATTTTCATAAGTAACATCATGAACATTTTCATCTTGATGAATATTCTTGAATTGTAATTTGACAACTTCAGCAATATTCACAGTTTCACTTGTTACACCTAATTCTTCCATCAAGCCTAAAGCATTATTCTTGGTTCTTGAAGTTGTTCCAAAACAAGGCATGGTAATGGCATAAATATTCTTTTTATCATAACCTAATTTTTCAAAAGCCATAACACAAACAAGTAAAGCCAAAGTTGAATCTAAGCCACCAGAAATACCAATAACAACTTTACTAATATGAGTTGCTTTTAATCTTTGCATGAGACCTCGTGTTTGTATTTCAAAGACTTCTTTACATCTTTGTTCTCTCAATTTTAAATCATGAGGAACAAATGGATGAGGATCATAATATTTATTAAGTTGTAAATCGACAGGTTCTAAATCAAAATATAAATGATCATATTCATATGATGATTTAAAAGTATTCATTTTTCTTCTTTCGCTGCATAGTTTACCTAAATCAATATCACCATAAATGATAGATTCATCAAAACCTTGACTCTCATTTAAAATACTTCCGTTTTCAACAATCATATGATGACCACTAAAAACAACATCAGTTGTACTTTCACCAGAACCAGCATTAGTATAAACATAACCACAAATGAGTTTAGCTGATTGAACACTGACAAGCTGACGACGATAATCTTTTTTAGTTGTGAGTTCATTACTTGCAGAAGGATTTAAAATGAGGGTTGCCCCATTTAGCGCTAACTGTTGACTTGGTGCGTCAGGTAACCATAAATCTTCACATATTTCTATCCCTAAAGAAAGTTCAGAAATTTGATTACAATCTAAAACAACCTTACGACCAAATAAAACAGGTTGATTAAATAATTCAATTTCTAAATTATCTTCAAAACATGGTTCAAAACGTCTTCCTTCATAAAATTCTTGATAATTAGGAATGTGTGTTTTAGGAACTAATGCCAGTAATTGACCATTATTGATGATAGCCGCAACATTATATAAACTATTTTGATAAAAGAATGGTAAACCAACTACCACAATCTGTTGGTAACCTTGAGTATATTTAACGATTTCTTCTAACTGATTTAAACATTCATTTAATAAACGATTTTGTAAAAATAAATCTTCAATTGTATATCCTGATAAACATAATTCAGGGAAAACAACAATTTTAGCGTTTTCTTGACGTGTGATATCAATACGTTTTTTTATTTCTTGACTATTATAGATAACATCTGCAATTCTTGTTTCAAAAGAAGCACAGGCTACTCTTATATATCCATCTAACATAATAAACCTCCATTTTTCTCTATTATACCAATAATTACTTGATTTTAAAGATGAAATCAAAAAAATACATGCTAGAATAAGGAGGAAGGGAACGTGAAAAGGAGGTAAGTTATGAATATTGTTATGATTAATGGGAGTGCCAGAAAAGGAAATACTTTAACAGCCATCAATGTTTTTAAAAAAGGATTAGCCAACTGTCATGAAATAGATATAATCAATCCTGATCAATTAAATATTGCTCCATGTAAGGGATGTGGAGCATGTCAGTGCCATCAAGGATGTGTTGATCAAGATGATACAAATTCAACAATTAATAAAATTGTAGCAGCTGATATGATTGTATTTGCTTCACCAGTTTACTGGTGGGGGATATCAGCTCAGTTAAAACTTATTATTGATAAATGTTATTGTCGCGGTTTACAGCTTAAAGGAAAAAAAGTAGGTGTGATTATTGTAGGAGGTTCACCCACTGATAACATCCAATATCAACTCATTAAACAACAATTTCAATGTATGGCGCAATATTTATCATGGAATGTGTTGTTTCATCAATCATACTTTGCAAATAGTCGAGATGATTTATCAAATAATAAACAAGCACTTAGTGAATTAGAAAAATTAGGACAACAACTTGACTAACTATGCCAGTTAGTCTTTTTTAAGGAGATGTATATGTATCATTTATCTTTGTATTTTGATGAAAAAACAACCAAACAATTACAAACATATCAAATTCATTTATCACAATCATTAAAACCTACGGTTCATCTAACTTTAATACGTTTTGATAGTCATCATCTTGATTGGATAATCCAAGAATTAGATAATTTATTAAAGGAATATCGTATTTTTGAACTATATTTTGTTTCTTTGGGTTCTTTACAAGCAAAGCATCTTTTTATTCAACCAGTTTATCATGCTTCACTCCATGATTTAATGAAAAAAATAGATTTGATTATCAAATGTGACCCATCCGTTCATCTTTCTTCTTATTATCAATTTTTAAATTGGTTACCACATGTAACCATTGCCAGAAACCAAAATAGACAACAAATAACACAAAACTTTTCTTTATTAAACCAACAATTTAAACCATTCAAAGGAAAAGTAACCCAAATACGGTTGACGCATTTACAACCTTATCAAGAAATAAAAGTCTGGAATTTACGATAATGAGCATATGATTATACAAATCTTTGTAGATTTGTATAATAAATTCAAGGAGGAAGAAAATGAAACCTATTTTATATGCATTGTTAGGAACAATGTTTACATTTATGTGTACAACAATAGGAAGTGCTTTGGTTTATCTCTTTAAAGGAGAAGTCAAACTATCTTATCAACAACTATTTTTAGGCTTTGCAGCAGGAGTGATGATTGCGGCTTCGGTGTGGTCGTTGCTTATTCCTTCAAAAGACATGGCTCAATCTTTAGGTCAAATAGAATGGCTAGTTTTAAGTGGGGGCTTTATTACAGGAGCAATATTTTTATTATTGTTAGATCATATTATACCTCATCAACATTTAGGGGAAGATCAACCAGAAGGACTTCATGCGATGCTTGGTAAAAATACAATGCTTGTTTTAGCCGTCACGCTTCATAATATTCCTGAAGGAATGGCAGTAGGACTTACTTTTGCGATTGCTTGTCAAACTGGATCTATTTCACTGGCTTCGGCATTAGCGTTAGCTTTAGGAATAGGGTTGCAGAATTTACCAGAAGGGGCTGCTATTTCATTACCTTTAAAACAAGAAGGAATGTCTAATCATAAAGCATTTATAATGGGAAGTTTATCTGGAATTGTAGAACCGATTGCGGGAACTTTAACAGCCATGTCAATTCAACTGATGCAAACGGTTTTACCATTTTTATTATCATTTGCTGCAGGAGCAATGATGTATGTGGTAGTTGAAGAATTAATTCCTGAAGCTCAACTTGGAAAACATAGTCATATAGGGACTTTTGGTGTTTTAAGTGGTTTTGTTATTATGATGTTAATGGATATATTTTTATCATAAGGAAGATTGCAATTATTTTATGATTTGTTATAATAGGTCCGTTATGGATGGGAGGATATTATGACTGATTTTCAAAAGTTGCATACGGCGGCAATAGGTAAATATGAAATGTGTAAAAATGATCCATTTCGCTTTTTTATGAGAAGTATTGTAGCTGGATTATATTTGGGACTAGCAACAATTCTATCTTATACGTTAGCTGTTTTATTAATTGAGCATCATGTTATTGCAGCAAAGATTGCTTTTGCAGGTGCTTTTGGAATTGGGTTAGTTATTATTGTTTTATTAGGATCGGAATTATTTACAGGAAACTGTTTTACTTCGATGTTTTCTGTATATCATGGAGATTTAAAATTTGTTGATATTATTCCTATGTGGATTATTTGCTATGTGGGTAACTTTGTCGGTATTGCTTTAGTTTGTTTTTTATTTATTAAAAGTGGTGTCAATCATGATGCTATGAATCAATATCTTGCTAATGTGGTAAGTGGTAAATTAAATTTTGATTGGTTACAATTATTAATTAAAGGTATTCTTTGTAATTTTATTGTTTGTGCAGCAGCTTTTGTTGGAATGAAATTAAAAGAAGAAATCGCTAAAACAATTATTATGATGATTATTGTTATGACATTTGTTTTACCGGGATTTGAACATAGTATTGCAAATATGGGAACATTTTCAATGGCATTTACAGCACTAGGAACAAGTATTTCTTGGGCAGGTGTTTGGTTACATATGGTATTATCTACTTTAGGTAATATTATTGGGGGAAGTATCATGTTAGCTTTACCAATTTATTTAATGAATAGACCTGAAAAATAAAAATGACTGTTTACAGTTTGATGTAAACAGTCATTTATTTTATAATCATGGATTCAACGGTATGATTATATTGAGAGGATTGGTAATCTGTATAGAGATAATATCTTAAATAAACGGTTATTAAGAAAAATAAAGTTATCAAAATAAATGCTAAAAACTTTTTAATATTTACTTTTTTTATTATATAAGCACTATCAATTGACTCATAATAAGATATGACAATATCCAGAGGCTTTCCAAAATGAGAAACTAATTCTTGATAATTCAAATATTGATATTCTTGTATTTGTCTTTTCAGTGCTTTAAGGAAAAGGGCTTCTTTTCTTCCATATAAGGGAAATAATTTTTTTACTTCTCGGTAATATTTTTTACTATCTTTCATATAAATACCTTCTTCCTTTATAGAGGAGTAACTTTCAATAATAGATATATTTGATATAGAACAAGAATAATCATAAGGATAACTAAAACAAAAGAACCTATTTTTATATAATGTTGAATATTAATTTGTTGAAGAAGATAATCTGGGTCTACTGTTTTATAGTATGAAACAATAATGTCAACTGGGTTACCGAATTCACTTACCAATTCATTGTATGTATAATTATCATATTCGTTAATTTGTTCCTTAAGGTGATTTAAATAAATCATTTCTCTTTTACCGTTTAAAGGGAATGTTTTTTTAATATCACGAAAATATCTTTCATTATCTTTCATAATGTTTAGTACCATGAACTATTAAATCAATATTTTGAACTAAAGAATCATACTCTGCCGTAATTGATTTTAAATAGTCTTTTCCTTTTTCTTCAAGATGATAATATACACGTGCTTTATTTCCGACTAAAACAGTGTTGCTGGAAATATATTCTTCTTCTAACAATTTATAAATAATGGGATACATTGTTCCATGTTTAGGAACAATCGTTTCGTGGGTTCTAGAAGAAATTTCTTTTATAATTTCATAAGCATATTTATCTTTTTCCTTTAGCACACTTAATAATAGAAGATCTAATTTAAATAGAAAATTAGTATTTTTAGCCATTTTTGTTGCTCCTAATTAGTTTATTTCATTATTTATTATACTTAACACAGTTTAAATAAACAATAGGTCGAAAAAAATACTATATTTATTGACATATATAATGCTAATGGTACAATATAGATAAAGAAGGTACCTTTTTAAAATAGGGAGGATTGATTATGGGAAAATCAAAATTAATTAAAATTTCGGTTACATTTTTATGTTTGTTTTTATTTAATTGTTTTACAACAAATGAAGTTTACGCATTTGGAAATGAAAAGATAGACACGTATTCTGTAGAAACATATACTCGCAATGTAACCATTGGGTTAGGTATTTATGGAAGTGTTGATGCACAAGTAGATATTAGACATAATATTACTACAGGAAAAAGCTATGTTTTATCTGTTAAGCATGAAGATAAATATTCTTATAAATATAAACTTAATATTTCAACAATATCAGTAACAACTAACCCTAAAGTTGGTAGTTATTTTTCTGGATCTATCAGACTATCTGTGATATTGAAATATAAAGTATCAGGTAATGTACATACAGAGACAAGATATATTCAATTATAAAAGAGGAGATGATAACAATGTGTAAGACGAAAAAATTTTTAATTATTATAATAATGCTTATATTTTGTGTGAATAGTCAAAGTGTTTTTGCTTCAGATAAAAGTGATTTAAAAATTGAACCATTTGCTGTAGAAAAATATACAAAAAAAGTGAATTTGAGTTGCGGTAGATATGGGTATGTAACAGCAACAGTTGTTATCTCTCATAATTTAACGACTCAACAATTCCGTGTAGATAAAGCCACTTATACTGAACATTTTAACACAGGGTTTGTAGGCGCAATGACTCGAAATTTTAAAACAAATCCATCAGTGGGTTCAATAATTACAGGTAAGGCAATAAAAGTTCAAATTAATTATTTTGTTATAGGGGTTTGTAGTGAAACTGTCAGCGGATATATATATTTATAACTATGATATTACAATTTTATAGTAGAAGGTGGTTATTGTTTATGAAAAAACATTTAGATCAATCAATTATTATTATTTTTATTGTTTGTTATATTTTATATCGTGCATTATGCGTTATGGGTTCAAATTATGGTCCATATTGGTCATTTCCGTTAAGTTATGGTTCAATTTGTAACTTAGCAATGATCGTTTATGCAGTATTGTATGGATTAATGCTTCTTTATAGTATAATCATTATTATAAAAGTAAAGAAAAAAGAAGTTATTAAGATGAAGGCGAATACGATAATATTATTGGTATTATTTGTCATTGATGCTATTTTATATTTCTTTGATTTTTCATTAATGATTATTTCTTCACCTGCAATACACTTTTTGATTTTAGATGTGATTATATATGGGTTACTTACCTTGATGAATAAAAGTATTGAATAATATTTTAAAAAGAAAGAAGCGATACAAATGCAAAGATATAATGAGATTTATTTAATTTATATGAGTTACATATTAGAAATTCTAGTTGATTTTTTATCTTCGTTATATCAATTATACTTAAAAGCTAATCCTGCACCTCTTGATATAAATGGTAATGTCGTGTATGGCGGAGAGCAATTTTTAATGTATGCCTATTATCTTATTAATTTTTCATTTTTTATTTTAGCTGCTTACTATGTTTTTTTACTGATAAAAAAATATAAGTATCGTATCCACATCAATATTTTAAAGAATTTATTTTTATTAGCGGGTATATTTATATTAGATCTCATTTTGTATTTTGGTGATTTGAATCCATTGATAATGTGTTCCTATGCTTTTAAATTCATGATTATATGTTTTATTGCAGTTATCGTGATGGGAATTTTACAAATTATAAGAAATAAAACAACTGTTTCATTATAGAAGAAGTTAATCTTCTTCTTTTTGTTTTATATAAGAAATTAATGGATTATAATAATAAAGAAAGAAGGGTTTATATGAATGCAAAAACAATATTAGATGAAGTTAAACAATTAAAAGATGAAATAATACAAAATAGACGATATCTGCATTTACATCCAGGTATTGGCTTTGATATTAAAGAGACTATTCAATATGTTGAAAAGAAGTTAACTGAGATGAATTATGAAGTTCATCACTGTGGTAAAGCAGGATTATATGTCATGGTAGGAACAGGTAAACCTACATTTTTAATTAGAGGTGATATGGATGCTTTACCAATTAAAGAAGAAAGTGGATTAGATTTTGCTTCAACAAATGGATATATGCATGCCTGTGGTCATGATATGCATACAGCTATGATGTTGGGTGCTGCAAAAATATTAAAACAGCATGAAAGCGAATTAAAAGGTACTGTGAAGTTAATGTTTCAACCAGCCGAAGAAATATTTGAAGGATCAAAAGATATGATTGATCATGGTATTTTAGAAGATGTTGATCAAGCCATGATGATGCATGTTATGGCTAATTTTCCTTTACCAGAAGGAAGTGTCGTCGTTTCAGCACCGGGGGTATCAGCACCGGCAGCAGATTATTTTGAAATAGAGATTCAAGGTAAAGGGTGTCATGGTTCTATGCCTAATATGGGAGTGGATCCTATTAATATTGCTGCTCATGTTATTGTTGCTTTACAAGAAATTAATGCCAGAGAATTATCTTTATCAAATGATGCTGTTGTAACAATAGGTAGTATTCATGCTGGAAAGGCTCAAAATGCCATTGCTGATATGGCTAAACTTGGGGGAACAATTCGTACATACGATGAACAAACACGTACTTTTATTAAACAAAGGATGCAAGAAATTGTATCAGGCGTCGCTCAGACTTTTAGAGGAGAAGGAAAAGTAATTTTTGGAAGTGGTTGTCCGACATTGGTTAATGATGAACAATTATCTTTAGATACGACAAAATACGCAGAAGAATTACTTGGTAAAGAAAAGGCATGGAGTGTAGCTAAACTTCAAGAGATGACAAAAAGTCCAGCATCGAAAAGTACCGGATCTGAAGATTTTGCTTATGTAAGTCAAGAGGTACCTTCAATTATGGTTGCCCTTGCTGCTGGTATGCCAGATAAAGGATACGGTTATCCGCAACATCATCCACGAGTTAAATTTGATGAAGAGGCATTAGTCAATGGTTGTGCCCTTTATGCTTATACACCAATGCGTTGGTTAGAAGAACATTGTAAATAAGGAATTGACTTGTATTCATTTACAAGTCTTTTTATTTGACATATACCCTAATAGGGTATATATTGTTATTGTGAAATACCCTATAAGGGTATATAAGGAGAGGCTAAAATGGAAAAGAATGAATGTACATGTCACAAAAATACGAAAAGAGATGAAGAACAAATTAAGAAATTAATACATCGTTTAAATCGTATCGAAGGTCAAATTCGGGGAATAAAAGGAATGATTGAAGCAGATGCTTATTGTAAAGATATCCTTGTTCAATCATCAGCTGTATCTGCAGCAATGAATGCTTTTAACCGTGAATTATTGGCAAGTCATATTCATACATGTGTCGTAAGAGACATTAGGAAAGGTAATGATGAGGTTGTAGATGAACTGGTATCATTGCTTCAAAAATTAATGAAGTAGGAGGAATTTTATGGAACATTATGCTATAACGGGTATGTCATGTGCAGCCTGCAGTAATCGTGTTGAAAAAGCGGTAAGCAAAGTATCTGGTGTAACGTCATGTTCAGTAAGTTTGCTGACAAATGCGATGTCAGTTGAAGGAACGGCATCATCAAAAGAAATTATTAAGGCAGTGAAGGAAGCTGGATATGGTGCTAAACTACAAGGACAGAAAGATGAAAAAGAAGATGATTTATTAGAGGATCATGAAACACCGGCATTAAAGAAAAGATTGATAGCGTCATTGTTCTTTTTAATTATTTTAATGTATTTTTCAATGGGACATATGATGTGGGGATGGCCATTACCATCGTGGTTTAATGATAATCATATAGCTATGGGTATTGTTCAAATGTTACTGGCTGGAATTATTATGGTTATTAACCAAAAATTTTTTATTAGTGGTTTTAAAAGTTTATGGCATCGCTCACCTAATATGGATACATTAGTTGCTCTTGGATCAATGGCATCATTTGTTTGGAGTGTTTATGCACTTTTAATGATGACAAGAGCACAAGTCGATGGACAACATGCTGTTGTAATGAAATATATGATGGAGTTTTATTTTGAATCAGCAGCTATGATTTTAACCTTGATTACAGTTGGTAAAATGTTAGAAGCACGTTCAAAAGGAAAAACAACGAATGCATTAAAGGGATTAATGAATCTAGCTCCTAAAAAAGCGGTGATTCTAAAGGATAATCAAGAAGTAACGGTAGCTATTGATCAAGTGTTAGTAGGCGATATCTTTGTTGTTCGCCCAGGAGAAAGTATTCCTGTTGATGGTGTGATTATTGAAGGAAACAGTGCTTTAGATGCATCGGCATTGACAGGAGAAAGTATTCCGGTGGATAAGACTGTTGGTGATCAAGTTTCATCAGCTTCTATTAATCAATCAGGATTTTTAAAATGTCGTGCTACGAGAGTTGGTCAAGATACGACTTTATCGCAAATTATCAAAATGGTATCAGATGTAGCGACAAGTAAAGCACCGATTGCAAAAGTTGCTGATCAAGTTTCTGGTGTTTTTGTACCAGTTGTAATTGGAATAGCAGTTGTTACCTTTATTATATGGATTTTAGCAAAAGGTGATTTTTCATATGCTCTTGCACGCAGTATCTCAGTTCTTGTGATTAGTTGTCCTTGTGCTTTAGGACTTGCTACACCGGTTGCTATTATGGTAGGAAATGGTGTTGGCGCAAAACATGGTATTTTATTTAAGAGTGCTGAATCTTTAGAAGAAACAGGAAGAGTACAAATTGTGGCTTTAGATAAAACCGGAACGATTACAAAGGGTCAACCTAAAGTAGTGAAAATAGAAACAGTAGGTGAATATGATCAACAACGATTTATTAAAGAAGCTGTTTCTTTAGAAAGTAAAAGTGAACATCCTTTAGCTAGAGCGATTATTGAATATGCTAAAGAAAAAGGTATTCAAGATGAAGAGGTCAGTAATTTTGAAGCTTTACCAGGTCATGGATTAAAAGCTCAATATTATGGAAAAGAATTAGTAGGAGGAAGTCTTACATTTATTGAACAACTTGTCAGTATTCCTCAAGAATTTATAGATTTAGCAATGAAAGAAGCTGATTTAGGAAGAACGCCTTTATTATTTGCATTAGATCATCATTTTATTGGAATGATCAGTGTTGCAGATGTAATTAAAGAAGAGAGTCCTCAAGCAATTAAAGAATTACATCAAATGGGTATTCAAGTCATCATGATTACAGGTGATAATGAAAAAACAGCAAAAGCAATTGCTAAACAAGTCGGCGTTGATGAAGTCATTGCTGGTGTTTTACCAGATGGTAAAGTAGCAGCGATTCAAAAATTAAAATCACTAGGAAAAGTGGCAATGGTTGGAGACGGTTTAAACGATGCGCCAGCTTTAACTCAAGCGCATATCGGAATTGCGATTGGAGCAGGAAGTGATGTAGCTATTGATGCAGCAGAAGTTGTTTTAATGAATAGTCGTTTAAGTGATGTTTCAGCAGCGATTCGTTTAAGTAGGGCTACTTTAAGAAATATTCATGAAAACTTATTTTGGGCTTTTATCTACAATATTATAGGTATTCCTTTAGCGGCAGGAATTTGGATTCCAATTTTTGGTTGGACACTTAATCCTATGTTTGGTGCCCTTGCTATGAGTTTATCAAGCTTTTCTGTGGTTTCTAATGCTTTAAGATTAAATTTTGTTAAAGTATATGATACAAAACATGATAGAAAAATAAAACATGCAGTAAGTTTAGTTCAACAAGAAACATCTTTAGTTAAAGAAATTGAAATAAAAGGAATGATGTGTACTCATTGTCAAGGACGTGTTCAAAATGCGTTAGAAGCATTAAAAGAAGTTAAGCAGGCTGATGTTGATTATCAAACAGGTAAAGCTATTATTTATGTAAATGAAGATATTGAAAATCAAGTCTTGATAGATTGTATTAGTCAAGCTGGTTATAAAGTAAAAAAGATAAAGAAAAGAGGGTAAAAAATGATTAAAACAACAGTAGAAGTTAAAGGTATGATGTGTGGTATGTGCGAAAGTCATATTAATGATGCAATTAGAAAGGTATTTGATGTCAAGAAAGTTTCTTCTTCTCATCGTAAAGGGATAACAGAAATTATTTCTAATGAAGCATTAGATGAAGATAAATTAAAGGCAACAATTGATCAAACAGGTTATACGGCTTTATCAATTAAAAATGAGCCTTATGAAAAGAAAGGATTTTCCTTATTTAAAAGATAAAAATGGAGAAAATTTGAAGTGAACCGAAAAAGTTTGACAACTTAGGAGGTTCACTTCAAATTATTCTCCATTTTTTATTTGAGTATAGTTTATTAATTCAATATGATTTTTATGTAAATAGTCTTTAATTTCTGGAAGACAAAGTAATTCAAGTTCCTTTGTTCTTAAAATGTTATAACTAGATTGACTATAAATAGTCCAATCCATAAAGGCTGGATGACACATAATTTCAAATATTTCATCATCATAATTAAAAATTTGATAGAGCATATCTTTGGTTACACTCTCACCATAAAAATCTTCACTGAAACGAGCAAAAGGATAATCATTGATAAGCGGTTTGTCCTGACGCATTGGTAAATGATATTCATCAGCAAGTCTTTTGGTAACTTCTATGCATTGTGGTAACAAATGGACATGATGATGAGAATCAAGATGGGTTGGTAATTTTCCGGTCATTGAGATAAATTTTTCAATTTGTGCTTTCCATTCTTGATAAAGTTCATCTTGATCTGGATGAGGTTCGTAGTCATCGTAAGCACCTCTTTTTTTGAAATAGCCATTTTCATCGGTAAAACTTAAGCCCGTTTTTAAAACAGGTTTACCAATTGTGATGGTTAAATGAAGACCAATTCCCAGCTGAGGATATTGTTTAGCCATTTCTAATGACTGACTAGCAAAAGGCATATTAATAAGACAAGTTGTTGAAGTTAAAATGCCATCACGATGTGCTTTTAAAATACCGAGTGTTTGACCTTCACTTAGGCCAAAGTCGTCGCCATTAACAATTAATTTTTTTATCATACTTTCATCTCCTTGTAACTCTATTATACATAAAATAATACTAAACCGTTACTTTTTTATTGGTGGAATGAAAGGAATGCTATATAATAAACACAAGGTAATAACGAGGAGATGAATTGATTGGAAAAACTAGAAAATAAAATAACAGGATATACTGGTCTTTATGGGATTGTTGCTAATCCTATTAAGCATTCATTTTCACCTATGATGCATAATACAGCATTTCAAGCATTAGGGATTGATGATGTTTATTTAGCTTTTGAAGTAAGTGAAGACCACCTGGATGATTATATTACAAGTGTAAAGACATTAGGAATTAAAGGTTTTAATGTTTCAATGCCTTATAAACTTAAAATTATGAAGTATTTAGATGAGATAACGGACGAAGCCAAATTATGCCAAGCTGTTAATACAGTAAAAAATGAAAATGGTAAATTAATTGGTCATATTAGTGATGGTAAAGGCTTTGTCATGGCTTGTCATGAAAAAGGATGGCAGGTTGAAAATCAAAAAATTGTTGTTCTAGGAGCTGGGGGAGCAGCCTGTGCTATCATTGTTTCACTTGCTCTAGCAAAGGCAAAAGAAATTGTTGTTTATAATCGTAGTGATAAACCATTTATTAGAGAATTAAATGATAAATTGCCTTGTCCTGTAAAATTAAAATTATTAAGTGATGAACAAGGATTAAAAGAGGATTTAAAAGATGCCTATTTATTAGTACAAACAACAAATGTAGGTATGCATCCTTATGAAGAAGGATGTCTAATTAAAAATGAAAATGATTTACCTGAAGGATTAAAAGTAGCTGACATTATTTATAATCCTAAGGAAACAAAGTTATTACAAATGGCTAAACATCGTCATTTAGAATATATGAACGGAGAAGGAATGATTTTATATCAAGGAGCTGTTTCTTTTGAATTTTGGACACATCAAAAGATGCCCATTCTCCCAGTAAAAAAAGCATTAAAGATGGAGGAGTAAAATGAAAGAATTAATTGTATCTTCTACTAATGAAGGAAAAATTAAAGAAATAAGAGCAATGTTAAAAGATTTAGGAATAGAAGTGAAATCATTAAAGGATGTTTATGAAACAGTTCCTGAAATAGAAGAAAATGGAAAAACATTTAAAGAAAATGCTTTAATTAAAGCAAAATATGTTGCTGATGAATTAAATAAAGTCGTTTTAGCGGATGATAGTGGATTAGAAGTTGATGCTTTAGATAAAAAGCCAGGTATTTATTCTGCTCGATTTTTAGGACATGATACAAGTTATGATATTAAAAACCAGTATATTATTGATGCGGTTAAAGGTAAAGATCGTACAGCACGCTTTGTATGTGCAATGGCTTTAGTTATTCCTGGACGTGATCCCATTTTAATTGAAGAAACATTTGAAGGAGAAATCAATGATTGTATTGATGGTGAAAATGGTTTTGGTTATGATCCTATATTCTATTATCCACCATGTAAGAAAACAAGTGCAGCGATGTCACCAGAAGAAAAAAATAAATATTCACATCGTGGTAAAGCACTTAGAAAATTATATAAAATTTTAAAGGAGGAGTTATAATGAATCATATTGTTTTAGTTCATCCTGCTATCCCTCAAAATACCGGAAATATTATGCGTACATGTGTTGCAACCAATACTTCTCTTCATATCATTAAACCGATGTCATTTGACTTAGATGATAAGAAAATGAAAAGAGCAGGATTAGATTATATTAAAGATTTAGATTTACATGTTTATGAATCATATGAAGAATTTGAAAAACAAAATCCAGGTGAATATCATTTCTTTACACGTTATTCACATCTTTGTTATACTGATCAAGATTTTAGTGACGATCAAAAAGAACATTACTTATTTTTTGGTCATGAACATGACGGGATTCCTAAGGAAATCTTAACGAAGCATTTAGATCGTTGTTTAAGAATACCAATGAGTGATAAAGTAAGAAGTCTTAACTTATCTAATTGTGCAGCTATTTGTATTTATGAAGTATTAAGACAACAAAATTATCCTCAATTAAGTAAAGTAGAAGTTCAAAAGGGAGAAGATTTTTTATATGAGCTATAGTAAGAAAGACATCATAACCAGTCTTTCTTTATCTTTATTTATTATTAGTTTTGCTATTGTTGTTGCTGTTTTTATGCCAATTATCTATCATTTAGATATTCATTATTTAAAGATTGATCAAACTACGCATTTAACAAAGCAACAGTTACAGTTAAATTATCAACAGCTAATACATTACCAATCTATTTTTTATCAAGGACCTTTAAGAATGAATGATTTTATTATATCTCATCATTCTGTTATTCATTTTCAAGAAGTAAAAAAAATATTTGAAATCATTCAAATCATTTGTTTAGGTAGTGGAATAACATCTTTGATTTTAGTCATTTATCAATGTTATCATCATGAATATCGTTTTTTTAAATTAACTGCTATGATTTCAATTATCTTACCAGTATCTATTGGTGTTCTAGCAAGTATTGATTTTGATGATTTATTTATTCTATTTCATAAAATGGCTTTTAAAAATCAATACTGGATATTTGATCCTAAAATAGACCCGGTTATTAATATGTTACCAGAAGCATTTTTTTATCATGAATTTATTTTAATTGTTATCATTATTTTTGTACTAGCTGGTGTATGTTATGGTTTGTTTAGTTATAAAAGAAAACAAATCTTATGTTATAATACAAAAAAGGATGTGGGAGCATGGCCATCAATGTAAAAAAGATTTTAGCTGATGAATTACTAGAACTTATTAATAAACAAAACTTACAAACAATCACAATCAAACAGCTACTAGATGCAACGGGGATTAGTAGGCAAACATTTTATAATCATTTCATTGATAAAAATGATTTAATTCAATATATTTATAATACACGAATTGTTCCAGGTTTTGACATTTCTAAGCCAGAAATATCTTTTTATGATTCTTTATTAGAAACATTAGAAAATATGAAGACATACCATGTATTTATGAAACAAGCTTGTATGATGGAAGGACAAAATTGTTTAAAAGATTATATTTTTGAACATTGTGAACAATTTGATTTACAATATCATCGACATCTCTACGGTAAAGATTTACCTGAACCCCTTGTTTTTGCGACAATATATCATGCACATGCTTCAAGTAGTATGACTTTATCGTGGATTTTATCAGATATGCCTGTTTCAACAAAAGAGATAGCAAAATTAATTGTTAATATGCGTAGTTTAGGTATGGATCAATTGTTTGGTGAAAATAAAAATCCTTATAAAGATTGATGATTCAATCTTTTTTTATAACTAAAAAGCATAGGGAATGATAATGATTAGGTATTAGATATTTTATTTATATATTTTATAATGAAATAGAGGTGATAGTATGAAATATACAACATTAGGAAATACAGGAATTAAAGTATCTCAACTATGTTTGGGATGTATGAGTTTTGGTCAAGCAGGTACGATGCATGATTGGACTTTGGATGAAAAAGAGACTGAAAAAATGGTAAAGCATGCGCTTGATTTAGGTATTAATTTCTTTGATACGGCAAATACATACTCTAAAGGAACGAGCGAAGAGTATTTAGGGAAGGCTTTTAAAAATTTAGGAGTAAAAAGAGAAGATGTGGTCATTGCTTCAAAGGTTTATTTTAATGAAGGTCGATTATCAAAAGAGGCTATTAAAAGAGAAATTGAAGGAACATTAAAAAGATTACAAACCGACTACTTAGATTTATATATTATTCATCGTTTTGACTACGATACACCAATAGAAGAAACAATGGAAGCATTACATGAATTAGTAGAAGCAGGAAAAGTAAGAGCTATTGGGGCATCAGCTATGTATGGTTATCAATTTTATAATATGCAATTAGTAGCTAGAGACCATCACTGGACACCTTTTTCAACAATGGAAAATCACTACAATTTATTATATCGTGAGGATGAAAGAGAACTCATTCCTATTTGTGAACAAATGAATGTCTCTTTAATGCCCTATAGTCCATTAGCTGGTGGACATTTGGCAAGAAGTACATGGGAGTCCAGTACGCTAAGAGGACAAACTGATCGTGTTGTTCATGGAAAATATGATCGCTATGAAAAATATGATATTGAAATAGTGAAAAGAGTAAATGAATTAGCACAAAAATATCATTGTAAGATGTCGCAAATTGCATTAGCTTGGCAATGGGCAAAAGGGGTGGCTTCACCTATTATAGGTGCAACTCAATCTCATTATATAGATGATGCTGTTCATGCATTAGATATTCAACTTACCAATGAAGATATAAAATATTTAGAAGAAATGTATGTTCCTCACCATATTGTAGGAGCTATTAGTGAAAATCCACCTCAAGGTACCGTGTTATTAGATAAAAAGTGATAAGACATATTTTTGTCTTATCACTTTTTGTTTGTGTTATCTTGTGATGTTTTTTGTTCTTTCATTGCTTGATATACTTCTTCTTGATCTTTTATTTGTTGGATAATCATTTTATGAACTGGAGAATAGTCAGTAATATCAATGATTTCTCTATTTGATGAAGAACTATCATATGTTAATTTGATAGAGAAAAAATCAAGCAATCTTTTTACATTTTTATTAGACGTATTTAAATCATAATTATTTTCTATTCTAGAAATTGTTGATTTCGGAATATTGAGTGCTTGAGATAACTCAACAATACTTAATCCACGTTCTTTTCTCTTTTGTTTTAAAAGTTCATTCAACTTCTTATCCACAATTATCACCATTTATATGTTATCAATCATTTGTTCCAATAAATGGGAATTAAAATGCTTTCTAGGAACAATGATGGTTGTTGAAGAAAAATAATACGTTCTGTGTTGAAATTTGTATAAATTAGTTTTATAGGAGGTGGGGATTATGTTAAAATGTTTAGTGAGAAAATATTTTTCATTCATTAAAGGTGTAGCTTTTGTTAGTGCTTCATCTATGTCTTATTTAGGATATTATGAACATGAATGTCCAAAACAATTAGAACATTTAAAAAAATAAGTGATTTACGGGGAGGATAAATAATGAATGTCTTGATTTTAGAGGATTCATTAGAATTTATTGATAGATTAAAAGAAATTGTTTTAAAAGGACAACTGGGAACATTTTTAAAACTATCAATAGAAGCCTATAATGATAATTTTCAAAGTATTGATTTTTCTCGTAATTACGGGCTGATTTTTATCGATATTCATTTAAATGAATATGATGGAATGAAATTAGCTGATGAATTAAAGCAGCGCTATCCAGATACTGCTTTAGTTTTTGTTACTGCAGATGATAGTTTAGTATTTCAATCTCTTACCGTTCAACCTTTCTTCTTTATTAGAAAAGAATGTTTCGATGAGGATTATGAATTGTTTGAAAAAATGTTTGTTAAACATTATAACGATCATTATATGATTGCCTTTACTACACGTAGTAAAAAAGTAAATTTACGATTGAAGGATATTGTTTATATTGAAGTTGTTGGACATAAGCTTAATATTAAAACAATTATCGGGGAAACTTATACAATATCTAAATCAATGCAAGACATAAAAAAGGAAATCAAATCAAATAAGCTAGTTCAAATTCATCGCTCATTTTTAATTAATATGGATTATTTATATAGTGTTTCAAGTAATACTGTATCTTTAAGTAATGGCGATGTGCTTAATATTGGAAGAAACTATAAAAAAGATTTTCAAGAAATATTTCAGGAGTATTTAATGAATGGCGGCATCTAGATTATTATTTGATTTTATCGAAAGTTTAATTATTGTTTATTTTATCATCGCTTATTTTAGTTTACCCAAAATAAAAAAGAATATAATTTTATATTATTTAGCTATATTCTTGGTGGAAGTTTCTTTTGATATGTTTGGGTGGGATGGTTTTGAAATAACATTAACACATTTTATTATCAACAATATTGTTGTTTATTCTATAAAAAGACAATTAAAATTTAATGATGTTTTTGTTATTGGTTTATATGGTACATTGATTAATATGTCAGTATTAATCACACATATTATTCTTGTAAAAGTTTTGGCGTTTTTATCATTATCCTCTTTTCAAATATATTTCTGTATAGGTTTATTATCTAAAATACTATTATTTATAATTTCGTTTATTATTTTAAAATTGAAAAAGTCACAAATATCTTTAAATGATAAAAAGTATTTTTGTGTTATTGTTAGTGAAATGACTATTATGATCACATTTTCTTTAGGTAGTTATAGATTAGTGTCTGATGATTCTGATAAGTTGACACTTATTCATATGTTATGTGGATTAGCAATTGTCTTCTTATGTAATATAGTCTACATGGTCTATTTAAATAGTTTATATAAAGAAAAAATGGATTTTGAAAAGAAAACACAAAAAATTTATTATCTTGAACAAGGCGTAGAATTAATAAAAAATATTCATTTTGATACATATCAAACTAATCATCGTTTATTTTATGTTATGAAAAAGTTAAAGCAGTTAGCCGAAAATGATCATAATGAAGATGCATTAAAGATTATCGATCAGTTTGAACATGAAAGAGAAATGACAAGTAAACTTTTTAGTACAAACAATCCTTATTTTGATATGATTGTTTCAATAAAAATCAATGAATTAATTGAACGACATATTTTAATTAAACCACAAATTTCATTATTACCAGGGGATAAATATAAAGATATTGCTTTTATTAATCATATCGTTTCAATTTTAAATTATATTAAAGATAATAAAAGCATTACGCTACATATTAAAGATCAAGGGGTTTATTTTTTAGTAGAAATGTATAGTAAAGAAGATTTTTATAAATACGATCAATTTTTATTACAACACTTAAATTTGCTTATTAAAAGTCGCTATCAGCATGAAAACGATCTTTATATAGCTAGATTTTTATTAGGAGATTCAGATAATGAATAATCGATTATTAAGTAAACTTTATCGTACTTTTGGTGAAGATCAAGATGATCTAGAGGTATTATTATATGGACAATCTGTCTTTTTATTTAATGGATTTGTTTATTTATGTATTCTTATAGAAGGATTTATATTTAAAGAATCTGTTTATACATTACTTTGGATGTTTATGTTTACAATTTTAAGAAGTCAACTAGGTGGGTATCATTGTAAAAAAATGGTATCTTGTTTTTGTACAACAAATCTGGTTTATCTTTTTGGTTTGTTAATCAACTATTACAAACAATATACATTGTTTTATGTTGTTTTTATATTAGTATTATTAGTTGTCTATCTGTTTTTTAACAGACAAAAAGTAAAATTACAAAAAAGAGTAGGATTGATTATTATAATAGAATTGGTTTTAGGATATTTATTTAATATATGTTTATTTCCGGCCATGATAAGCATATGTCAAAATATCTTGTCTTTTTTGATACGATACAAATAAAGGAAATAAGTTTTAACTTATTTCCTTTTCTTTTTCCATACAATTTTTACAAGTTCCTAACATAGCAAGATCAATAAAATCTATATGATGCTCGACCATAGATTGTAAAGATGAGGATAAGGCATCATGATGATCATGGTGAATATCATAAATATGATGACACTTTTTACATATAAAATGATAATGGTCATTTGTATTACCATCATAGTGAACAACTTGTTCACCAAAATCTAATTTACGAATCATATGATGATCAACTAAATAACCTAAATTACGATATACCGTTCCCATGCTAAGGTGAGGGTAATCTTGCTTTAAATCCTGATATATCTGTTCTGCAGTAGGATGATCATGACGATTAAGTAAATTATGATAAATGATTTCTCGCTGTTTTGAATAACGTGTTTTTGCAGGCAAAGTTATCTCCTTATTAGTAATCGTTCCTAATTGCAGTATACCATATTTCCTCATTTTGTCAATTCTAACTTATAACCAGTATGCCATAACAAATTAAAAAACTGCAAATACCATGTAACAAACGAAATTTAAAATAAGATTGGTGATTATAGGGAATATCTTCTAACAAGTTATCACATTGCATCATAACACTAAGACTACTAAAGGAAAGGAAAAAACAAATACAAGAAATAAGAAATGGATTGAGGGGTTGGTGAACTAATCTTAAACAACCACTACTAAATTCCATCAATCCTTGTAATAATTCAATGGTTAAAGTTGAATGAATAAACGAACCTAAAAAATAACTTAGAAATTGAAAGACAAGCATATAACCTAAAATAAAGATAAATGCATACATACTTGAAATAATACTTTTTTTAAAGGCTAAAACAAAATTGAGATGAGGTTCTTTGATTGTTTTTAAAGCATGATGAAGTGAAAGAGTTTGTTTTGGATGACGATAAAATAAAGCAAATAATAAACTAGGAAGAATATGACTTAAATATATAATCAAAGAATATTTGTTTTTTAAGGAGACAAAGATAAATGAAAGGGATGCAAATGAACAAATGTGTAAAAGGTGTTGTAATTCATTAATATTGATATAATGAAGTAAATAGGCTTCTCTGATTAATTTGACATTTGTTGGATAACCACAAAAAAATGAAATAAAATAGAGTGAGGACATCATTGGTGTAAGATGAAATAAAGAATAAAAAGGTTTTTGAATGATGAAGCCTAAAATATCTAATAAACCGAGATTTAAACATAGGGATGTTAAAATCATAAATGGAAGTAGTGAAGGGAGTAGATTTGTATAAACAATGGTAATCACCTGTTTAGATAAATCTACAATAGTGAACATTTTAAAAAAAGCAAAAACTGTCATAAAGATGACAAGAATTAAAGTAAAATAATAATTGTATCTTTTCATGATGACTCCTAATTGATAGAATAGAACAAGAGGTGAGAGAATGAAGGCCATACTGGTACAAGTACAATTTCAAAATGAAGAGAAATCGTTAGTAGAACTTGAAGCGTTATGCCAAGCCTGCCATATTGATGTTGATCAAGAATTTATTCAAAAAAGAGAAAAAATAGATGTTTCAACTTATATTGGTAAAGGTAAAGTACAAGAAATAAAAAGAAACATAACAGATCAAGATATGATTATTTTTGATGATGAATTATCACCTTTACAAATTCGTAATTTAACAGATATTTTAGGTATAGAAGTGACAGATCGAACTGATTTAATATTGAGAATTTTTGATCAAAGAGCAAAAACAAAGGAAGCTAAGTTGCAAATAGAAATTGCTCGTTATCTTTATTTATTACCTCGTTTAATTGGAATGCAAGAACATTTATCACATCAACAAGGTGGTTCAGGATTTAGAGGACGTGGTGAAAAACAAATTGAACTAGATCGACGTCTTATTTCAAGAAAACTAACAAAAGCAAAAAAAGAGTTAGCAAATATCGTTAAGCAAAGACAAACTCAAAGACAAAGAAGAAAACAAAATGATATGCCAGTTATTGCCTTAGTAGGTTATACAAATAGTGGAAAATCTACTCTCATGAATGCTTTTTGTTTAGAAGATAAACAAAAAGTATTGCAACAAGATATGCTATTTGCTACCTTACAAACTGCAACAAGACATATTTCTATTCATCACCATCCTTGCTTGTTAACAGATACAGTAGGTTTTATTGATCGTTTACCACATCATTTGGTTCAAGCTTTTCGTTCTACATTAGAAGAAGTTAAAGAAGCAGATTTATTATTACATGTTATTGATATCTCGCAACCAAACTATATGCAACATATCAATACAACAAATGAGGTACTTCGCTCATTAGGAGTTGTTGATACACCGGTTATCTATGTTTATAATAAAATTGATTTAAATCGAGTTTGGTTTCCACCTCAAGAACCATGTGTTTATATTAGTGCAAAAGATAAAAAAGGTTTAGATGAATTAGAAAATGAAATCTCACATATCCTATTTAAAGATTATGAAGTTTATGAATTAAATATTCCTTATGAGGATGGAGAAGTATTTAACTATTTACATCATCATTGTTTGGTGGTAGAATTCAAGTATTTACAGGAGAGTATTTATATAAAAGTAGAAGCTAAAAGGAAAGAAATACAACCTTATAGACAATATATATCAAAACATTAAGGAGGTTAATGATGAATCCAGATAAAAAACTATTTCGTTTAGATTTATCTATTGCTGTTGAAGCATCAGATGAAGAAGAAGCCTATCAATTACTTACAACAGATGAAACATTAAAACAAATACAACTCATGATTTCTAAATCACAAGGACAAATTAAAGAAATGTTTCACTCTGATCATAGTAAAGATAATATTATTAACTAAGCACATATGTGCTTTTTTATTTTGTTTTTATTAATTCATATCGAATTACTATGAAATTATGGTGACAAGGAGAAAAAAACATGATATAGTAAAAAAAGAAGGTGATTAAATGAAGATTTCAACAAAAGGAAGATATGCTTTACGACTTATGATAGATCTTGCTTTACATCAAGAACAAGGACATGTTTCTTTAAAGGATGTATCTAAAAGACAAGATATTTCGATTAAATATCTTGAACAAATTGCTTCACCATTAGGGAAAGCAGGACTAATTAAAAGTACAAGAGGTCCTCAAGGAGGATATTCATTAGCTAAACCGGCTAATCAATATACACCAAAAGAAATATTAGAAGTCGTTGAAGGAAAGATTGCATGTGTAGCATGCTTGGAAGATGAAGAAAATACTTGTCCACGTTATGGAACTTGTCCGACAATATCTTTTTATGAAGGTTTAAATAAAGTGATTATTGATTATTTAGAATCTTATACATTAGAAGATTTGGTGGAAATGAGCAAAAATAAAGTTTGGGACTATGTCATTTAAAATGTGTTTATACACATTTTTTTTATTAAACATAATCATATGAGTTGACATCTAAGATAAAAAGTATTATAGTAATACCATAGTAATCCTATAGGAAATAAGGATAAAAATGAAAGGGGCTTATTATGGCAGATATTAAAAATGGTTTTGTAGATTTAGTAGGAAATACACCACTAGTTAGATTAAATAAAATTATTAAAAAAGATGATTTAAAAGCAGATGTTTTAGCAAAATTAGAATATTTTAATCCCGCTGGTTCAGTAAAGGATAGAATTGCTAAAGAAATGGTATTAGATGCTTTAGATAAAGGGTTAATTAAAGAAGGGGCTACATTAATTGAACCAACATCAGGAAATACTGGAATTGGGCTTTCTGCAGTAGCAACATCATTAGGTTTAAAAATTATTATTACAATGCCTGATACAATGAGTGTTGAAAGAAGAAACTTAATGAAAGCTTATGGTGCCAAGTTAGTATTAACACCAGGTAGTGAAGGAATGAAAGGGGCTATCGCCAAAGCTAAAGCTTTAGCTGAAAAAATTCCAAACAGTTTTATTCCAGGACAATTTGAAAATCCAGCTAATCCAATTGCACATTATAAAACAACTGGTCCAGAAATTTATGATCAAACTGATGGTAAAGTAGATATCTTTGTTGCCGGAGTAGGTACAGGAGGAACAATATCTGGTATTGGTAAATATTTAAAAGAAAAAAATCCAAATGTAAAAGTTGTTGCTGTTGAACCAGAAAGTTCACCAGTTTTATCAAAAGGTCAAGCTGGTCCTCATAAAATTCAAGGGATTGGTGCTGGATTTGTACCAGAAACATTAGATACTGCAATTTATGATGAAGTGATTACAATTTCTAATGAAGATGCTTTTGCTACAGGAAAAGAAATTGCTAAAACAGAAGGAATTTTAGTAGGTATTTCATCAGGAGCTGCATTAACAGCAGCAAAACAATTAGCTTTAAGAGAAGAAAATAAAGGTAAAACAATTATTGTCTTATTACCAGATGGTGGCGATCGTTATATGTCTACACCACTTATTCAAGAATAAAAAAATCCACGAAATGTGGATTTTTTTACTTATGATAAAGTTTACTAGCTTCAAATTTAGCTTCACATGTAAATTGAATTTTTAGTTTTCTTAATACTTCGTTATCAACATCAGATAAAATGACTGATGAATGAGCTTGAGCATATTCTAATTCGTGAATAACTGCTAGAGCTTTTTTTGCATTTTCACTGTGAGTTGCAGAAATAGAGAGGGCAAGTAAGACCTCATCAGTATGTAAACGAGGATTTTTATTCTTTAAAATATCAGTTTTTAATTTTGAAACAGGTTCAATGACTTCTGGAGCGATTAATAAAACATCATCATCAATACCCGCTAAATATTTCAATGAATTAAGTAAAGCTGCTGATGCACAACCTAATAAATCTGTTGTTTTACCAGTGATGATTTTACCATCGTTCAATTCAAAAGCAAATCCTGGTTCTTGGGTTTCTTGTTCAATTTGAAGTGCAGGGGCTACACAATGACGATCACTTGTTTTTAAATCAAGGGAAGTCATGATTGATTCGATTTTACTAATAGCACTTTGTTGAACACGTCCACGTTTATAATCTAACTTGGCTTGATAATAACGACGAATGATTTCATCACAACTTGCTTGTTTTGCTACTTCATCATCAATAATGCATTTTCCTGCCATATTAACACCCATGTCAGTAGGTGATTTGTAAGGGCAAGTTCCCATAATTTTTTTGAATGTCGCTTCTAATACCGGAAAGATTTCTACATCTCGGTTGTAGTTAACAGTTGTTTCTTGATAAGCTTCCAAATGGAATGGATCAATCATATTAATATCATTTAAGTCTGCAGTAGCTGCTTCATAAGCTAAATTTACAGGATGCTTTAAAGGAATATTCCAAATAGGGAAAGTTTCAAATTTAGCATACCCTGCTTTTACACCACGAACATACTCATGATAAAGTTGAGAAAGACATGTAGCCATTTTTCCACTACCTGGACCAGGAGCAGTAATGACGACTAATGGTTTAGTTGTTTCAATATAATCATTTTGACCAAATCCTTCTTTACTTACAATTTTTTCAATATCATGAGGATACCCATTAATAGGATAATGTTTAAAAACTTTAATATTAAGTTTTTCAAGTTTTTCTATAAATAATTTAGCTGATGGTTGGTTTTCATAACGCGTAATCGTTACACTTCCTACATATAAACCAACACTATGATAAGCATCAATTAATCTTAATACTTCTTCATCGTAAGTAATTCCTAAGTCACCACGCATTTTATTTTTTTCAATATCGTTGGCATTAATAACGATGACTATTTCTGCATCTTGTTTTAACTCTAATAACATCTTTAATTTGCTATCGGGTTGAAAACCTGGTAAAACTCTTGAAGCATGATGATCATCAAAAAGTTTACCACCAAACTCTAAATAAAGTTTGTTATCAAATTGTTTAATTCTTTCTTTAATGTGTTTTGATTGTAATTCTACATATTTTTCATTACTAAAAGCTAATTTTCTCATATTATTATTCTCCCAAACATTATTATAGTGAAATGTTCAAAAATGAAAACAAAATAATAATTATTTCTCATTATTGAATAAACTAGCTTAATTTGATAAAATAAATCCAATAATAAGGGGGATATATCATGAATTTAAAAAATAGAAGTTTTCTAACATTAAAGGACTTTTCTCAAGAAGAAATTCGTTATCTTTTAGATTTAGCCCATCAATTAAAAAAGGATAAAAAGGAAGGAACAATAAAAAAACATTTAGAAGGAAAGAATGTTGTTTTATTATTTGAAAAAACGTCAACAAGAACACGTTGTTCATTTGAAGTTGCTGCTTTAGATGAAGGTGGTCATGTGACTTATTTAAGTAATTCACAAATGGGGAAAAAAGAATCCATTGAAGATACTGCAAAAGTATTAGGCAGAATGTATGATGGTATTGAATTTAGAGGTTTTAAACAAGAAACAGTTGAAGATTTAGCTAAATATTCAGGTGTGCCAGTATGGAATGGTTTAACTGATGTTGATCATCCAACCCAAACATTAGCCGATTTCCTTACTATTGAAGAACATTTAAACAAACCATTAAATGAAATTAAATTTGTTTTTACTGGTGATATTCGTAATAATGTTTGTTATGGTTTAATGTATGGTGCTGTTAAAATGGGAATGCATTTTGTATGTTTAGGTCCTAAAGATTTACATATTGATGATGAAGTTCTTCAATATTGCCAAGAAGAAGCTAAAAAGTCTGGTGGAAAGATTGAAGTATTAGATAATGTAGATGAAGCAGTAAAAGATGCCGATGTCATCTATACTGATATTTGGGTAAGTATGGGTGAAGATGAAAGTTTATATAAACCTAGAGTAGAAATGTTATCACCATATAAAGTAACTCAAGAAATGATGAAAAAGACAGGAAATGAACATACTTTATTTATGCATTGTTTACCATCATTCCATGATTTTAATACAACATTAGCAAAAGAAAAATATGATCAAGGTATTGATATTCGTGAAGTTGAAGATGAAGTATTTAAATCTAAAAATTCTGTTGTTTTTGATGAAGCAGAAAATAGAATGCATACGATTAAAGCTGTTATGGTAGCAACAATTGGAAAAGACGCCTAGGCGTCTTTTTTGTTTTAAATAAAGGTGTTTAATTTATATTATTGGCTATTTATGGTATGATAATATGGGTGATGTAAAATGAGTGGCAAGACATATGTTTTATCAGATATTCATGGTCATTTCCAATTATTTAAAAAAATGTTAAAGAAAATTAATTTTAGTGAAAATGATCAATTATATATATTAGGTGACATTTGTGATCGTGGTCCTGAAAGTTTAGATATTTATTTTTATATTTCACATTTTGATAATATAACTTTACTTAAAGGAAATCATGAATATATGATGCAAGAAGCATTGAAATTAGCGATAGAAAATAATGATTTTGATTTTCCTAGTTGTCAGTTTAACTTATGGGAACAAAATGGTGGAGATACAACAATCAAGAATATTCGAGATTATTTACATAAAAAATGTTTATCACATTTAGATTATACAATTGTTAGAAATGTCTTTTTACGTCAAATATATGATTATATTAAAAGCTTGCCTTTACTTTTACAAATTCGTGTGAATCATAAAGATTATGTTTTAGTTCATGCTGGTGTAGATCCTGAAAAAGGATTAAATGAACAAGAAGAGGAAACTATATTATGGATTCGCGATTATTTTTATTTGAGTCCTTGTGATTTAAATAAGACATATATATTTGGACATACACCGGTATGTTTTATTAATCGTAATCAAAGTTATGATATCTGGTTTGATGATGAATATCATAATAAAATAGGTATTGATGGTGGTTTAGCATGTGGACAATTAGGACAATTAAATTGTTTGTGTTTAGACACAATGGAATCATATGTGATTAAAAAGAAAGGAAACGAAGTATGAGAGGGGCATTTTATAGTTTAATTAATTTTATCAATACTGCAGATATTAATGACGTATATGCCGATGCAGCAAGAAAAATATTAGAAAATATCATGCTTATTCCTGGATGTACTATTACCGATGTAGCTGAAATGTGCTATGTTTCTACTGCTACAATTAGCCGTTTGTGTCGTAAACTGAACTATCAAAGCTTTGCTGATTTTAAAATGGATGTAACAATGAATTTAAACTATTTTAATCGTGATGCACTAAGATTACAATTTGATCATCAATTACCAACTCAAGTGAAAGATGAATCCAAAACAATGAAAGAATTGTTTGAAGATCATTTTGAAAATATTATTGCAAATTTAAGATCAACTTATCAACAAGTCTCATTTGAACAACTTGAAGAAATCGTAGACCGTATGCATAAAGCTAATGAAATTTGCTTTGCCGGGAATTTTTTTACTCAATCCGTAGCGATGCAATTAGAAATAGAATTAACATATTCTGGGAAAAGATGTACCGGTATGTATCCTCTTGCCAGTCAAATAGAGATTGCAAAAAGATTAACTGAAAATGATGTCATTATTGTTTCTAGTATTGCTGGTGGATTTATGGTTGATCATCCTGATGTGATGCGTGAAATAGCAAAGAGTAAAGCCTATAAAATATGTATTACTCAACTAGAAGACTTTATTTATCGTGATTATGTGGATATGTTAGTCAAAGTAGGGACGGATCATTATTCACTTATTGGTAAGTTTTCTATTACTTATATTTTTGAAGTATTAGAGGCGATGTACCATTTAAAATACGGAGGAAAATAGAATGAAAATAATAAAAAAATTATCATTGTTTTTTATTCTTGGAGTCATTTTAATTCTTTTATTCTTCATTGTTGCGGTTTGGATGTATCCACCGGTACCCTCATAAAAAAAGACGATTCAAACGAATCGTCTTTTAATATTGTGATAAATACTGGTTATTTAATTCAATTACTTTTTTCATTGCTTCTTGACCACAGGCACCAATTGTATTACGTTTGTTGACACATGTGTTGACATCGATAGCTTGATAAATATCTTGATCAAAGACATCAGAAATATTTTTAAATTCTTCTAATGTTAAATCATCTAAAGCTTTATTTTGACTAATAGCGTATAAAACAAGTTGACCAATAATACCATGAGCATCTCTAAATGGAACACCTTTACCAACAAGATAATCAGCAGCATCTGTAGCATTAGTGAAGCCACCAGTAGCTGAAGCTTTCATCTTATCTTTATTAAATGAAGTTGTTTTTAACATATCACTTAATAATTGGAGACATCCCTTAGTTGTTGTTAAAGCATCAAAGAACATTTCTTTATCTTCTTGCATATCTTTATTATAAGCTAATGGTAAACCTTTCATTGTTGTGAGTAATCCCATTAAAGCACCATAAACACGACCAGTTTTACCTCTAATTAATTCACAAATATCTGGATTTTTCTTTTGTGGCATAATAGAAGAACCGGTAGAAAAAGTATCATCTAATTCAATGAATTGATATTCATTCGTATTCCAAATAATCATTTCTTCTGATAAACGAGACATATGCATCATCATTGTAGACATCGCACTTAATAATTCAATAAGATAATCACGATCACTTACACCATCTATACTATTTAAACAAGGTCCATCAAACCCTAGTAAAGAAGCAGTATATTCACGATCTAATGGATAAGTGGTACCAGCAAGGGCTCCTGAACCTAAAGGACAAATATTCATACGTTGATAAATATCATCTAGACGAGTTGCATCACGTTTAAACATTTCAAAATAGGCACCCATATGATGTGCTAAAGTAATAGGTTGTGCTTTTTGAAGATGTGTAAAACCTGGCATAATTGTATCAATATGTTCTTTCATGATATCATTAATCGTTTTTAGTAAATCAATGATAAGGGTATGCATCATTTGAATTTGATCACGAGTATAAAGACGCATATCTAAAGCTACTTGATCATTACGACTTCTTCCAGTATGTAATTTTTTTCCTGTATCGCCAATTCGTGAAATAAGTGTAGATTCAACAAAACTATGAATATCTTCACAACTTTCATCAATAGCAAGACGACCTTGTTCTATTTCTTGATAAATGCTTTGTAAAGCATTTTCAATATCTTTTCCTTCTTGTTCGGTTAATATTTGTTGTTTTGTTAGCATTTTAACATGGGCAATACTTCCTTTAATATCTTGTAAAGCAAAGGTTTGATCAAATTTAATAGAAGCATTGAAATCATAAACTAATTGGTTTGTTGGCTTTGTAAAACGACCACCCCATAAATTCATTGTTTTTCCTCCTTTAAAATAAAAGGGCTAAAGCCCTTTTTTATTTTTTACCATTTAATTTCATTGCACGAACTTTTGTAGAAAGACCATATAAAGTAATGAATCCTTCAGCATCATGATGATCATATAAATCACCAGTAGCAAATGAAGCAATATCTTCATCATATAATGAATAAGGAGATGTTGTACCTTCTTTGATAATATTACCTTTATATAATCTCATTTTTGTTGTACCTGAAACAACTTCTTGTGTTTTAGAAACAAAAGCAGATAATGCTTCTCTAAGTGGTGAGAACCATTTAGCAGCATAAACTAATTCAGCAAATTCTACAGAAACTAAACGTTTATATTTTAATGTTTCACGATCAAGAACAAGTTCTTCTAATTGACGGTGTGCTTCCATTAAAATAGTTCCCCCAGGTGTTTCATAAACACCACGTGATTTCATTCCTACAACACGGTTTTCTACGATATCGATAATACCAATACCATTTTTACCACCTAATTCATTTAATTCTTCAAGAATAGCAGTTTGTGACATTTTTTTACCATTTAATGCTACTGGAACACCTTTTTCCCATTCAATTTCAATATGAGTATCCTCATCAGGTGCTTTTTCAGGAGCATTTGATAATACTAATAAATGATCAAAATTAGGAGCTAAACTTGGTTTTTCAAGTTCTAACCCTTCATGAGAAATATGCCAAATGTTACGATCACGAGAATAGCTTGTATCAGCAGAGAATGGTAAATGAATACCATGTGCTTTACAATATTCGATTTCAGATTCACGAGAATCCATTGTCCATTTTGGATCACGCCAAGCAGCAATGATTTTTAAATCTGGAGCTAAAGCTTTAATACCAAGTTCAAAACGAATTTGGTCATTTCCTTTACCTGTTGCACCATGACAAATAGCTGTTGCGCCTTCTTTTCTAGCAACATCAACTAAGATCTTAGCAATTAATGGACGAGCAGTTGCTGTACCTAATAAATATTTATATTCAAAAACAGCATCAGCCTGAACAGTAGGCATAATATAGTTTTCTACATATTCATCAACAACGTTTTCAATATATAATTTAGAAGCACCACATGATTTAGCACGTTCTTCAAGACCTTCTAATTCTTCTTTTTGACCTACATCAATACAACAACAAATAACTTCATAATCATAGTTTTCTTTTAACCATGGGATGATAGCAGTTGTGTCTAATCCCCCAGAGTATGCAAGAATGACTTTTTCTTTCATATTAATCTCCCTTCAACTTGTTATTAAATTATAATTATCATAAACTAACATTTAAATTAATGCAATGATTTATCGAAATAATTAATAATTTATTATTATTCTAAATAAAATTGTATTATTTTGGGTAATGCTATTTTATTCATATAATTTAAAAATAAATTATACAAAATTCTATTATTTTAGTTTGACAAATAGAATTTAAGTAATATAATAATACCAAACTCAATGAATAAAAGAGTAGTCTTAATGATGATTTAAGCGAGCTAGTGTTGGTGGAAGATTAGTAATCTTAGTTAGGATGAAGCGCATTTAGGAGAGGAAAGTGGGAAATAAGTATCACTTTCGGGTAATCGCCCTTAACGATGAAAGAGATCATAAGGTCAACTTATGATAAATAGAGTGGTAACGCGGTCAATCGTCTCTTGTTAAGAGACGATTTTTTTATTTAGAAGAATGGGGGATAAAATATGATAAGAGTAGGTATTGTTGGATCAACAGGATATGGGGGATGTGAATTAGTTCGTTTTTTATTAACTCATCCAGAAGCAAAAATACAATGGGTATCTTCTAGAACATATAGTGATGAAGAATACAGTTCAGTTTATGCAAGTTATTTTCAATTAGTCGACCAAAAATGTATTGATGAAAATATTGAAGATTATTTAGATGATGTTGATGTTATCTTTTTTGCTACACCTCAAGGTGTTTGTGCAAAAATGGTTAATGAAACAGTTTTAAGCAAAGTGAAAGTTATTGATTTATCGGCAGATTTTAGAATTAAAGATGTTGATACATATGAAAAATGGTATGGAATTAAACATGCTTCACCACAATTTATTAAAGAAGCAGTTTATGGGTTATGTGAAATTAATCGTGAACAAATTAAAAATACACGTTTATTAGCTAATCCAGGATGTTATCCTACTTGTTCTATTTTATCAGTTTATCCTTTAGCTAAAGCAGGACTTATTGACATGGATACATTAATCATTGACGCTAAAAGTGGAGTCAGTGGAGCAGGTAGAGGAGCTAAGGTTGCTAATTTATACTGTGAAGTCAATGAAAGTATGAAAGCTTATGGTGTAGCAACACATCGTCATACACCTGAAATAGAAGAACAATTAGGTTATGCATCTCATCAAGATGTATTACTCAATTTTACACCTCATCTTATTCCAATGAATAGAGGTATTTGTATTACTGCTTATGCTAAGTTAAAAGAAGGAGTAACAAGTCAACAGGTAGCCAAGGCTTATCAAATTTATGATGATGAATATTTTGTAAGAGTACTAAAACCAGGAAAGGTACCTGAGGTAAGAAGTGTAAAAGCAAGTAATTTTGTTGATGTTAATTATAAAATTGATGAACGTACACATCGTGTTATTATGATGGGAACAATGGATAATTTAGTAAAAGGTGCAGCCGGACAAGCTATTCAAAATATGAATTTAATGTTTGGCTTAGATGAAAAAACAGGACTTATGCTTGCACCTGCTATTTTATAAGGAGGATAAAGATGAAAGTTATTGATAATGGAACGGTGACTTCTCCTAAAGGGTTTTTAGGGGCAGGACAACATGTAGGAATAAAGAAAAGAAAAAAAGATCTTGCTTTAATAGTCAGTGAAGTAGAAGCAGATGCAGTAGGGACATTTACTACAAATATGGTTAAAGCAGCACCTGTATTATGGGATAAAAAAATTGTAGAAGGAACTCAAAAAGTAAAAGCAATTGCGATTAATAGTGGTATTGCTAATGCATGTACTGGAAAATTAGGTGAAGAAAATAATGAAGCGTTTGCTAAAATTGTAGGTGATGCTTTTGGTGTGAGTCATGAAAAGATTTTAATTTGTTCTACTGGAGTTATTGGTCAACAACTTCCTTTAGAACCTATTAAAAAAGGAATAGATTCAACTAAAGCTTTACTTTCTTCATCTAATGAAGCAGGGATTGAAGTAGCAACTTCTATTATGACAACTGATACAAAACCTAAACATATTGCTGTTGAAATTGATATTGATGGAACTACAGTTACATTAGGGGCATGTTGTAAAGGTTCAGGAATGATTCATCCTAATATGGCTACAATGTTAGGATTTATTACAACTGATTTAAATATATCTAAAGAGTTATTAAATAAGGCTTTGAAAGAAGTAATCCCTGATACTTTTAATATGGTATCAGTAGATAGAGATACTTCAACAAACGATACAGTATTATTATTGGCTAATGGATTAGCAGGTAATGAAAAAATAGAAACTGAAGATCAAAACTATCAAACATTTAAAGAAGCACTTTATTATGTTAATGAGTATCTAGCAAAATGTATTGCTGGTGATGGTGAAGGTGCTACTAAATTGTTAGAAATCAATGTTAATCATGCTAAAGATATTAAACAAGCTAAAGTCATCGCTAAAAGTGTATGTACTTCACCTTTAGTAAAAACAGCAGTTTATGGTAATGATGCTAACTGGGGTAGACTTTTATGTGCAATGGGATATTCTGGGGAAGAATTTGATCCTTATCAAGTAGATTTATATATTGAAAGTGAATACGGTGAATTAAAGCTTGTTGAAAATGGAATGGCAACGGATTATAGTGAAGAAGTGGCTACAAAAATTCTATCAAGCGAATATGTTAAAGCTAATATTGATATGAAAATTGCTGATGGTAAAGCTACAGCATGGGGATGCGACTTAACATATGATTATGTTAAAATCAATGCTGATTATCGTTCATAGGGGGATTATATGCAAAGTTTTGAAAAAGAAATAAATAAGGCTCAAGTACTTGTAGATGCTTTAGGGTACATCCAAAAATTTACAGGACATGTTGTTGTTATTAAATATGGTGGTAGTGCCATGACTAATGAAGTGATTAAACAAAATGTTTTAAAAGATATCGCTGTTTTAAAATCAGTTGGTATTAAAGTTATTATCGTTCATGGTGGTGGTAAAGACATTAATAAAATGTTACAACGTGTTAATATTCAAAGTGAATTTAAAAATGGTTTAAGAGTTACTGATCAAGCAACATTAGAAGTTGCTGAAATGGTTTTATCGGGTAAAGTCAATAAGGGATTGGTTCAACATTTAGAAAGAATTGGAACTCATGCCGTTGGTTTATCTGGTAAAGATGGAAATATGATTATAGTAGAAAAATCAATGCCTCATGGTGATGATATTGGTTATGTTGGTCATATTACTCATGTCGATCCAACATTAATTAAATTATTATTAGATCAAGATTATACACCGGTTATTTCAACAGTAGGTCTTGATGAAAAATATCATGCTTACAATATTAATGCTGATGATGTGGCAACAGCGATTGCAAGAGCAATGCATGCTAGTAAACTTGTTTTCTTAACAGATATAGAAGGTGTTTTAAAAGATCCAAATAATCCTGAAACATTGATTTCACAAATTGATACCGAAAAAGCAGAACAATTATTTAAAGAGGGTGTCATCACTGGTGGTATGATTCCAAAATTGAAGAATTGTTTAGCGGCTGTACAAAATGATGTAAGTCGAGTACATATTTTAGATGGTCGTTTAGAACACAGTTTATTAATAGAAATATTTACTGCTAATGGGGTAGGAACAATGATAAAAAAATAACAGGTTCATATAGAACCTGTTATTTTTTTAGTGTAATCATGTTAATCTCATTATAAGTAAAAATACGATAATCATGATCTTTTTCAAAACTTAAACCATTTGAAATAATTAAAGTGGATTGTTTTGATTTATGAATCCCACTACGATATAGCGTACCTAAATCTTTATCTTCTAAACCACCAATAAGAGGAAGTTTAATATAACCACCTAAAGTATGTCCAGAAAGTTGAAGCTGGACAGATGATTTGAGTTGTTGAAAATAATCTGGTTGATGGACTAAAGCTAATTTAAAACTATTTTTATTATCATCATTTAATAATGTAGAAATATCACTACTGTTTTCTAAACCAAATAAACTGATGGATTGATCGTTATAATAGATTTTACGATACTCATTATGTAGTACTTCAAATCCTGATTCAGTTAAAATATTGGTACATGTTGTTTTATCAACTTGGTCTTTTTCTCCTAAAACAGCAAATTGACCATAACTACTTTTTATTTTCTTTAGTATTTTAATCACTTCGTCTTGTTTGAATACTTGTCCATCATATAAATCTCCACCAAACAAAACCATATCAGCATTTTTTGTATTTAAATCTTTTATAATTTTTTTTAATCTTTTTAAATCTTTTTCTTGATGAAGATTGATATCGCTTATATAAGCAATGGTAAAATCATTAAAGGTGTTAGGTAATTTTGTACTTTGATAAGTATCATTTTTAAAACGATATTCTGTTTTTGAACCGTGAAGTAGAGTATAAGAACCAAATCCTATTGATATAAATAATATACATATCAATAGGATTTTTCTTAGTTTCTTAAACATTATTTTTTATTCATAATAACTGGAATAATCATTGGATTACGTTTAGTTTTGCGATAAAAGTATGAAGATAAAACTTCACGAGTTGTATTTTTAATTTCCCCAAATGTTGTTTTTCCAGCTAATAACTTATTAAGGGCGTGCCCTACTAAATTTTCTGCTTCACGAATCATAGCAAAACTATCTTTCATATAAACAAAACCACGTGAGATAATAACCGGTCTTGTAAGAAGTTTACCACTATGAGAGTCCATACTAATTAAAATAGATACCATACCATCTTCTGATAATATTTGACGATCTCTTAATACAGCAGTTGATAAACCACTTATATCATTACCATCTACATAGATATCATCAACATGAATTCTTGGACCAAGTCTTGCTTCACCATGATTGAGAAGAATTGTATCACCGTTGCTTAAAACAAATGAGTTTTCAGGTGGTACACCGACTTCTTGTGATAATTGAGCATGTATTTTTAACATACGATATTCTCCATGGACTGGGAAGAAATACTTAGGTTTTGTAAGTAACATCATTAATTTTTGTTCTTCTTGACTAGCATGTCCTGATGTATGTAAGTTATTAAAAGCAGTGTTGACTAAAACTCTAGCACCGGCTCTAAACAAACGATTGACAACAACATTAATACTGTAATCATTACCCGGAATAGGACTTGAAGAGAAGAGAACAGTATCACCCGGTTTGATTTTTACATATTTATGGGTACCATTAGCGATACGGCTTAATGCTGCTAAAGCTTCACCTTGGCTTCCAGTGCATAAAATTAAAATCTCGTTATCTGGTAATTTTTTAGCTTGATCATTTTTGATAAAGAAACGATCAGGAGCTTTAATATAACCAAGTTGACGAGATACTTGGATATTATTTTCCATTGAACGTCCATATACAAGAATCTTACGATTAAACTTAACGGCAGCTTCTACAATTTGTTGTACACGATGTACATTGGAAGCAAATGTTGCAACAATTAAACGACCTTCAGTTTTTCTAAATTGTTCTTGAACGGCATTAGCCACTTTTTTTTCACTCTTACTAAATGTAGGAACTTCAGCATTAGTAGAATCACTTAAAAGTAAAGTCACACCTGTTTCTCCTAAAAAAGAAATCTTTTGATAATCAGCAGGATCTCCTACAGGAGATAAATCAAATTTAAAATCTCCAGTAGAAACAATACGACCATTAGGTGTATTTAAGATAATTCCCACACTTTCAGGAATAGAATGGTTTGTTTTAAAGAAACCAATGTTAAAATAACGTGATTTAATTTGATAATCACCATCTATTTGAATAAGATGAGTTGCTTGCGTTAAACGTTTTTCTTCAAGTTTTCTTCTGATCATAGCACACGCTAGAGGTGTAGCATAAATAAAAGGGATACTGACAACCTGTAGTAAGAAAGGAATACCCCCAATATGATCTTCATGACCATGAGTAATTAATAACCCTTTAATTTTCTTTTCATTACGTTTTAAGTATGTGTAGTCTGGGATAACATAGTCAATACCAGGTAATCCATCTTCTGCAAATTTAACTCCTGCATCAATAATGAACAATTCATTTTCATGTTCTACACAATACATATTTTTTCCGATTTCGTTTAATCCACCTAAAGCAAATATTTTAGTATCTGGTGATTTAGATGATTTATGATGTAATTTTTTTGGATTTTTATGATTATTTTGTTTTTTATGATAGTTGCCATTTTTTTTATTATGATTTGGCTTTTCTTGCATAGTTAACCTCCTTATTATTTCTTTTTCATTATTATAACATACAATGATTCTTATGAATTGATTAAACATCAAGTAACTGTTACATTATAGTCAAATTATTTTATATTAGTCAAATCTTTTTAACTTTTTTTAAAATAAAAAAGATTCCTAAGAATCTTTTAAATCACTTTACATATAGCAACAGCTAAAGCATGTGGTCCTATATGACAAGAAACACTTAATGACAAAGGATCACAAATAATATGCGCATCAGGATATGTTTGTTGAAGTTCTTCTTTAAATTCAAGAGCTGCTTCACGATCATATGTATAAGCTACACATATGTGAACATGATGATAATCATCACCAAAACGTTCTTTAATATCTTTATCGATAGCGTCACTCATAATCTTTTTACCTTTAATCATTGTTCTTGTTTTTGAAAAAGCATCAAGTTTTTCTCCCTGAATTTGTAATACAGGTTTAATTTTTAACATTCCCCCAAGTAGGGCAGCTGCTGGTGTAATACGACCACCTTTTTTTAAATATTCTAGTGTATTGACTGTAATATAGATAGAGGCTTGTAATTTATTGTTTTCTAAGATTGTTTTGATTTCTTTTGCGCTTTTACCTTCATCGGCTAGTCGTTTGGCATCTAAAACATCATATTTTTGTGTAACTGAAATTCTTTGACTGTTAACAACTTCTACTTTACCATCATATTCGCTGGCTAACATAAGTGCTGTTTGACATGAACCACTTAAGCCACTTGACATGGGGATATGCACAATTTCATCATAGTCTTTTAATATTTTGTTCCAAAGTTTACTTACATCACCGACTACTGGTTGAGAAGTAAAGACTTCAGCATTGTTCATCAATTTATCATAAAATTGTTCTTGGGTAAGATTAATATCTTCATAGTATGTCTCACCATCAATAGTAAAAGGCATGGGTAAAACAAAGACACCTAATTGTTTTCCTTCTGCTTGAGTAATTCCTGAATTGCTATCTGTAACAATTGCTACTTTTTTCATATAAAAACCTCCTAGATACATTACACATTAATCTACTGAATATCATAACAGTGTTAACTATAAAATTCAAATATTAAAATAAAAAAGCATTTAACTTGTAAAATAAAAAAGTATAGGCATAATAATAGTTGAGGTGAAAGTATGGAAATAATTAATGAAAGTCAATTTGCTACAACAATTGCAAATGGTGTTGTCTTAGTTGATTTCTTTGCTAATTGGTGTGGACCATGTAAAATGTTAAGTCCAGTTTTGGAAGAATTAGCTGGAGAAATGGAACAAGTGAAATTTGTAAAGGTAGATGTGGACGAATCAGAAAATCTTGCAAGAAAGTATGGAATTCAAGCCATTCCTAATCTTATTATCTTTAAAGATGGTCAAGCAGTAGATCAAATTACAGGTTTTACTGGAAAAGGTGATATTCAAAAGAGATTAGACGCAGTTTTATAATGATGCGTCTTTTTTCTTTGGAGTATTTTTGATAGAATAATATAAAGAAGGGGTGGTAAGCAAATGAAAAAAATGCAACTTACTAAAAATGCTATGTATTGCCTTTGTGTTATTGCATTAGTTGTTGTTATAGCTATTGTTTTTAAGTTTTCTACTAAGGAAACACCAAAACAAACAAAAGTAGTTTCTAAAGAAGTTGTAGATTCAGTAGTTGTAGAAGACGCAACATTAAAAGTTAAATTACTAGATTTTGTAAGTAGTCAAGAGTCTAATGAACATTATCAAGATGTGACTTTAACAGTTGATAAAAACGATAAGATACAAGGATATAAAATATCCAGCAAACAGATATTTCATAAAATTATGCAATTATTACCACCAGATCAAGAAGCACCGTTATTAAATCATAGTAGTGAAAAACCTAGTCATGAAGCTTATGTTCTTATATTAAAAGGAGATATTGTTAAGTATCGTGTAAATGGTAAGGTTAAATATCGAATTAGTAATGGTTATTTAACTTATCAAAAACAAGCACTTGTTGTAGAAAGTGATTATGATAGTGTTTATATTACTTCTATTGATGGCAAAAAGGAAAAAATGGTACGATTGGATGCTTATAAAAAAGCACTTAATGATATTGATAATTATATGACGATGTTACAATGGTAAAAAAGAGAGAAAATACGTTATGTATTTTCTCTCTTTATTCGTTATTAAGACCATCAACAAAGTTTAAATCAAAACCAAACATAATTCCTGTATTCGGTTTGTCGATACCACCAAGTGATTGATCAATTGTTTTTCTAGCTAAAGCAACTTGTTCTTTATTTAAAACGAAAAAGAGTACTTTACTTTCTTCTCTAGGATCTTCTAAGAAAATTCTAAGCGAATCTAAAATGAAGTTTTCATTTTTTTGAAGGGTATTTAACATCCCTTTACTATCAATAATTGTACCCCCTTTAATACCTGCTTTTTGTAAAGCAACGAGTAATTCGTCTAAGCATTCAACTTTATGTAAAACTAAAAATAAAGCTTGCATAATAAAGCATCCCCTTTCTATATAATAATTATAGACGATTTGAGATATCTTTGCATTAAAAAATAGATTATAATCTAGATAGTAGGGAGGGAATGATCATGAAATATATAGTGTTAGATATGGGAAATGTGTGTTGTCGTTGGGATCCAAGATATATTGCAAGTCAGTTAACGGATGATAAAGATGAACAGGATTTTTTAGTTCAATCATTGTTTGGTTCATTTCAATGGAAACAATTAGATAAAGGAGATATTTCTATAAATCAAGCTATTCAACAACTAACAAAACAATATCCACAATATGGATCATTGATAGAATATACTTTTAATCACTGGTATGATTTTTTTGATGTGATTGATGAAATGGAACAATTCATAATTGAATATAAAAATGATTATGATTTTTATTTGTTGTCTAACTGTTCCGTGCAATTTGATAATTATTATCAAAGTAAATCTATTTTCAAATATTTTAAAGACTACTATCTTTCAGCTAAACATCATATGGTAAAACCAGACAAAGCAATCTTTTTAGATTTTCTTAATTATTATCATTTAGAGGGTCATGAGTGTTTATTTGTAGATGATATAGAAGAAAATGTTCAAGGAGCAAAAGCAGCAGGAATGAAAGGATATTGCTTTGATGGTGATGTTAATAAATTAAAGAAATATATGAATATATTAAAAAATGAAAGCAAATGATTTAAATTATCATTTTTCTTTAAAAATACCATACTTTTTGTATTGTATTTATTGACAAATGTGGTTAAAATTTATATCATCTTAATAATTTTATTACAGATATTTTGGGGGATAAAACAATGAGTACAAAAGCTAAAAATAAAGTACAAAAAGAAAACAATTTTAAAGCGTGGTTTAATACTCATAAAAAGTGGTGTTTAACTGGCGGAATTGTTATTTTAGTTTTACTGATTGGGTACTTTGGAGGAAGTGTTTACTATAGTGGTAAATATTTACCAGGTACTTCTATCAATGGAATTGACGTAGGTGGTTTAAATCTTACTAAAGCTAAAGAAAAGGTATCTCAAGGAGTGAAAGATCATCAAATTGTATTAAAATTCAATGATGGGAAAAATGAATCAATTAATAGTAGTCAATTAGGGCTTGGCTATAATGAAAATAATACAATCAATAAAGTCCTTGATAAACAAAGTTCTTTTGGTTGGGTTGGGGCTTTAATGAATTCAAAGGATTATGCAGTTAAAGATGTGATTACAGTTGATGAACAAGCATTAACATCAGGGTTACAATCATTAGAACATATGAAAGCAGAAAATCAAGTTGCACCAACAGATGCTTATGTTCAATACAAAGATGGTAAATTTAGTATCGCTAAAGAAACAGAAGGATCTACTATTCAATTTGATCAATTATTAAATAGCGTAAAGACAGCATTAGCTAATGGTAAAACAACAATCAATGTTAGAAAAGAAAATTGTTATGTCCAACCAGCAGTTAAAGAAGATAATCAAGATTTAAAAAATAAGTTATCAGCAGCTAATGAATATTGTAAATCAGTTATTTCATATAAAACATCATCTGGAAAAGAATTTACATTAGATGGTTCTGTTATGTTAGACTGGTTAACAAAGAAAGATGATGGCACATATGTAAGAGATGACAGTGTTTTTAAAGAAAATGTATTAGCGTTTGTTAAAAAAATGGCTGTTTCTTACAATACAGTTAATCAATCTACTACATTCAAAGGTAGTGATGGTGCGATGCATACTGTTACCGGAGGAACTTATGGAATTCGTGTTATGCCAGCAACAGAAACTGCAGAAGTCATGGAACTCATTAAACAAAATAAAAGTGATGTAAATAGAACCCCAAGAACAACAGGAAAATCTTCATCAGATGAAAATGGTGGATTAGGTAATACTTATGTAGAAGTTAATATTACAAAACAACATATGTGGTTTTATAAAAATGGAAGTTGTATTTTACAATCTGATTTTGTAAGTGGTTTAGAATCTGATCCTAAACGTACAACACCTAATGGAGCATATTATATCTATTTTAAACAAAGAAACCGTGTATTAAGAGGTGAAAAAAATCCTGATGGTACTTGGCCTTATGAAGCACCTGTTAAATACTGGATGGCATTTAATGGTGGAATTGGATTCCATGATTTGCATCGTAGTGCTTATGGTGGAGAAATTTATAAAACAAATGGATCACACGGATGTATTAACTTATCAGAAAGTGTAGCTGCTTCTTTATACGCATCACTTGATGATAATACGCCAGTTATCGTTTATCGATAAAATAAAATAGGAATGATTGATGATCATTCCTATTTTTATGTTTTATACAAAAGAAAAACACCCTAAGGGGTGTTTTAAACATTATTTTACAACAACGTTTTGTGCTTGTGGTCCACGATCTGTATCAGTAATATCGAATTCAACAACTTGACCTTCTTCTAATGTTTTGAATCCATCAGCAACGATTGCTGAGAAATGAACAAAGATATCTTTGTTGTCTTCATCATTTGAAATAAATCCAAATCCTTTTTCTGAATTAAACCATTTTACTTTTCCTGTAGCCATGACTGGTACCTCCTTATTAAATTACAAAAGGAAATACTCTATGTAGAAATCACAAATATGAGATTATTTACATAAAGTAATACAACTTTCTCATATCTGTTATATTTTGAAAATCATATATGCTTTTGCAATCAATATTATATCATTCAAAAAAATGGTTTGTAAATGTTTTCTTTATGTTTTTGGTGGGAAATGATCAAAGAGTAATTTATAGATAAAATGTTATATTCAATACGTTGTTTTGATACAAATGAAATAATTAAACTATTTTTTTAATTTTCTCTTTACAAGTTATATTTTTTCATGTATAGTAATACATGCAGTTGGAACTGGCGGACGTGGCGAAGTGGTTAACGCACCGGATTGTGGCTCCGGCATTCGTGGGTTCGATTCCCATCGTCCGCCCCATTTTGTAAATAACTCTTGAAGATAATTCAAGAGTTTTTTTGTTTTCTTTTGTATAAAAATATTATAAAATAAGACTGCATTACAATTAATGTAAGTTAAAAATAGAAGGAGATTATATGCTTATATTAGTTAAACCGAGATTAGATGAATTGGCCTATCGGCAACATTTATTAGCTGATCCAGCAACGATGGCATTTAATCAAGATGGGATTATTTCTTTTGATTTATCTTTGTGGAATACTTGGTATCAGTTATGGATGAATCATCCTCAATATTATTACGCTTATATTAAAGATACGCAATCACAAAACTATGTTGGTGAAGTATCTTATTATTATGAGGATCAATATCAAGAGTATGTCTTGAATATAATTATTGAGGCTAAGTACCGAAGATTAGGATATGGGAAACAGGCACTTAAAATGTTATGTAAAAAAGCAAAGAAGAATGGTTTAACTTATTTATGTGACGATATTGCTTTAAACAGCCCATATACTCAATTGTTTATCAAACACGGATTTAAAGAAGTGTGGCGTAATCAAGAAGTCATAATGCTAAAGAAAAAATTATAAGGAGACCTACTATGAAAAATCAATAGAAAAAACATAATTTTCTTATTGAT
>NZ_QUIN01000008.1 GCF_003480255.1 Erysipelatoclostridium sp. AM42-17 | reverse complement strand
TACTGCTGGATCTACTTCGATTTGTTCTGGATCTACTTTTGTTGTATCACCAACTAAACCAATAATAGTTTGTAAATCCCCTCTTGAAATATGAGCTTGTAACCCTTTTGCTTTTACTGCGTTTTCAATTCTTTCTACATCTTCTTGTTTTGTGTTTTGTTTTAATACAATAATCATCTCTATATCCCCCTTAAAAAAACAAAAAAACTCATCCATAAAGGACGAGTTGATTCCCGTGGTACCACCTTATTTCACCTATATATCACTATATAAGCCTCATCAAGTACTAACATACTTTTATCATATAACGGTGATAACCGGAGACGCCTACTCCATTCAACGTTCTACTCATAGCTGTATTCATAAATTACGCCAAATCTTTTTCCACCAACCAAAGACTCTCTATGTTTTAATAATTTATTACTATGTCTACTCACTGTATTTATTAACATCTTATCGAAAAGATGAAGTGAAGTCAAATGATTTAATTATTTATTCGTTGATGAGGAATAAATGATTGATCATTAATTGCTTCAAAACGATAACCTAATGCTTGATAATGTTCAATAATTGTAGGTAACGCTTGAACTGTTGTTGTTTTTGGTGATGAATCATGAAACAAAATATTAATATTATTAACATGTGATGATGTTGCCTGATTAATGATGGTATTAACAGCTACATTGTTTCCTGAAGCATCTGATGAACTGACATTCCAATCATAATATTGATATCCTCTATTTATCAATTCTTTAGATAGAGATGACATAAGTCCTGTACAATAACGACGTGAAATTGTATTAGATGACCCACCCGGAAAACGAACATAACGAGGAACATAGCCTATTAATCCTTTAACCATATTACCCACTTTCGTCAAATCATCAAAATAAGACTGAGATGATGCATATACTTTTTTATAATCGTGACAATATGTATGTAAAGCAATAGTATGTCCTTTTTCATGTGCTAATTTAATTAAATAATTATAAGTTTGATTATTTCCCGTAACAAAAAAAGTTGCTTTTGCGTGATAACGATCCAAAATATCCAAAATACTTTTTGTATTTTGAGATGGTCCATCATCAAATGTTAAATACACTATTTTTTCATTAGATTGTTTATTAATTCCTGCTGTAGTTCTATTAACAACTTGTATTTCTCTTTGTTTTGATATTTTATTACCAGAACGGTCTATTCCTGTATAAGTTACATAATATGTGCCAACTTGTGTTAAATCAACTTGGCTAAAATCAATTTGAAGTTGTGGACTAGGATCTCGATTATCTTTAATTTCTACACCCTTTTGATAATCCGCATTTCCTCCTGCCACGATAGTAAGTGTATCTAAACCTGTAATGTCAGGTGCTTCACTATCTTTAACGATAGTCACTTTAGCCTTTTTTTCAGTAATATTTTTACCTTCATCTTTAACGCAAACCGTCACTTCCTGTGTTCCTTCTTGATCAAAAGAATACTTCTTTTTAAAGTAAACTTGAGTATGGGTTGCATCCTTTATATTTTCTACCATATCTTGTGCCTGAACATGCATACCTAAATCTATATCTAGATTTTTAACATCAAACTGTGGAGCATGACTATCTACAACCTTTACATAAGTTTTATATTCTTTTTTCTTATAAGTATAAATAACAGAATATTGACCTAATTTTTGATAATTCACTTCTTTATCATTAATTTGGACACTTTTCAAAGAACCGTTCCTTACTTTTTTTATATTTTTTCTTGCATCATAGGCAGAATTAATTTCGATTTTTACTATCTTTTCATTAAATTCAATAGGTGAGCGTACTAAAAAATATATCAATAACAAAGCAATTGTCACAACAATTAAAACAATGATTCCTATTATTTTCCCTTTGATATTATTTTTCATCTTCATCACCCTTATTTTTATTATACTTGACTTATTCTTGTACTGTCTAGTAAATAGTTTACCCATATATAAGTATTCAATTAAAAAAAGTGAATAAATAAGTTACATTTTTCTTACTCGTTCACTTCAGCAATATATATTATTTATGATCAAAATAATCCGTTTTATCTGCTTCTGTAATTTTTCTTATGACTTTACAAGGATTCCCTACAGCAATTACATCACTAGGAATATCTTTTGTAACAACACTTCCAGTTCCAATAATCGTATTATCGCCAATAGTCACTCCTACTAATATTTTTACATCGCCACCTAACCAGACATTTTTGCCTATATGTACCGGTTTCCCAATACAAGCACCATTTATTCTTTCTTTTGCATCAAGGGCATGATTAACAGGATAAATACCTATATTAGGTCCAAGCAATGAATGAGCACCAATAGTCACTTCAGCACAATCTAGAATAACACAACCAAAATTAATATATACATCATCTTCAATAGTAATATTCTTACCAAATTCACAATGAAAATCCGGTTCAATCCAAACTCTTTGGCCTACCTTTTTAAACAGTTTTTCCATAAGTTGTTGCCTCAATTCAATATCTGCATCATCTGTTTTATTATAAGTTTTAAACAGTTTTTTGGCTTCAACTCTTCGATTAAACAAATCTTGATCAAAGTCATTGTACATCTTTCCTAATTGTAATTTATCCCACTCTGTCATTTTCACTTACTCCCTAGCATCTCATCATTTTAAAAACCATTTTTATTCATCATATTGATTAGAAATTGCACAACATATATGTTCATCATCTATTTTTTTGAGTTACTTCTATATAATTCACATGACATCCTTCACAAAATAACATTAGTTATCATTTTTTATATCATGAAATTTATTTCTTACTAAAAAAAGAAAAAGCGGTCTTAATAACCCTAGTGATAAAATGGTTGTTGCTGTTAAAATATCTCCATATCGAGGACTCACATTCATATATATTCTATGAGCTATGAAAGTATCTAAAATAAATGTAATGATCAACATCAATAATAAAACCAAAAACAAAACCATCTTCAATTGTTGGTAAAAAAAGAAATACATACTTAGTAAAAAAGATATCAAAGTAAGACAACTTGAGATCATTCCTAATGCTTTATAACCTACTATTTTTCCAAAAATAGACTTATTATAAAATGGTATCCATACTCTCATTCCTTCTTTATTCCACAAATTCTTAGTCATTAACCTCAATGCCATACTTTCAAAAACATAACTCATAACACTATAGGCTACAATTACAATAAAAATAGTTATGAAAAAAATAAAAATAGATGAAAGAATTCCCATTAAAAATAAAACACTCATTGCTCCCATATACATCCCTCTCAATAACCTTCACATCTTAAAATAAATCTAACATATTATCTAAATACATATATTCCCTTACATGTATTTGGTATTCAGGTTTAGTCATATAATAAAGTATAAACTCTAAAACTAAAGCACTTCCTAATCCTCTTCCTTCTATTTTAAATTGTGAAAATTCTTTTGGTAAATAAATATTCTTTATATCATCAATACTAATAAATGATGGGTTTTCCATTGCTTTTGAAAAAAGATATCCCTTATTGGCTTCTGGAGCCTTACATTGATGATCTAAACAATCTTCTCCTAAATTTTGACGACTTACAGTTTCATAACACAATTTTCTATCTTGACAGCCAATCCAACAACACTCATTACATAAAAATTCTAATTTATCTTTTTGCATTTGTGACCAATGGTCAAATTGATGAAAAGATTTATTTAAACGGAAATCTGGTACAACATAGCGAAATTCTTTTCTATTCACTTCATTTTCTAATTGTTCAAACTTCGTTATTACCTTGGTTGTAGAAGAAACAAAATAAAGTTTTGGATATTTCTTTTTTAAGTAATCTAGCAACAAATCACTATGGACAATAACACCATTTTGTATTTTACATCTTTCAAGCAAATCACAAAGATCATTACATCTTTGATCTAAAAGATGTTCTTTTTTTAATAAGGAATTACTAAAAGTAAGTCTTGCGGAAATATCATATTCCTGCATTAAACTCAAAACTTTTTGAGGATCAGGATTTTCGTAACTGATACGACCACCATTCCAAATGCAATTTGCAGGCGATCCATATATAGAACCTATATCACACCATTCATAAAAATATTCACGATGTTCTTTAAATAAAGGTAAGAACTTTTGATATAATTCGTAAAATTCAAATAAACCTGGAAGATGAAAATAAGCCTTTTTCATTTGTCCCATTTTATCACCTCAATGTAAATTTATTCATAATTAATCCGTTCAATTTTAAAGATAACTGGTCTTGTTCCATCACTGCAACAGGCAATCATTTCATTTTCGTTTTTCATCCACCCATTCATAATAGAGCCACCTTGTAATCCCGTATAGATGTAACGAGAAATCGCATCCCATGCTTCTGAACAAAATGGTAATTTAGGTCCTCCTGCTATCGTATCTCGATTACCATTTGTTTTGATTAAAGTATTCAATCCCATATGCCAAAAATCATCACGTTTATCATCACGATAAAATATAAATTCATCGCCTACATTGTAACATGGACAAACACCTGAATGAGGATTTGCACAATAATGTTGTTGTAATTCAGGATATAGCTTTTTATCTAAAACAGTTATTTTCACTTTATGTTTCATCATTTTCTCCTTAAAGTAACAATTATTTTTTACATTTTATAAACTCTTGAATACCTGTTATGAAGGATAAAAGAATAATCACGATATAGCCAATTTGAACAGCAATATGACTATGATGCCAATTATCTGCAGCAAGTACACACCATATGATACCTTGAACAAACTGGATTATCCAATTCATATTTGTATTGCTTTTGTTTTTATATTTTACAATGAGTAAAATAATATATATAACTAAAACAAGAAATAAAATAACGGTTACCATGATCTTCCTCCCTCATCAAATTATTTATTGATAATTGGTGTAATGACAGGTTTACCTTCTCTATCTAGTAATGGTGTCATTCCTCCTGCATTACCACTCGTATGGAATATATAATTCACTCCTGTTTCTCTATCAACCCAAATTTCTGTTAATGTTAGTTTTCCTTGTGAGTATACTTTTTCAAATCTTTTATCTTTTGCCATCGTTTTTCTCCTTATCTTTTATCTTATATTTTAATTATAAATTTAAAAATTTGTTTGCTCCTATTGAAAATAATTCAAATCTTTTTTGTGTTAAAGTATCCTCTTCTTCAATCCATACTTTGAAGATATTTTCTTTTTCATTATTAATAATCTTGCATAATTGTTTAGCAGTATATGTTTCTTCATTTAAATTATAAAAGTGAATAATTCTATCATCTAGCGTCATATTATATTTATTCTTACTAGAATATCCTGGAATACAATCCAATGGATCAGTACATTCCTTGTCATATTTTTTACATGGTTTGCAAATATCATCTCCATAAACAGTAAGTTTTAAAGTTATTAATGGATTATCAATAATCATATTAGCAACCTTGTAAAAATCATGTCCCATTTTTTCATCCGGTACAAATTTTTCTATACCTGCCCCATATAATTTAATAATATCAATAAAATGATGAGGCTTTATTAAAATTGTTTGCATAAAGTTTCCTTTCTCTAATCTACTTCATATGCTCTTGCTAGAACATAAAAAACGCATAAATATAACTATAGCTTATTTTACAAATATCATTTTCTCAATACCTTTTCTTATTTATTTTTTGAAACAATCTGACTCAATATCGTTCCTATTATCAAGGTAACGATATCTAAAATAATTGTATCATTTATACCAATAATAGAATTAGCTCCCAATATTAAAATGATTGCAGCTATATCAAGTGTTATAGCTAACACTCTACATAACCTCATTTTATTTATTTTTTCTTTATCATCTTTACTTAAATCATGATATCCAGCAATCATATTGGAACATTTGCCAAAATATAAAGGAATAGAAATACCCACTAATAGAATCGTACATAGCAGTAATGGTATTTTCATATCACTCATTTTCTCCTAAGTCTTTGAAACTAACCTTTATTTAGTAATTCTTCTAGAACTTTTCTTACATTATGAGCAGCATCTTCTTGGATTTCAATTATTTTTGCACCCCTAGCTTTAGCAACTTCTCTTAAATCAACCGATATTCCTGTATGAAATGAACATCCAACAACTAAAAAGACATCTCCTGGTTGTAAAGCATAAACCATTTCATAAGCTTTTTGATAGTTTGGTGCTGGATCTCCATAAAGTACAGGTTTGTTATATAAAGAATACGCTTTATCCATTTCATCATCTTCCGGTAAACCACCGTGTAATTCCAAAGCATCACTTCCTGCCATTTTATGTAATCCATCAATATTCATTGTAATAATGGGAATATGATATTGTGCTAAAACAATATGTGCATCGTTAGGCTTTGCACCATTCATATTAGCTTTTAATTGTTTAATGACCTCATTATATTCTTCATGATGTGTATTAGCGTAACTTCTAAATAGTTTTTCTCTTACATCTGGTCTTTCCATAAATGTTGGTATATTACTTTGTTTTGATATTCCCGCTCCTGTAAATGCGAATATTTTCATTTTCATCATCCCCTTAACTCATTAAAATTATAGCACACAAATTGATTTACATAATAAAAAGAACTTCAATTCACAACATTGTAAAAAAGTTCTTTTCATATAAAAATCAACTATTAACTTCATTCCTTATAATTTATATTTTCAATAATTTTTTAAAAGTTTTGCCAATCGGTATTTGAGTTGAATCATTAAGAATAATTTCATGACTTGTTTTTTTATAAATAAAACTCTTATTTACAACAAATGATTTATGGGTTTGTATAAATCCATATGGTTGTAGTTTAAAAAATGCATCTGATAATTTTTCACGAACAACAAAAGAAGCCTGTTCACTATGAACCACTAAATTATGTCCATAAGATTCAATATACATAATTGTTTTAGCACATAAACGAATATGTGAGTAACTTGTTTTAAACTCTATATAGTAATCTAAATTATTATTTTTCATTTCAAAAAAATCAAACATTTGTGATAAATCATCTTCAGTACATGGATTTTTCATAAATAATACAGGCTTGATATCTAATAAATCAAACATGTAAGTTTCATCATCTACAACACAAATCATGTCTGAATGATATTTGCCTTTTAAATTAATAGCTCGATGAAGATCCTCTATAGTATTAATTAAAATAATAATAACAGACTGACTATCTAATTGATTTTCATCTACATATTCAATATATGGATTATTCTTTAAATATTTCTTGATTTGTTCACTTATACTTTCAGAACATTTAAAAGAGATTTTAATCATGTTTCATCCCTCTTTCTAATTCTTTTATATAAGTATTAAAACTATCAACATTCCCACTAAGTAAAGAACAAATATTATACTTATCTATCACTGTGATCCCACATTGTTCAATATAATCAATAAACGCTTTATAAGTTCCATCTTCTATCGCATTCATTGTAGTAGGAACGATAGTAAATTGAGAATGATCGGTTAATAAAAATGTTAACTGAATTGCATAACCATTTTGTGCCCAGCCTCCTGTAGTCTTTACATAACTTATTTTTATTAAACTGATATGTTCCATATCTAACAAAAATATATTATCTGCACTATTATTTGTTTTTAAAAGTTGGAATACACCTTTCAATCCGCTATTGGTACGATAATAACCTAATTTTTTATTCTTTATTTCCAGATACTCTGAACTACCTGATAAAGATAAAAAGAATATTTCAGCAACAATAAAAACAATCATACTAATAAAGATTATTTCTATGTTATTCAACATTAAATATGTTTTTAACAAATTAAATAATCCAACAAAAATAATCATTCCTTGCACAAGAGATAAACTAATAAAATTAACTAGCATTTTCTTTTTATTAATTTTGATTCCTAAAACAATATTTTCCTCTTTCATGTTCAACTCTCCTTTACAACTTTTATTATATTCAATCCATTCATGTCATAAATCAGTTAGGCATGAAAGCAATCATTGTTGTCATCAAAGCTAATAAAATAGTGTCATATCACATATAAAATTACTGAACTTACATTATAATTCTACTAACTGCCCATTGTCAAAATAATAAATATTTTCTTTTTTATAGCCATATGGAGAATTTGATACGCTTATGTGAGGTTCAAATGTAAAATAATTTACATCACTTAATTTTATTTTATTCCCTTTTTCAATATAAATTCTATCTTCGCTTTTATTTACAATAGAATGTCCTAAATTTCCTAAAAAATCCAAATTTATAAATCCTTCTTTATTTATCATATTATTCATATGAAAATAAAGATCTTCAAAAGTTGTTTCAACAGTAACATACTTTAATAATTCTTGATGTAAACTATTTTCCATTTGTAGTCCTTTTCTCCAATCATTATTTTGAATGTTATCTATACAATCAACAACTATCCCATTTTCAACAACAATTGTCCTTGCATAATCTCCCCAAATATTATTGTTTTGGGGTGACAAATCTATGGTAATAATATCGTCATTTTGAATAAATCTATCAGATGTTGTATAGTGTTTCCCCGATATTGAAACATATGTTTCATCTCCCGAAAAAATAAATGCACCTATATTCCAATACCAAAAAGAATCAGCTCCCAATATAAACATTTTCTTTTCTAAATCTTTTCTTAAATCAACCAATGACATACCTGATTTAATAATCTCTTTTGCATATTGCATTGTCAATTTTGCTAAGTTTTGAACATCCTTATTTTCCATAAATTTTGTAGCTCCCTTCATATGAAAACTATTATATTGCTTTATCAAGCATGTCGTTTCCTATTAATTATTCTTTCTTTTTTTAGGTTCTGGTAACTGATCTACCATAATTTGAAAAAGCCCAGTTAAAAATTTGGGTTGATCAACTTCATTAACCAGCAACATTTCTTTTGCTCCATCATATGGCTTTTCATATACGACAGTAGGCATATATTCAATAGCTGTTTTTACCGGCTTTACAAGTAATCTATCATCATATATTCCACCTACTATCTTACCTTGATAATAAATAATAAATTCTCCCATCATTGATCTATATGTAACATCCGTTAGGTCAGATAATTGAGCCAAGATAAATTGTAAATATTGTTTACTTGATGCCATCCATATCTTCTCCTTATATTATGATTCATTAACTAATTTTCCTGTTATATGTTCAGGTGTTAATTCAAGGCAAAGAACAGCAGGTCCAGAATGTAAAAGTTCATGTTTTAAATATGCTTCATCATCTGTAAACTTCTTACAAAGATTTGAACATATTTCCTCATTTTTATCTTTGCTTTCTACTAGATGAATTTTTCCAAATACGACTACACTACGAATATTTAAAGACCATTCCCCCTCTTTACGATATCCTTTATCGTAGACACAAAATGAAACCTTCTCATATTTTTTGACAGCGTCTATTTTATGTCCTGATTTAGCACCATGAAAATAGATTTTCCATCTTTTTCATTATACCAATGATTCATTGGGATTCCATAAGGGTAACCATCATCTCCTAATACAGACAATACGCCTCTTGGTTCATTTTTTAAAACTTCTATACATTCTTCTTTACTTAACTCTTGTTTAAATCTTCTCATTTTACGAAACATCTTTGATTCTCCTTCACTATCTTTTTTAAGACTTCCTTATCGTTCCATAGGCATGTCCACTTACTAGAGTATACATATCAGCAATGATTTTTTTCATCTTGGATTCTCCTTTGTAATTGATGATAAGCCTCTAACAACCAAGTATGAGGCATTAATATTTGATGATGATCAAATTGATATTGCATAAAATAATAGCATTCTTCATCTAATGAAATTGCTATTGCTTTCTTTAAGCCTTGATAATAAGGTGGTATGCCTGATTGATCCCACGCTAGTTTATCAGATAAAAATATAACTTTATCATACTCATTAGCATCTTTTTTCAAAGTTGTATGACATTCAATCGCATCTAAAATATCTTGATCATGTATATCAAAATAATTATAAGCGATATATTTTGAAATACGCTGATGTAACAAAAAATGATATTTTTCTTCACTGGGATCAATATCTAAATATAACTGTTGACTATAAAAATACATTTCATCATGACTTACAATAGCACTGATATCATGAAGTAAAGCTGCTATTTCTAATTTTTCTATATCTAAATGATATTGCTTTCCAAGAATTCGTGCTACTTGAAAAACATGATAAACATGACGATAAGTTGATTCCTTATGATATTTGAAATATAGATCCTTTATTTCATTTTTTAATTTTTCCATATATCTTATTTCAACCTTTTTTCTAATAACACTAAACGAACATCTGGGATACCATTAAATTGTGTTGGTATGATTCCTATTTCTTGATACCCTAATTTATAATATAAACCACGTGCTGCTTTATTTTTTTCATTTGTATCTATACGCAATTCATAATAACCATGTTCTTTTGCATAATCTTCATAAAATTGAACAAATAATTTACCATACCCTTTGTTTTTAACATAGGGTGAAATAACTAAAGTATGTAAAACACATACTTCATCAGGTAAAGCTCGATATTGCCAACTCCCCTTTGCATACATCTCACCCTGAATTTGGTTAATAATCGCACTGCCTACTATGTTATCATTATCTTCTAATACATATAAATCACTTCTTTTTAATGCATCATAAGCAGTTTGTTTAATTGGATAAATATTGCGTAACCAACCAGTAGTTGTTTTATTTTGTTCTTCTAAATCATGTATTTGATTATATAATTCTTCAACATCTTCTAAATCTTTTGATTGTGCTTTTCTAATACATATTGTTTTCATTATTCATCATCCTTTTGTAATTAAAATTATTATACATGATAAAAAGATGAAAAAAAATAACTTGTCATGATAACAAGTTATCTTTTATTTAATGCTTAATCCTAACTCATATGCTTTTTGAGGATAAATACTGTTTTGTGTCATAGATACAGTTCCACAACCTAAACCTAATACTGATCCTAAATTCTTAAAATGTAAATAACGACAAATAGTGAGATAATGATGATACAAATCACTCATTGCTTCATTAGATTGTTCATAAGCTACAGAAAGCAAAACACTTTTTTTATGAGCGTTCATCAATGCACCATTAAAACTATAAAAACGATCAATCATCAATTTTAATTGAGCTGACATACCAAAATAGTAAAGTGGAGTAACAAACACCAATAAATCATGGTTCATTATCATTTCTTTAATATGATACATATCATCCTTTTGAACACAATCCCCATCCATTCCACAATAATCACAACCTAAACAGGGATGAACTGTACTGTGTGCAATATCTATAACATCAACTGTATGACCATTTTCTTTTACCCCTTTAATAAAATGGTCTGCCAACATTCTAGAGGAACCCCTTTTATGAGGACTTCCTAATAAGACGAGTACTTTCATATTTTCTCACCCCTTTTAATAAAATATCTGTTAATCCCACAAATAAAATCATCATTGCAAGATGATCTAAATAAAAGATAAAAATTGATGTAGTATCAAAAAAATAATACTCAACCCTAAAAAACATATAAGCTAAAATATTTCTCTTTATTAACACATATAAACCATATAAAGATATGACTAAATAAAATATCTTGAAATGTTGTTTTCTCAAAATTCCTCTTACATGAATTCCTATATGACAAACAACCAAAATAAAACACCAATAACAAAGCGCTAAATATATTCTTCTAAAAAGAGCCATCCCTTGATGAATCCCACTTATATAAGACGACATCATAAAACCACTTATCATTTGTAAAAGCATACAAAGAAGTAATAACACATTAATAATAAAAATAATGATTCTTGGATATGTGTATTTTCCTTTTAAAAGCGTCTTATACCAACTCATATTGAGAATTTGATGAATAATAAATAACACAAAACAAAGTATGCCTATTAACATATGGCTACTTTTATCAAAGTAAAAGTAGCCCATGAGAAAAAACAAAGATAACAACATCAATAAATCTATGATCTTTTTTAGTTTTTTATTTTGCATTTTCACTTGCTTTATTAATACAACTTATTGCATTTAAACTACGAGGATATCCCATATATGGTAAACATTGTAATACAACATTAGTAAGAAATGCTGCATCATTTCCTAAATTGAAGTTTCCTTGAATATGTGCCATAACTTGAGGTTCACAACCACCTTGACCATATAAGAAACAAAAAGTAATCATTTCTCTTTGTTTTAAATCTAAACCAGTTCTTGTATAGTAATCACCAAAACAGTTAGAGGCTAACCATTTATTCACTGTTCCTTTTTTCCAAGCTTCATTCATATGTTCACCAAAAATATCTACTTGTGCTTGAATCCCTTTTTCTAATCTGTTTTCTATAGTTGTCGTAGTTTGTGATTCTAAAGGAAGTTCAATTCCTTTTTGTACAAATACTTCATTTGTTACTTTTAAAAATTCAAGCATTCTTCCATAACCTAAATAATCAGTTGCTTGATAAATCATTTCTTTAACTTTAATAGGTGATAAAACATCAAGTGCTTGATTTAAGACTTCTTCATAAGCACAAATTCCTTGATTACCCATCAATACTGATAAAATAGCTAAATAACGTGTTTCTTCATCAAGCTTATTGCCTTCATCATTTTTTACTTCTTCTAAAAAATAATCTAATCTTTCTTTATATTCTTTATCTGTTGCATATAAATTCATATTTTTTCCTCTTTTCTAATTTATTTTATTTAACCAGTTTTTTAAATCTTGTTGACATTGATCAACATCATCACTTCCTACATGAAATCCCTCAGTAACATCAGCCTCCGGTTCAAGTTTTTTTATTGTTTCTACAGTTTGACTTAAGCCACTTCCTCCACTTGTACAAAATGGAACAATCTTTTTATGAGATAAATCATATTCATCAAAAAAAGAATAAAGGATCATAGGCATATCTTGCCACCAATTAGGGAAGTAAAATGTAGCCAGTTCCCCTCATGCGTTGATTTTACTGGGTTTAACTGTATACAAAACTGTGTTTACTGTTACTATCTTTCATTCTTTTCCAAAATAGCTTTGAAGCATAGGCCACATTATTTTCATATATGACACAAAGCTCAGCTCTACTTGTGCTTCATTAAACCATCCAACCATAAAGCTATTTATCTCTTCAAATAATACTTTTGAAAGTTTCTGAATAATAATTGTGTTATCCACTTCTTCAGTATAATCTTTCGCATACATTTTACATATAGAACGCACTCCAAAATAATTATATAGCACACCTACCGTTGTTTTTAATGCTTCAATATCTCTTGGAAAATCTGTTCTATTCATCATATTCACTACTAATTGATGTCTTGAGTTTAGGTAATTCCTAACTGTACTATTACCTATTTCAACATCAACTGTAAATGAAAAATCTTGAGTTTGTATACTATCTGCTCCTAACATTATCATCAATTCAACTTGTGCTGCATGATATTCTGTATAACCAGACAAAGCCATATATTTCCAAGAATCTTGCTTTGCATACATTTCCGTATCTAAAATATGCGTAAATTCATGAAACACAATATACCTTGGTATTTCCGAACTTTTGCATATCCTTAATATATGTTCATCTGTTTTCGTATTATAGTAAGCTTGGGCGGCTGAAGCGAATCCTGCTGCATCGCTTTCCTCAACATTAATTTCAAAAAAATCTATCTTATACTGTGGTAATTTCTCAATTTCCATAAACTCAATATATTCTTTTTCATATTCTTTAATTAAATTTTTAATTTGTATTTCTGTCATATTGTTTTATACCTCATATCAAAGTTAGCATTTCACTTTTAGTATACCATAAAACAATCCCATTCTCATTCTATATATTTTATCCTCAACGATGAAAAGATGTGTCTGCACACATCTCTTCCATCTTATTATTTTCAATGTTATAAGTTCTTAATAAAATTCAAATCCTGTTTCCGTAATGCCTTCTGTAACTTTTCGTTCTTTCTCTTCAGTTCCTTATTTTCTCTGCTCAGAGCTGCCACCTTCTGGTTCAACAGTTCAATCTGTTTTTCCATCGCCATGTTCAGAATTTCTCTTCTTGGATCTATCATTCCGGCCTGTTGCTCTACTGCTTGGTTCAATGTATCCCGGACGGTTGGATTTTTATAAAAGAATCCTCTCGACAATCCAGTTTTCTTCATCAGCTTTGGAACGCTGATACGTTCTTTATTTGCCAGCATATCTTGTATTGCTTGCAATGCCAGTTCAATTTTCTCTTTACTTTTTCTCTGATTTTCCTCAATCATCTTGTCGTATTTGCTCATATTCTTCACCCCATCTTGCCAGACTCATATATATGATGTCACTCATCCTCTGTCTTACTTCTCTGGTTTCGTCTGCCATTCTTTGATTGCTCATTTTCCGGTAATGCTGTACATTATTCAGTCTTTTATGCCCCAATAGTCTCGCTATCGTCCAGTCATCCAGATGCATTTCTGTAAGTTTGACGCCATAGTAGTGCCGGAACATGTGCGTTCCAAACCCGAATAATTCGCCATGATCATCTTTCAACTGCTTTTCCTGTATCATGGACATGACTTTTGTTTTTATAGCCATATACTGCATCGGGCGGTCAGGTTCTTTTTCATTAACAAATATGTATTCTGTATCACCGAACTTTTCCTGTGTATATTCAATAGAACTCTGTAACAGTTTTGCAAGTTCTTTACTGATCGGTTTTTTATATCTTTTAGTTTTAACTTGATATATTTCAATCATATCTTGGCCATTTTCTCTCGTCAGACAATCTGGTCTCAGTGTAAGGGTATCTGATATCCTAGTTCCAAGCATCTGATGTATCAGAAGACATCTTGCAATCTGTACATCCATCTGTGTAATTTCCGCATTCAGTCGTTTCATTTCATCATCAGAATACACTCTAAATTCTGCATTTACTTCCGGTGGAATATCCGTATTAATAAATAAATGCTCCAATCTTTCATAGCTGTAAATTTTTCCGATTGTCTCTAACTGTCGTCTTAATGAAATTACATAAGAACTATTCGCACTATGGGAAGTATCTTTTGTTGACAGATGTATCAAAAATTCTTCCAACACTTCTCTGTCTATTTCACTGCAGCTTTTTATTTTGGAATACTCTTTTTGGAGATATTCTGAGAATATCCTCATTATTGTCAATTCTCCCTGTACAGTTCCTATTGCTTCATACTGCAGATTCATATAAACAGCTTTCTTACATTCTTCCCTGATATCTGGCTGATATATTTTTCTGAAATCCAGTGTTTTTACATTATAAATTGGATTGGATCTGATTTTAATATCCAGATTTTTTAGTTCCCAAACATCTTTTTCTATCTCATCCCGTAAATCTTCTGGCCCTAAAAATTTCAGTACGTTTCTGAAATATAATATCGTCACTGCTTCGCCATAGCTTACTGTACCATACACACTCTTCTTTTCTTTTACAATAGTTATTCCCTGTTCTAACATCCAGCCTTTTAAAAGTGATATCCATTTTTCTGGATTTCTATCTCCAAGGCTTTTGATTCTCCGATTTATTCTGCTGTTCAAAAACTTTGCAATATGATTATAAGCTGTTCGATCCTGAATCAATGCTCTAAACGTTCCGTTTTTGCAGCGATACATAATATAACCTCGAAACTCTTCCTTTAATTCTTGCGTTGGAAGCAACGTTAAATCAAATTTTCCATTATCCTTACGTGTCCCTGTTTCTTGTAAATTGGGGAAATCGCTGAAGTATATAATATCATTTTCCATCTTTTTCCTCTTTCTTTAGCCATGATGCTAAACTACTTCCTTGCATTTCAAAGAACTCATCATTTGCTTTTGCAATCCTTTGCGGCATATAATCAATATACTGTCTTGTCATCTCTTCATAAGTATGTCCAAGATAATCCCTGATACTTTGCAGTGATACATGACTGTCATAAAACATAGTTGCTACTGTATGTCGATAATCGTGTGATTGAAATAAATATTCTCCATTTGCAATCTTATTTTCCCGGCACGCTTCTATCATCTGAGTTCGGAATGTACCATATAGACAAGCACCACCTCTGCTGTTTTTAAAAATGAATTCTTCAGGCTGAATTTCATGTTTTTTCAAGTATACTTTCATAATCTGATAAAGTGCCTGTGGGATTGGAATCCTTTTATAATTCTTCATTTTGACCTGATACACCTGAATCCAATAATCCTCGCCCTGCTGATAATAAGCATTTCCTTTCAATGTACACACTTCACTCGCCCGTAATCCTAGACACCACAGATGTAGGAACATACATCGTAATCGCTCTGGAAAAAGATATAATTTTTTCAAAATTTCCATATATACTGTTTCCTCAACGCTACGATCATGATGTACTATTACTTCTTTTTGTTGGAAATATTCAATTCGGAATGGCATTCTTGTAATATACTGTTTAACTTCCATGAATTTATAAAAATGACCGATACCGAAAATTCTTTCATTAAATCCCTTTGCCTGTATTCCCCGTTCTCGCAAGCCGTCTGCATACTTTTTTACTTCTGCGACAGTTGCATGAATCGCCAGTATCTTTTCTTGTTCCAGCAGTTCAATAAAATTTCTAATACATACAAATCTTCGTACAATCGTGCTGACTGCCTGTCCAGTAATTCCCAGTTCATATTTCATGTATGCCTGTAAAATTTCTCGATTCTGTATTTCCTTGACTTCCATAAAAGAAATGCTAATTAAGGATTTACTTTCGTCTATCCGATGTTTTCCAAGATGTAATCGTTCCAGATACCATACATTTGCTTCCCATTGGATCTGTTCCTGCTGCATAAACGCATCTCTTCTGCATTCACCTAAAATACTTCGTTGACTCGTTTCGGGAAAATTCTTTAAAATAGTTTCCACTTGTTCCATTTCCAGCAATCCAATATCCGTAATATTTAACTGAACACAAGAATCATAAAGAAGTTTTAAGGATTTTAACCTGACATTTCTATAAGCCTTAGACATTGAAGTATTGGCAATGATACGACTCAACGTATAAAAAATTTGTTTCTTTAAAACTTCTGAACAATTTTGTGTAAAATCCCACACCAATAGGTTTGTTTTATAAGAAGTTTCAAAGGTCTCAGCTATTTCCTTTTCCGGATAATACTTCAGAAAATAAATTTTATTTTGATATTTCCATTCATATATCCGCTTTCCATTTAGCGTCTGCATTTGTTGATAGATATGTTGTTGTTTTACCGTATCATATATTTTCAAATAGAAAGATACAATTTGTGATCGTATCTGTCCTCTTAAATATTGTTCATACGAATTTCGCAAAGGATAATCCATTTCTTCCAGATGCCAGATTTTTCTATCTGCCAAGAACTTTTTCAATTTGTTAATTCTTGAATCGCTTTTTATTCCAAGTGCATCAATTTCTGAATATAGTTCCTGCTTTTTCTTCTCAATATCTACTTCAGATTCTGTTATGTGTTCTGCCTGTTGCAATAAATATATAGGTATTTCTCACACCTCCCTACTCCAGCAGACGTTCCGCCCCATAAATAGCAGTGTGTTGTGCATAAAACTCATTACTTGCTTCTATCAGTTCATCATCCAGCCAGTCCAGATACTTTATAGTCGTATCCAAATGTTTATGCCCCAATGCCTGACTGATCATTTCCAGTTCCCATCCTGCCTGCTTTCGCATATTTGCAAAATAGTGACGTAACATGTGGGGTGTGATTTTAACTCCGGTTTTCTTTTCCATTCGGTCCAACATATCATATACACTGTCCACTCTTAATGGCTTTCCAATGTTCTCACCCATGATATTCACAAACAGGTAATCCTGATGTTGCAGGATTTTCCGATATTTTGCCAGATAATCCATGAGAAATTCAAACGTATCATTACTTATCTTGGCACTTCTGTATTCCGCATTTTTGGCTCTCGCTTCATTTTCATTATCTTCCCGGAAGCATACCCTTATCATGTGATTCCTATAATCAATATCTTTGACATATTTTACTCCCAGTAGTTCCCCAATTCTGTATCCGGTTTCTGCTAACATAAGTAACAGAAGCTGATCTCTTCGGTTCGTACAGGCCTGTAAAATTGTAATAATCTGATTTTCTTTTGCTGTTCTCCCACGATGTTCCTCTTCCTTCAGATAGGCTTTAAAAGAATGATTCCGCAGTACCTTTTTTACTCCCACCTGATTAACCGCTATAATCTGGTTATACGATAAGGTTTTGAGACTTCCGTACTGTTCATATTCTGCCTCTATAAATAAATAGAACCTGAACACATCTTTTAAGTATGCGTTGCAGGTTCCTTCATTCGGACACTTCTTTTCTCCAGCCGTTTGCTCTGTATGGTTTCCGGCTTTAAGCCAGTATAAAAATTCCACAAAGTGTTCTGTCTGTTTTTCATAATCTAACTGATAGACTTCTGTGAGTTCCATTTCTTTCTCTGCCATATATTTCATATAATAGCAGATTGAAAATGCTGTGCGTTTCACTGTATTTGGTGAACGTTTACATTTAATCTTATGCATTAGATATTTACTTGGCAGTTCTTCAATACTCATTGTTTCCAGATTTCTGATGAAAAAATATTTTTCTGTTCCATCTTTTATCGTTTCCACCTTGTATATCATAAGCTGCCTCCTTTCCTCTAACGCTATACACAGTATACCCACTTCATGCCGAAATAGCTATTCATCAATACCAACAATCCCACCGAAAACGCCCTTGAAATACCACCAAACTTTTCGTGCAAAATCTGCTTTTTCTGTAGCAGAACCACGAACGGTTACAGGTAGTATTCCACGCCTTTCCGGTTTCGAATAAAGTGCTGGACATCCTTGATATCTTTTGCCATCTTGCAGCTCGGAAGCGCACACATTACTTCCTCATGATACCTGCCACCTTCTCCTGCACGCTCGTCTAAAATGGACACGACACAAGTATCTGTCTCGGTGCGGAGAGCACGTCCGAATCCCTGTCTTAGTTTTTTCTGCATGTCTGGAACAATCACTGCCTGAATATAATCTTTCAGGCTGGCATATTCCTTCTTCTGTGCTTCACTGATGGGATCAGGAACAGCAAAGGGCAGTTTTACTATAATCAGCGAAGATACCATATCTCCAGGGAAGTCTACTCCTTCCCAACAGGAGCCGGCTGCAAAAAGGACAGCATTGTCCATCTGTTTAAATCTTGTGATCTCTTCCGGTGAATGTCTCCACACCTCTATCATCGGGAACGGAATTTCATCCCTTAACATCTGGTAAACGTTTCCCATCAAATGATAAGATGTAAACAGCACTAGCGTATGCCCGTAAGTCGAACAGATCAGTGAATGGATATGGTCTGCTATCATCTCTGCCTCTTCCTGACTTTCTCTTCTGCATGTCTTCAAATTCTTTGGCAGATATAACAGACAGTTCTTCTGATATTCAAACGGGGAGTCTGCCACATATTCCCGGACTCTCCGCACTCTCTGTAATCCTGTCATTTTCCGAATGTGGGAAAATCCCTGTCCGGTTTTTAAAGTTCCGCTTGTCAGAATCGCTCCCATTCCTCTGCTCCATAACATCTGGTCCAGATACTGTGGAATCCGTCTGCTGGATGCACACAATATAATCCGGTGGTCATGGTCCTGCTTCAGATGCAGCACATACTTCTTATCCTGATGGAAAAAGCATTCCAGCACACTTTTGGTTTCTTCCAGCTTGTTTCTGATCCACTTTGGAATCTTCTTTTCTAATTTTTCTATGATCTTATTCATGGTCTGTATCCCCTCATATAAATACATTGCACACTCTTCTGTCATGTGGAATTCTTCTTTTATCCCATATCTGGTTCTGTGGTTTTCTCCTATGATGTCCAACACCATCCGGATCGTCCCGGACAGTTTTCTTATCTCCGGGCCTTGGTACTCATTCCCAAGATAAAAGCAGATTTCTCGGATATCGTCATAACAGAGGCTCTTCCCAAACATCTGCTTTGCCGCATCCGGCAGCTTATGTGCTTCATCGACAATCAATGCTCGGTAGTCTTTTAATAACGGGCGGTAATCCTGCAGCCTGTGATAACCATCAGCCAGCAGATAATTGTGATTACAGATCTGAATGAACATTTCATGATCTCTGGAACGCTCCAGATACTGCTGATACCTGCATGAGCCTCTTTTCGGGCAGTCTCCCGAACAGAACTTCGGTACACTCACCATCCTTCTGTCAAACCCACTTAAGTTGGACACTTCGTCCATATCATAATGTTCTTTCAACGACAGCAGAGCTTCTTTCTGCAACGCATTTTTGTTTTTTTCTTCGATTGCAACGATTCGGTGCTCCAACCTCTCATCGCAGACAAAATGCTCTTTCCCTTTTCGTATCACAGCTTTAATAGGGGCCTGAATCGTCCCGTTCTCCTGAAGAATCCGGGAGAGAAAAGGGATATATTCTGTAAGAATTGCTTTCTGGAGTGCAATGCTGGAAGTGGATATCACGACCGGACGCTGCTCATAAGGGGAACATCCTTCTGCAAGGAGGGAATATTTTCTCATCAGAACACAGGCCACCAGATAGGCATACGTCTTGCCGATACCGACACCCGCGTCACACAGTGCTATGTTTCTTCCCAGCAGGTTATCCAGCATTTTGTGGCATAACATAATCTGTTCTTCCCTTACTGCCATTCCATGTTCCGGGAACAGCACTCGGAAAATAGTATCAATTTCTCGATGCGCTCTATTGAGATATTCTCTTGTGTAATACATAATTTGTTACCTGATATGCGTGCTGATATCACATCAATACGGCTGTAAAGGATTTCTCCCTACAGCCGTATGTATCTGATATCAACGACACATTCTTCCTTGATTTCTTATACTTTTGATTTTTGGCGTTGTATTTGTCCTCGACTCCCCCATTGCCTTACGGGAACATTACAGGCGGATGCTTGGCATTGCACCGCTCACGGATTTTCTAAAAGTCTTGCTGATTACAACCCAAAGTCCATCCTCTGCTCACTGGCAGTTCCTATGTATCATTATCCCCTCGTAAGTGATCCTCGCAAAAGACCGCCACGGTCCTGTTTCAGTTAAAGATGATTCGCTCGAAACGAAAACGCCACAAAAGAACTCTGCCTCTCACTTTCTGGTCTAATTTCTTCCATGCCCTTTTCATCTGTCCTCGCGTCTTCCTGCCACGCTTCTACTTACGGGAACGTACCTGTAATGCTGGTATGAGGTTGTCAAAGTACACTGGCAAAATTTACCTGCCTATTAAATAGCCGACGAAAAACGCCATAATTATTCAATTTTTGATAAATTTTTTAATTTTTTTCTCAAACGGTTTCTTTTGGTATAAATCGTCTGTTCTGCCATTCCCATAATCTTAGCAACTTCTCTTCCAGAATATCCCCATGTACTGAGTAAGAGGATTTCCAGTGTCTGATGCTCCGTTTCTTTCAATAGTTCATAGATTCGCTTATCACCTATGTGATCCAGAAGCTCCTTTACATCCCTTGCAAACAGCTCGCTGTCCTTTTCTTTTATGGAATCCATATCCTGCATCGTTTCATCCAGATGTTCCCGGTATCTGCGCTCTTCCAGAAAGTCTTCCCTGTCCATCTGGCGCAGCTTTTGGATCTTCTCTTCTTCCATTCCCAGTTCACGCAATTTCTTTTCTTCCTGTTCTTTCCAATAATTCCACTTTCGTTCTTCACTTGTCTTGTTATAAGCCATTTATCTTTCCTCCGATCTGATTTTTGATATAGAAATCAAATCGGAGCATGGCGGTGACCGGATAGGTACGTTATAATGTTCGAAAAATGTCGAAGAAAAAAATGCTGCAACCTCTTCGATTACAGCACTTTTTTCCATCTTACGTGAATATTTCTTGTTGGTTCATAGGAGATTCCTTCTTTTTCTCATAATGAATAAAAGACTCTTGTCATTCATTATTTATTATAATTTTTCTACTATTACAATAGCTTTTTTAACAAGTTTTCTTGTCTTGGAGTTTAAAAGAAAGCTACCAGTTTTTTTCCTCTGATAGCTTTCCATTCATTCTTATTCTGTTGGGAACATCGCTGCTTCCAACTTATTCATCTCTGTATCCAAAAGACCATATTTTCCTGAGTTATCTTTTTCCACGGATACGTTTACAGTAACAGCTTTTCCATATCTGTTCTTTTCAAGACTCTTCTGGACACTTTCTGTTAATACAGCTGCAAAGACTTCCGGATCATTTCCATCCAATCCCTGCTTTATTTTTTCATTGCTTACCTCTGTAGAGCTTTGTTGCAATGTCTGAAATACATTGGATGGTTCAACTTGTACACTTACTGTATAGACTCCATCCTCTTCTTTCACATCTTGTACTTTGTATTTTGCCAGTTTCTTTACTTCTGTCAGTTTTTCCGCATAATCAGCAATTCCTTTATCCGTAATGTTATCGGAATCATCAAATTGCTGTTGGATACTCTCATTAAAATCCTCTTCGATTTCTTTCTTGGCATCTTTTTCCGAGATTTCTAACAGATTCGCATAGTCCTTATATTCTCCATGATAGTGTGCATCAAGAGAACTTTGGACGTAGGATTTGGCATCAAAGTCTGGTTGTCTGGAGCAAGCTGATAACAATATACATACTATAATTCCTATACTTATGCACAAAACACAATTCTTCTTTTGCATATTCTCTCCTTCACGCTTTATTTATCTTCAATTTTTATCGAAAATAACATTTTTAAATACTGTTCTATTGACTCCTTTTGAACTTTTCTTTCAATATTATATGGAATGCACATAAAAAACTCCACATAACCATTATCAATAAAACTCAGCAATACTTCTCCATTTTCTGTTAAAAAATGTACATATTTTTTATTACATTTACTTTCAAATTTAATATTCGACATTTGCTTGTATATTTTTTTGTAATGATTTTTTATGCTTACTTCATCTGTACAATCAGTTCCATCACCTATCAAAAAAGAAATATACAACTTATCATAATCTTCATTTCTATATGTCATATAAGAATCTGTATGACCATCACCAATATTTTTATAATGCTCATTTGGAATCGAATAACTAATTATTTTCCCCTCTAATGTTTCAAATCTTTCTGTTTCATCAATTCTAATTTCACATGGTTCAAACATTTTTTTTATAAACAAGCCCAATTCATAATCCGACATTTCTATAAAATTAATATAATCTTTTTCTTCCGTTTTTCGCGAATATCCCCCTCTATTATTCCGTTCCCATCTTCTAATTTCTAATTCATCTCCATTTTGTTTCAAATCAATTCTTTGATAATTCTTGGAAAATGTTGGAAAACTTTTATATTTTGTTTGTTTCCAAAAATTGTTTAATTGAGATTCGTCTACTTTTGGGGAACTTTCTGCAATTTTTATTCCTTTTCTAATTGCACAGCCTATCTTATCTATTGTTTCTTCAGCCATAATTTCAATTGTAGGTTCGATAGAAATATAACATCCCATAAACCTTTCAATGGCATTAGGCACAATTAAGAAACCATATTTTTGATTATAATATACAGAAATCATATCCGTTTTCTCCTCTCTATTACTTAAGGGGAATAAAATATTCCCCTTAAGCTATTTACTTTGCTATTATTTTCCTACTGTAATAATGAGTTTAACACCTTTATCAATACCATGTTTTGTAGCATTATTAACTGCATTTATCTGAGCTTCGCTTAATGTTACATTTGGAACAACTACTTGTAATTGTCTACCCACTATTTCTTCCGCATTAACAAATTTACCATTAAATGTTTCTCCTATAAATCCTGAAACTTTATTAATGTCCTTGACAATTACCTTTTCCAATTTATTACCATTTTGATAAGTCTTTGCACCTAAGTCTCGGCTTTTAACACTAGTCACAACACCATTTTCTACTTTATCTATGGTCGGGAAATTGTGTCCCAAGTTATTTCCCATAGCTTTGTCAATAATATCTCCTCGCTCTAATGGTGGTTTTTCCCAAGTGCCTTCTGGCAATTTTGTTTCGGTTACTTCTGCAACTAATTTTTTAAACGATTTATCAATCCCATCATTATGGGTACTTCCTGCACTCCTTACTACATTCAAAAGTTTCCCAGCCCCATAACTAAGGCCACCCATAACGCCACCTGTCACTGCTCCTGCAATACCACCGACTAACGTATCTTTTGCTACTTGTTTCAGACTATTTCCAGACAAACCTGAATTCACTGCACTATATGAAGCTCCACCAATAGCTCCAATAACTGCTCCTGAAACCATCGCCGTTCCTAAGCCACCCATTGCTGGCAATGCTGCCAGAACTGCTCCTGCAGCCAAACCGCCTGTTGCAGCAACTACAAGACCAGAAACTGTAACCGCAGTTATACCAATGGCTACTTTTTTCACCGCATTCCAGTCTACTTTTCCAAGCTTATCTGTAATACGATTTGTTGTCGTACACATATGTCGTACCACTTCTGAGCGGATTTCTGCCGTTCTTTCTGAAACATAGGATTTGAAAGATGTATAAGTTTTTCCAATTTTCTGTACCCCATTGCTTACAGAACGAATAAACTGACTTCCTCTGGATGTGATCTTTTGATATGTACTGCTACTGGTTACACGATTTTTCACAGATTGATATGTCTGTTTTGCATGTTTAGCTGCATTTTTGGCAGTTTTTGCTACCCCCTTCACTGTGTTAACAATAGTTTTTGCTGCTTTCTTAGCTGTATTTACTACTGTTTTGACTACCTTTTTCGCAGTATTAACGATTTTCTTGCCGACACTCTTGACTGCTTTCGCTGCTTTTTTAGCTGTACTCTTAATCCTGCTCCACAATGAATGTCCTGTCGGATCACTGTAATTCAGCGGATTATTGGTCGTATAATCGTAGCGGTTTCTGGTCAATGGATTTTCTGTCGTTCCAAGGTCACTATCTTCAGTTGTAAAGGTTCCGTTCTCTGCGTTATAGTATCTTGCCCGCAGATACTGAAGTCCTGTTTTTACATTTGTGGACTCCCCATTGTAACCGTAGTAATTGACACCGTCTGCTGTTCCTGATGTAAGGTTACCGTATGAATCATACTGATAACTGTTCGTCAGATTAGCTGTTTCGGTCAGGATTCCGGTCACGCTGTTTCTTCCGTCATATAAATAATAACTGCTTTCTTCCGATTTATCAACGCTTACCCGTTCTCCGATTCCACTTTCTCCATAAGTATAAGCCTGACGTACTTTCTCGTCTGCTCCATACTCTGCAAGGACTTCTGTATTCTCGCGATTGATATCGTTGATATACTCTGTCAGTGTGTATCCTTTGGCATTGGAACCGCCTTTTACCAGAGAGGCAAGCTGCTCTTTCGGGCTGTTTCCATCTTCGGTACGCTGGTTCGCCGGGATCAGGACTTCATCGCCATAGCAGTCTTCCCATTTATAGGTGTTATCAAGTTCGAATACCCGGTTGTTATCTCCATCGTACATGGCTGCCATCAGGACTGTTCCACCCTGTTTTACTACTGCCAAACGATTCTCTGCTGTGTATTCATAAGTAACCGGATCTGCACTGTTTGTCTTATCACATTCCTGGATCAGATTGCCATCTTTATCATAGCTGTAGGTTGTTCCCGGATCGCCCCAGATCTTTGCATTGGTGCGTTTGATGAGCTGGTTGGAATCGTTGTACTTATAGTTATATTTTGCTTTGCTGACACCATCCTCGATCTTCTCGTAAGAGGTCCGGTTTCCAATCTTGTCATAAGTATAATTATGGACTGTCTTTTTACCGCCCTCTGCTTTTTCTGTACAGCGTGTCAGTTCCCAGTTGTCATCGTATTCATAGGTACGTGTCGTCTGGATCTCTTTTTCCTGATGCTCACAGTCTGCTTTGTCTGTCTCTTTCTGTGTATCGCCCCAGTTGTACCAGTCTTCCCAGCTTGGCGTCTTTCTTGTTCCAGCTTCCAGTTCCGTAGCTGTTTCTCCAACTACATATCCCTGATCATTGTACTTGTACTCATAAGTACTGATTACTTTGCCGCAGGAACCACAGGTATTCACAATCTTTGTGATATGATCTTCTGCATCGTAAGATACTTCCGTCTTTGTTCCATTACTTCTAGTAACTTCTGTCACACGGTTCAGTGCATCATGCTTGTAAGTGGTTACTTTTCTATTACGGTCTGTCAGTTTTACCAGATTATCATTTAAGTCGTATTCATAGCTGATCTTTGTCCCATCCGGGTATACGATTGCCTGCAGATTATCTGCGTCATCATAAACGTAGCTGACATCCTTTTTCGAACCGCTTGTCACTTTGGTGATTCTTCCAAGTGCATCGTATTCGTAGCTGCTCTTGCCTGTCTGATCCTTCATGGATACCCGTTCCCCGGCACTGTTATATGCGTAGGTCACGTCCTTTTCGGATGTCTCGCCTTTTGCGTCCTGATAAGATTTCTCCAACAGGTCATTCAGTTTGTCGTAATCATACGTGGTTTTCTTGCCGCTTGCCTGTGTATGTCCGGTCAGTCTGCCTTTTTCATCATAGTCGAATTTCTCCGTTCTTCCTGCCGGATCTTTGATGGATGTCAGGTTGCCTTCTAAGTCATAAGTATAATTCGTTGTCTTATTTGCTGCATTGGTGAAGGTCACCAGGTTATCCATGTTGTCGTAACCATAAGTTGTTACACCGCCAAGGGCATCAGTTACTTTGGTCAGGTTGTCATTCTTGTCATATTCCAGATGGCTCTTTAATCCGGTCTTATCTGTAACAACCTGAATATTCCCATGTGCATCGTAATCAAATCCCGTTGTGAATCCACGCTTGTCTGTAATAGAAGTTACCCTGCTGTCCTTATCATAGGTATAGGATTCCTTCTGCCCCAGTGCATCGGTCTCTTCTGTTACACGGTTGTCTTTATCGTAGACTGTCTTTGCAACATAGCCCATCGGATCTGTTACAGATGTAACATTATAATTCTTATCATATCCATAGCTGGTCTTTCTTCCACCCGGTTTGGTGATCTCAGTAATATTTCCTGCCGGGTCGTAAGTGTAAGCAGTTATCTTACCAAGCGGATCAGCTGCAGAAGTCATCTGACCTGCCAGGTCATAACTGTAGGTATTGCTCCGTCCAAGCGGATCTGTCTCCTTCACCAGATTGCCATACTTATCATAAGAAAAGCTGGTTGTTCCATCCAGTGCATTGGTAGAAGACTTCATGTTATGGAGCTTATCGTAAGTATAAGTAGTGGTACTCTTTAAGCTGTCGCTTTCTTTTACCACGTTGTCCACTTTATCATAAGAGAAATTTTTAGTATAACCCAGTGGACTGGTCATACTCTTCAGACGTCCGGCTTTATCATAACTATAGGTATACTCTCCACCATTCGCCTGTGTCATCTTTGTGACATTGTCATTCAGGTCAACACTGTACTGTGTCTCATTTCCCTTTGCATCCGTTACAGAAATGACATTGCCATGCTTGTCGTAATCATATTTGGTAACTGCTCCCTTTGGAGAAATCTGTTCCGTCATGTTACTCAGGCTGTCATATTTGTATTCGGTAATGAGTCCCATCGGATCTTTTGATTTGGTAAGATTTCCAATGGCATCATAACGGTATTCATTTGTTTCTTTTAACGGAGAAGTCTCACCGATCTTGCGGTCCAGTTCATCATACTGGTAGGTTGTCGTATTTCCATTTCCGTCTGTCTGGGATACGAGATTGTCATTTTTATCGTAAGCATACTTGGTAACCGTACCGTTTTCATCGACAGATTCCGTCACATTATCATTTCCGTCATACTTAAAGGTGCTGGATGCTCCCAGTGGATTTGTCTGAGAAATAACCCGGTCTTTCTTATCGTAAGCGTATTTATATGTGGCTTCCTCTTCTTCTGTCATGGATAACTGGTTGCCGACTTTATCGTAGGTAAAGGTTGTTTTATGACCTTCCGCATCCGTTACCGCTGTAATGCGGTCCATAACATCATATTCATAAGATGTGATACTTCCGTCTGCTTCAGTAAGTTTCAGGAGTCTGCCGTACTGATCGTACTTGTATGTTGCTGTCCTGCCAAGTTCATCGGTCTGTGTCAGTACATTTCCGGCACCATCATAAGTATAATCCATACTGTTTCCACCATTGTCGGAGGAATGGATCAGGTTGCCTGCTCCGTCATATTGATAGGTAATTACGAGTCCCTGTGCATCCGTACATTTTACAAGCTGTCCGATGGCATCGTACTCCATCAGCACCTTGTCCCCTGTCGGCAGTATTATGGATGTGTTATTTCCCTCTTTATCATACACATAACTATACGCATTGCCGAGGGCATCTGTCATCTTTGTGCTGTTGCCCTGTGAATCGTATTCGTAAGTGGTCTTTCCTTTCAGGGCATCCACCGTCTGTTCCAGATTGTCGGTGGAATCATATTTCATTGCTGTAATGTTGCCCTTTGCATCGCTTACCGATGTCATGTTTCCATTACCATCGTAAGTCATGGTACTGGTATTTCCATTTTCATCGGTAGAGGATACCAGATTTCCATTTAAGTCATACTTCATGGATACGGTATATCCAAGGGCATCTTTGGATGTAGTCAGATTTCCTGCCTTGTCGTAAGCATAAGTATCTGTTCTTCCCTCTTCATCGGTAGAAGATACCAGATTTCCTGCTTTATCATAAGTATATGTGGTAGTTCCACCTTCTGGGTTGGTTTCACTTAAGCGGTTTCCTGTATTATCGTAGGTATAAGTCCAGGTTCTTCCACTGTCATCTGATTTTGATACCAGATTGTCTGCCGCATCATAAGTATAAGTGGTAACTGCACCTAATTCATCTGTCTCTTTAGCGAGTCTTCCGCAGTTATCATATTCCTTGGAATGGCTGCTTCCATCTCCATAAGTAATCTTGGTTTCATTTCCTAATGCGTCATATTCATATTTGGTTATATTACCAACTGCATCTTTGGACTGAAGCACCTGTCCAAGAGAATCAAACTTGGATACGGTTGCATTTCCATTTCCATCGGTATATTTTTTCAGATTTCCTGCTTTGTCATATTCATAGAGCTTTGTTCCAAAATCTTTATTACTCTCTTCTATGACACGTCCCATGCTGTCATACTTATAAGTAATTGTATTTCCTTTTGCATCGGTTGCTTTGACCTGCTGATAATTCTTATCATAAACGTAGCTGATCTGATTTCCTTTCGGATCTGTACCACTGGTCATGTTGTACATCTTATCATAAGTATAAGTGGTGGTATTCCCCAGTGCGTCAGTACTTGCTGTAATATTTCCCACACCATCCAGCGTATAAGCGGTCACACCGCCATCGGCTGCTGTCTTGGAAGTCAGATTGCCATTCGCATCGTAACTGTTCGAGGTTACATTTCCAAGTGGATCTGTCATGGTAACTGCACGATTCATCGCGTCATACGTGAATCCCCATGCTGCTCCATTTCCATCCACATATCCGGTCATGTTCGGTCCGTCATACGAATACGTTGTTGTGACACCTCTGCCGTCTGTCTGGGATACCATACGATGTTTGTCATCGTAAGTATAGGTAATGGCTGTTCCATCCGGTTTTGTAGATGTGACCATATTTCCATTACCGTCATAACTGTAAGTAACCGTTGCTCCGTTATATCCAGTTGCACTGGTCAGCTTATTCTGCTCATTATAAGTATAAGAGGCTGTCTTTCCATCCTCTCTTGTCTCCGTTGCTACATTGCCAAATGTATCATAAGTGTAAGTTTTTGTTCCGGCTGCTGTCGTTTCGGAAGCAAGCTGATTCTCTGCATTATAAGTCTTTTCACAGGTTGTTCCATCCGGATATTCAATGGATGTTGTGCGGTACTGATCATCATAATGATAAACGGTCTTATTTCCTTCGTTATCCGTTGTTGTAGTAGAACTCTTTCCGTACTTGAAAGTTGCCGTTCCTTTTTCTGCATCAGTCTGCTCTACAACTCTTCCTTCTTTATCGTAAGTATTCTTTACAACCGTATTGCCATTCTCATCTTTCCAGCTTGTCATACGGCTGTCATCATCATATTTGTACTCTTTTGTTGTTCCATTCGGATCTGTTACAGATATCAGATTTCCCTGCTCATCATATTTGTAAGAAACTTTTCCACCATCTGGAAGAGACAGTTCCTTGATATGCCCGAATTTATCCTGTTTTACCCCGAATGTTTTTCCGGATGGTGTTGTAATCTTACTCAGATTATAATCATCGTCATAATCTAATACTGTCTTAAATCCATTCACATCCGTTACATAACGTAAAATTCCATATTTATCAAATGACCAGACGCTCTGATCCGCATCTGTCAGTTCCCATCCGATGTAGTCATGGTCTGTATCTTTATAGCTGACTGCTTTTAAATCATATACATAACCATCCGGAGCAGTGTAGCTTCCATCTTCATTCTTATCAAAGATCAGATAACTTCCGTCCCCTCTCATATACAGAAGACTTCCGTCCTCCATTTGAGAAAGTGACTGGTCATAGTTAAAGCTCCATCCACGTCCGAACATGGAATGCTGGTCTGTTCCTTTGGAATTGTAGCTTCTTGTAATGGAGAATTCTCCATTCAGTTCATTCATCGTCGCATCGGACTGATCCATGTAGAAGTTACCAGTATTTAAGTTGACTGGTTCAAATCCAAATTCACAGTGCAGGCCTCTTCCCATCAATGCTCCGTCAATCCGCATCTTATCCTGATCGGTAAGCGGTGCAGGACTATATGGAACATTTGTCTGTGGGTTACGGATAAAGATCGTGTTATTTGCGACTACCAGTGCGTCCATAACCTGATTGTCTTTCATAATGTTCTTAAGCGGAACACCATAATATTTTGCAATCTTCGGGAATGTATCAAACTGCTTCACTTCATAGATCACAAAGCTGTCACTGGTCACTTCTTTTCCTGTTTCCAGCTTTCCATCAATCTCTTTCGATGCTTTTGCTTTGATCTTATAAAGCTTGTCCTTCGTCAGCCCTGAATACAGTGCACTCTGCCAGTTGGAATCTTTGCTGTAATACTTATTCGCCTCCGGGAACTGCTTATTGTATTCAGTACTGTCTGGATAGGAATACAATGGTTTTGCATCTGTTTCGTGATGTTCTTCATTTTCCTCATCTGGAAGCAGATAATATTCTACTGTAGATTTGCTCTTTGCAATTCCGTCTGCAAATACGGCATCAAACTTCAGCTTTCCATTTGTATTCTTTTCTGTCATCGGGCGAAGCAGGATCGTTGTTTCATCCAGTGACATATCTCGCAGATATGGATCTTCAGCCGGTGACCACTGGATGCTGAGTTTCGGTCCATAAACGGATGCCCTGTTATTCAGTACCTCACACTGCATAGAAGCTCCAAGGTTATTTGCCTCGGCAATGGCTACCAGTGCAAATCCGTTATTCGCATGAGTTCCCTGCACCCAGTCATTGACCAGATCTTTGACGTCATAATTGATATAGCTGTTCCTGCTGGTACTTGCATTCTGTACATCCTGAAACGTAAGATTTACTGGTTTTGTTTTCCATGTGATGGAGGTGTTCCACGACTGATCTACACGATAAAGTCCAAACTGGGATGCACCACCACTGTATGCAGTTTTCTGACTGACTGCAAATGTTGCACTGTCAATTTTGGAATCTTTCGGAATCTGACTAAAATTTGAATTTACTTTGATATAAGTCCGGCAGTTCTGGTGTGCAGTACCAAATCCTGCAAGGTTCCCAGACTTAATACCATCATCAAATCCGACATACGGATAATTGTTGTCACCAATCTGACTGGTAGGACTTCCCTCTTCCACACCGATCATGTTAAAGGAACTCTTCTGAATCTCTACTGGTGTCGGATCGATCCTGACCGGATACTGACGTTCTTCTGCCGAAAGCCAATCCCTATCTGGTTTTACGGTCAGGATTGTTTTTCCATCTTCTTCCCGAAGTTCCAATGTGATCAGGAAACTGATTTCCCCGGCAGCATCTTCCATTGATGGCGTCTCCAGAAGATACTTCGCATCTTTGATTGTCTTCCCTTCCGGATAGATATAGACCTGATTGTCTTTTACTTCTGCCTGATACCCCGGAATCTGCAGCTCGTATTCATAGACTTCCCTGTCTGTTGGCTGCTGAAGTACGATATCTTCCTTAATGCTGGAATCCAGTACTGTATACTGAACATCTGCGCCCTCGTAAACTTCATTATAAAGGATCGCATTGTCTTTAATAACGGAATGTGTATAATCTCCATCTACCGGAATGATCCCGATTCTGGTCTTTCCATTTTCAATCGTTACACCATTCTCTTCTGACATCTGTTCCGGAAGAAGGATAGCATAATCGTTTGCCTTGTTCTGATAAACTTCTGTTTTCTCTTCCTTTTCTTCAGTTGCCACTACACTGCTGGCTTCCTGTGCTTCTTCGGATGCCGGAGTATCTGCTTCTTCTGGTTTTACAAGTGTATTATCAACCAGCTCGGTATCTCCATCCTCATTCTTATAAGTTCCGACATAACCTCCATAAACGGTTGTATACTGCTTGTCCCCTGTCTTATAAGTCTTGGAAATGGCATCATAATCAATCAGTTCACCTTCCGGTTCTTCTGGAATCGGATAGTAATCCTGTGGTTCTTTCAACTCCACTTCTTTTTCCTGCGGATTTTCTTCTGTTTCTTCCGCTGGAGTTGTCTGTTCTTCCTGCGTCTCTGTATCTTCTGATGGCGTCGTTTCATTTTGTACGTCCGCATCAGACTGCTGACTCTTATCTTGTTCTCCAGATGTGGAATCTGTAATCCCTGCTTCCTCTTCCGTCAAAGCCTCTGGTCTGGAGAAATCTGCATTCTTCTGTACATCCTCAATGGCCTCTTTTGCCTGTACAAAAATAGGCTCTGTTCCCTGTAGTGCCATCAGGAGTGCAAGTACTAAGGCTATAGCCGACTTTCGAAATCTCTTCATAGTCTCTTTCTCCCTCTTGTAATCTTTTTCTATAATTCCTTTACAAAATAACCGCTACCCTCCTTTTTTCTGACTTTGGCACTACTATAATCTAAAAAATCACAAAATTTTCATAAATGGTAAAAATGCCCCTTGAGGTGGCAAAAATAGACGAAATCGGTCGAAAAAAATAGTAAGACACCATCGCCTTACTATTTTTCATCTAATTTCATATATAATAATATTTTCACTTGAAAGGATTTCTCCGTATGGCAGATCTCCATCTGACCATGATATTTTTCTACTACGAGTTTCACATTTTGTAATCCTATTCCATGTCCTTCTTTCCTGCTTTTCGTTGTCAGATAAATTCCATTCCGCACTTTTGGTGTATCTTTTATGCTATTCTCAATCTGGATATTCATGATTCCTTTTCCATAATACATCTGAAACGATAATCTCCTTTCATCTGAAGCTGCTGTCCCACGAATAGCATTATCCATAAGATTTCCCACTATTATACTTATATCAAATAATTCTTCCCCTATATGATTCGGTATTTCTACAGAAATCTCCGGATTTTCAATTACTGATTTCGAATCTTCCAAAATATAATTCAGCAGATTATTCATATTACGGTTTTCTGTATATAAATGATGACATAAGGCTGTTCCGGCTATATTCTCCATTTGTTTCAGATACGATAGAATCTCTTCATTTCCTCCCGTTTTTGCCATTGCCCCTATTGTTGTAAGATGGTGCTTGTAATCATGATGTATCTTATTCAGCCTGTCCTGTGATTTCATCATCATCTCCAGTTCTTTTGCATACTGGCTCATCTGAATCTTCATCTCTTCCTGTTTTGCTGTTTCAATATAACTTTTCTGAACCTCATCGTGCAGATAAAAAATAAACACATTGATAAACAGTAAGAATAATACAATCGTAGACCGCACACCTCTTCTGTCTGGCAGCAATATCCTGATACAGACTATAATACTGATCACCGGGACAGAAAGCATAGCAAGCCAATGACGGTTCTTTATATAATAACTTCTCTTTACATCCACTTTTCTTTCAATAACAACTTCCAGTAAAAAGAATATAAAATTTCCCATTACGATAGTTCCCGGTCCCATGTGATGATGCACCGGATTTCTTGCAACCGCATACCGTTGAAAGAGCACGATTGGAATCCCATTACATAAAATTCCCATAATATATACCATAAGTGTATTCCAGACATGATGTTGCCAGTCTGCCTGATATGCCACTGTTATAATTAACAGAGCGATCAGCTCAAAGATCAGATCTCCGTACATCGTTCCCCACTGCATACTTCCCCAACAGGAAAGCAGATACGCGCAAAAATATGCAAATAGCTTTTGTGTATCCTCATCTTTGGGATACAGGATGGTATTGTAACGGAACACAGTATAAATCCAGAATAATTTACTTGTCAGATAAGTGATCAAATGGATATTCATAATCTTTTCTTCTCCGTTTGTAATAGTCTTTCCCTGACCTTCTTGCGATTTGCTTTACTGATACTGAGACGTGTCTTGTCTTTCATAACCACGTTGTCATATTCGTAATGCTCCACGTGTTCCATATTGATGAGATAGGACTTGTGAATCAGTAAGAAATATTCTTCTGTTACATCCGCTACATCCTTTAATTTTCCTCGATATTCAAATTCTTTTTCCGATGTCACGATATGTACTCTTTTTCCCAGACTATAAAAATACAGGATCTTGTCATAAGAAATTTTGTGGATTCCTTTTGTATCTGTATATTCAAATATTTTCTTCCGTTCTTTTAACAGTTCACGTAATTCACCTATTACCCGGAAAAGTTCTTCCTCTCGGATCGGCTTTACAAGAAAATCAAATGGATGCGGAATAATTTCATTGCATATTCCTGATATGTTGAAATATAGGTAATCTGCAGTTCTTTTCCATAATTTTTCTTTCGTATCTCCGTTCCGATATCAATTCCATTCTCATGTTCCAGACAAATATCAAGGAATAACATATCGTAGGATTCTTCTTCTAGTCTGTTAAGAAGCTGCACCGCAGAATAGTATATTTCTACAGATATATGGCAGTCATTCGCTTTTCCATAATGGAACAACTTCTGTTCTAACCAATTACACAGGATGATATCATCATCACAGATTGCAAGTTCCAGCATATTTTCTCACCCTCAGTCTTTCGTAACACGACAAATAGGGAAAAGAATCCCCTTCAATTCTTTTCCCGAATGGACATCACTAATTTTGTGTCATTTTTCCGATGCAACAGCACCACTTCCTTTGCTGTCTTATTTTGTCCTCTATATAATAAACACTTGAGTAAGAAAAAACTGTCGCCATTTTATAATTTATTTATACTTTTTATAATTTATTTGTATTTTATCCAAATATAACAGCAATAACTAATAATGTCACCCCCTGCATTATTCTTTTTATTTTTTGCGTCATTTGATAAAACATCAACGTTTTTGATGAAAAAAAGGGGACTGGCAAAACCAGATCCCCTCTTTAAAATACATGCTCTTCTCTAAAAGAATGATAAATCCACCATCCTCTGCTTATTTTTAAAAACTTTTTCCTTTTTTACAATACTTATAAATATTAAATGGTTTTTCTTTTTTTTCAAATAAAATCCCTGTTGTTTTAATAATTTTTATAAGTTCATCCGACTCCATATCTGTCGTTTTAAATATAAATATTTTCTTTTCATTTGTTATGAAAAAAAAGAAGTTTTTATATAAGAACATTCTATCAATATTTTTAAATTCATAAATTTGATCTTCATCTATTTTAATTGCGTTTTCATCGATATCCACCGTTTCATATCCTGATCTACCCCAGACAAATTCATGAACATTTTTTTCAAAATTTTTACCAATCATTTGATACCAAATAATCCAAGCCACACAAGCCACACAAGTTCCAATCCCTATTCCAAACATCAAATAACTTTCCGACAGATAACAATTAATCGACAGTAAAAATTCTACAGGTGTAAAAATATAGATAATCATTCTACTTTTCTGTCTTGTTTTAAATAATTGATTAGGAATTATAAACCCAAGCGAAAGCATTCTTTCTAATTCTTCCCTATCCTCATCTGACACAATTGATTTAATATGCATTCTTCTTAATCCCCCTTTTGCCAGAGGTCCTCTTTATAAAATCGAACCTCTGGCCATTGTCTCTTTTATTCTTTTACAATTTACAGCGCTTGAATCAACAAACCAAAAACAGTACCTGCTCCAGCTGAAAATAAAGCAATAATTGACGGAATTGCATTTACAACTAATGCACCCGCAAGAACTAATATTACGGCTCCTGCCAGTATATTACTATGCTCTTTTGTGAATTCTACAACATTAAATTCAAGACCACTATTAGAATTTAATGTCATTGTAAAAATCAAAGCAACCGATATTGTCCACTCTTTTTCCTCTTCTGGCAGCAAATCTGATGTACTAAATACAATGGAAAACTCTACACTATTGGCAAAAACATTATTTATTTCAAAAGCAATATTACCAGATTTAACCGATAAAGCAATTTTTTCTATCGTATTTCCAAAGTTATCTGCTCCCTCTATACCTGTATCTGATAAATTTGATGAAATCTCCATAATTTGATTTTTGCAAGTTTGTGTCAATTCTCCATCATTTCCTATATCCACTTTTATATTATAAATTTTACCAGTTGAACTTTCAAGCGATGTGGATATTTTAGTAGAAATATCAATTGCTCCTTGAGGACTCATCATTGTTCCCAGTGAAATTTCCTTATCATACTCCACACCCACATCCATAATTTTATTCAGATAACCAAGCGGCTCCATTACATTATAGACATATTGATTTCGTGCTATTTTTACCTTTGCCCGAAGATTTTCTTGCGCTATTTCCTCATCTGTTTTTGTCGATACGGCATCGAACTTTTTAAATCCAGTATCTCTCCCTGAATATGCATCTTTATCCAGCGGAAACGAAGGTGATGAAGAAAATGAACTCAACTCACAAAATTGATCAAACGCCCAGTTCTTCGGCATCGAATATCCCAAATTACAGCTAAACCCAGTCGACATATCTGCCACAAAAGATTTACTTGCCAATCCTGCTTCATAAACTTTAGTGCATACATATCTTGGTGCATAAATGCCGACTTTATAGTTTTTATCATTTGTCGAACTAAAAAAGATCATGTGAATCTGTTCAAAATAAGGTATAATAAATGTATCAATCTGATACGAATAACAATCAAAATCCACTGCAAAGTATATAGTCGTTCCACTTGGTATGCCGATTCTCTCAGCCGCTAAAATTGCCGTCTGAGCATCAACACTTCCCTGTGATGGATCTTTAAAATAGTTTAATTCATATCCTCCATCCTGATATATCGGGAATACCGATAATCCTGCATTTTCAATGTTTTTCACTTCTGTTGATGTCAAATATTTCGGTGTATGTTCTTTTCCAACAGAACCTGTCAGATAACGTCCTACATGAGTATACCCTGCATTTTTTATATCTAATGCCTGTTGTTTATTTAATACTGTTGCACAGTCACACGCTTTTGCTGCCCTGTTTGTATCGCCTTTACTCGTAAGCAATGATTTCATAGTAGAAACATTTACTTTTCCTTTTGTTACAAGTCCAATTCCTGTCAGACCATAAAACTCCTGAAATTCTGACACCTTTGACTCTGTAGTCGAATCAAACACGCCATCGAATCTTCCCGGATTATATCCGTTAAAATATAGTCCGTATTGAGCAATCTTATTAAATGGAACATATTTCGTCGAGTTCTGTCCGTTCTGTAATGTACCCGGAAACGCATTTGTTGTTGCATCGCCAAAATTAACTGAATTCAAATCTGTAATTAATTCAGTTGTAACTCCTTCAGCCGCCTGCAATGCACCAACTAAAGACAAAATTGTCTGTCTTGAGGCAATTCCATCACAAGGTCCAACACCAATAACATCTGACCAGTCACTATTTAATTGCTGTTGAATAAGAACAATATTGGAATCCCCACCAGAAACCTTTGTAAACCAGTTTAGGGATAACAATCCAGACCAAACTTTCCAATCAATTTTGCCCGTAACTTCCAGTCCTGCATTTTCCTGCATCTTTTTAACTGCATTTACTCCTGATGTATAATAAATTCCAGTAATTCCTCCAGCAGCATATCCTTTGCAAAACAGAGCACACTGAATCAAGCATACATTAACCTGCGGAGTATCATTCGGATCCATTTTTGTAATAATGGCTAACTTCTTCATGGTATTAATAGTAAGTGGTCCAACCGTTCCTGTAATCGTTGAGATTCCATTCTGAATCTGAAATGCACGAATGATTCCCTGCATCACGGCTGTTCCGGTCTTTCCATCTTCATCCAGTTTTACCCAATCCTTATGTCCACCAAACATCGCATTTAAATATTTTTGTGCTGCTTTTACATTCTGATCACTCATATTCACTACCTCCTAATTCAAGTCAATTATAAAGATTTCTAACTCTTTATATGTCTATCACTAAAAGTTACAATAACAATTTATCAATCAACTGTGCCTATTTTGTGACTATTTTCCAAAGAATTCATTAACTCCCTTATAAAATCCTTAACAAATTATGAAAGAAACCATCAATTTATCACCCCATATCCCATTATAGAACTGTAATCTACTGCATAATTTCTCTGCCGTACCTGATCACTGGAATTTCCCTCAATCGTGTAAACTCTTCCACCTTCACACTTTTCTACTATTCCTACATGATCCGATGTTCCATCATGATCCCAGTCAAAAAAGATGATCATTCCAGCTGTCGGAGTTGTTCCGCCACTCTGCCACTTATTCTTTCCCTGAAACCAGGACACTCCATCACTGCACAATGAGAATTTAGGAACATTCCCACTTGCAATCAGACCGCTCTGATCCGCACACCAGCTTACAAAACAGGCACACCATTCTACCCGACTGTCAAATCCGTACCAGCTCCAGAACTTCTGACCGCCACTGTTTCCAAGCTGCCCCATTGCAACCGACACAATCTGCTGATTACCAAACAAACCAGCAAACAGGCTGCCACCGGAATAATACCGCATCACATGGGGAACGTATTGGGGATCTCCGTAACTGCTCCATCCATGCGAAGCTGCCTGTTCCTGTGAAAACTGCAATGCATTGGCTTCTGTATAACCGCCTCTTTGCAATGCCCATCCTATGTAGCCATTTCCATAGTTATATCCCTGCCATGCAAGTTTCAGCTTGTCCAGATCCTGTGGACTGCTGCATCCTGCCTGTCTGATACAGTCTGCAAAGGTCTGTACTCCAACCTCTATCGAATAATCCGGATCAGTAATAGAACCAGGAGTGTGTGGGAATCTTGTATTATATGGACTTTCCGAACACTGCATCGGGTCTGTTCCCCTGCCTCCAGATTCCTGCATCATGATGGCCTGTATCGCAGACACATATTCCGGAATGCCGTATTGGGATGCATACTGCTGTATCACAGAAGTATACGCAAGCACTTCTTCACTTAGGGATTCGGAGCTTTCCGAATTACTGCTGAAAGCTGCTCCTGCAATGATTCCCACAATCAGAATAAATACCAGAAGAAATGCACTACCTCCGGCAGCAATCCATTTTCCCATTTTTTCAAGAGCTACTACCCCTTTTTGAATCGCTGCTGTAATTCCCTGTACGGATAACTTTGAACCCTTTCCAGTTACCTGAAGGACTGCTTTTCCACTTTCTGCCGATGCCTGTGCTGACTTTCTTGCCATCTGGGCTGCTCTTGCTTTCTGCATCGCCTGAAGACTTTTTTCCATCTGCTGTTTCTGCATGGATGCCTGTGTCTTTATTTTTTCTTGAGACAGACCGGATACTTTTACCACTCTCGGTGCTGCTTTCACCTGCCGTTTACCATTCTCCTTGGCAAGTGCTGCCTGCTCCGGTTTCAACTTGATTAATTTCTTTCCGCTTTCTGCCCCCTGCTCCATTGCTTCTTCGGCAGCTTTCGCTTCTTCCTGTCTGCTTTTTCTTTCCTTTATCTTCCTGTAGGTCACTCCAGCAAGTTTTTTTCCACCTTGATATGTGGTTTTCCCTATACTTTTTCCTGCCACACTCGCCGCTCTGTACTGTACGGATTCTATTTTTTCAGTTCCATACTGTGTTGGGGATTCTGACTGCCCACTGCTTTTTTCATGTAGTTCCCTTGGCTTTTCTTTTGCTTCCAGAACCGCTGAGCGAACCAGTTCTTTCGGAAGTCGGGCAGCCGGATTTCGAATCTTCGGATTCTTATCCCTTACCCGTTCCTTGATATCTTTCATCCGGTCACCCTCTTTCCGTATCTCTTATCTCATCGGGCAACATCCCGATGTTTCTTTTTTTCCTGCTGTTTCTGCAACTGCTCCACCTGTCTGATTGCCTCATTTACCAGTGGATGTTCGTTGTAATATGGCACAAGTTCCAAGTCTCCCCTGTCTTTTGATGACAACGGTAATGGATATTCCATGTCTGAATAAATTGATTCTGGATCATGAATAGAAAACTCAATAGCCGGACACATATTGGCAGATGTTCTACAATATTTCTGGTACTTTTTATATGCCTCTTCCAGCGTTCTGCATTTTGTATATTCTCCTAAATCATGGAACTCACCGCACTCTGCAGCATAAAAAGTTATCGTTACTTCTTCTTTTTTCTTCATTATGATTCTCCCGGTTTTGTTGTCATTAGTTTATAAAGGTCTGTATTCTTTGGGAACGTATTCTCAAATGGTACGATATTCCCAGAGCAACGGATTAGGCCACTGCCAACCGATACATTTGTAATATAGGACAGTTGGTTTTCGGAAATATTCAAAAGAGCTGCCAATTCTTCCCTGTCTGTACTTGCCTGATTCAAAAGAATCAAAAACTCACTGTTTGCCAACATCAGTCTTGCAGTGTCCGATTTCAGAAGTTCCTCAACATTTTGGGTTAAACCTGTCACGAATCCATTGTATTTTCTGATTCTCTTGTACAGTCGGTAGAAGAAATTTGCACTGTATTCATAGCGGAATAACAGATAGAACTCATCGGCAAATATCCATGTCGTTTTTCCTTCTTTCCAGTTCTGAATTACCCTGTTGAAAATACTGTCTAAGGTAACCAGCATTCCCAGTGGCATAAGCTGTTCCCCCAGTTCCCGGATATCATAATCCATGATCCTGTTCTTCTTATTCACATTGGTCGGCTGTGCAAAGGTGTTCAGGCTTCCATTGATAAAAAGTTCGGATGACAGTGCAAGTCCCCTTGCCTCTTCTTCCGGCTGTAACATCAACTGTCGGTACATATCTTTCAATGTCGGAACTTCTCCGGTATAACCACTTCGGATATAATCCCGGTACACATCTGCAGCACAGCGGTCCAGAATCGACTTTTCTTTTGCCGACAGATTTCCTGCTCCAACCAACTGCTCGAACACAGACAGGATAAACTCCGATTTTTCAATCAGTGGATTCTTTTCATTGCCGTAGGCTGCGTCCATATCCATTGCATTCAGATGATTGTCTGATGTCGCAGATACTTTTACAACCTGTCCGCCCAGAGCCTCTACTAATTTTGTAAATTCGGACTCCGGATCAAGAATCAGGATATCGTCATCGGTACTCAATGCCAGATGCACAATCTCTTCTTTTGCCGAAAAGCTCTTTCCTGATCCACTGACGCCCAACCGGAAACTGTTTCCATTCATCAGTTTCTTCCGGTCGGCTACCAGAAGGTTCTTGCTGACTGCATTCTGCCCATAATAGATACCTCCCGGCTGCAGGATTTCCTGTGTATGGAACGGGATTAAAACAGCCGTTGATTCCGTTGTCAATGTACGCAGGGCATTGATCTTTCGCAGTCCGTAAGGAAGCACTGTATTGAGTCCGTCCACTTGCTGCCACTTTAATGTTGCCATCTGACACAGATGCTTTCTTGCGATTGACAGAATCAGTTCCGTATCGGAATCCAGTTGCTTTTTGCTGTCTGCCAGATGTACCATTGTCAAAATCCCGAACATCATACGCTGGTCTCTGGTTGTCAGATCATCGAGCATTTCCTTGGTTTCTTTTCTCTGAAGTTCCATATCGTATGGTACGATTGCCGAGAAGTTATTATTAGCGTTCTGCCTTCTCTGCCAGTTGGTCACGTTAGTTTCCACACCAAGCAGTCGGTTCTGGATTTCCCTTACCGCTTCATCCGTAGGGACTGGCAGGATGTCAATCGACAACATCAGATTCCGGCTAAAGTCACACAATTCTGAAATCATGTCATCTTTGACATAACTTGCATAATCCTGCATATACAGGACTCTTCCGTATCTGTCACCGATTTTAAAATGGTCACGTTCAAATTCCATAGAATCCGGACACATCCAGTCTTTGAAGCTTGTCCCCTTCTTGGCAAATTGTTTCAGATCAAACGGAAATGCCTGTGGGACATCTCCCTTGAAGAAATCCCTGAAAATCTGGAGCCGGCTCTCTGCGTCCAGTCCTTCTGCTGTGGACGATAACTTTGCCAGATGTGTTACGATGTCTGTTCCGATACGTGCAAAATAGGTTCTTGCATCATCAATCGATCTTTTATGTACACTGACGGTCAGATACCGTTCCTGATAGATGCTGTTGTTTGTTCCTGTAATCTTAGACAGGAGCATTTCGTTGTATTCTTCCCGATAGTGGTCCAGTCCATCTTCCTTCATTGGAAGCAGAATAGACTTTTCGAATTCTTCTTTATTGATTCTCCGATTATTGATGGTAATTTGGGCAGAAATGCCGGAATCCAGTGAATTTAAGAGTTCAGAATAATCCAGAAACATTTCTGTCTTATTGTCCTTACTCGCAATATAATAGTTGATATCTGTAAAACGATATGTTTTTGAGAATTTCGTTCCCTGTTGAAAAATTCCATCCGGCCAGATTCGCTGGATGGGAATTGCCTGTTGGACGGATTTCGGAACTTTGAAGCGTTCCTTATCCATCCGAAGTGCCTGACTTAAGGTTTTAATCAAAGGCATCACTCCTTCCCTTGCGTTTCTTTCTCTGTTTTGCTTCTGCTTTTTGCTCCCGCTCTTTTATGATTTCCGCTCCATCCTTTTGATTCTTTTCTCCCAGCGAGATGGTCTCCTGCATGCAGGAGTAGTAGATATCTTCCGACTGAAACACCAGTTTCTTCGGATACAGCAATTCGGATTTGATCACTGCCCATAAAAACTGTTCGGCTGTCATACCATGATATTTGAAAAAGCCACAGGCAGCAAATGGAGCAGCACCAAGCACACACAGCCATCCGGTTATTTCCTGTCCGGTAATATCACGCATTCCAAAGTAAATTCCGATTGCTGTAAGAATCGCAAGAACAGAACACACACATTGTCTCAGGTCCAGTCCCATAAACATGGATTCTTGATAGTCCCTGATTTCTTTGTTCATCTTTACTTCCATAAATTATCGTTCCTCTCCCCTGTTTTGTTTCTTCGTTTTCTGTGGTTTTTCTTTCGGTACTTCTATCCCGGCAAATCTACAGTGTTCCGCAACGCCTTCCGGATCAAATTCCGCAAGTCTTGCAAGGTCAAACGCTACCTTCTGATAGGTTGCATATCCTGATCTTCCTGTTTCATTCAACACTTTTCCAAGTTTATGTTCCTTGATAAAATGAAGCATATCCTTGGTAAAATCTCCTGTTATAAAAGCCTCATTTGGCTCTAAGAACTGATAGGGCAGATTAATGGTTACATCTCCAAAATCTTCCCAGTCTCTCCCTTCCTTATGGCAGAGTCCTACATATAAATTCCCATTGTTCCGATAAGAGCTCACTCGTATCGCTACTGTCTCACGTCCGAATTCCCAGTTATATCTTAATGTTTTCTTTGTATCCATATTTTTTAACCTCCAAGTCCCATCATTTCTCTGACAATACGGTCAGATGCCTTAATTGCTCCAACCAGCACCAGTAAATTGAATACCAGTTCTCCTACATAGTTCCACACGATTGTAACTGCACTCAGCTCCGTATCTCCCACTGCCGGAGGACTTGCCGCATAAGCAGAAAAGATAATACACGCCAGTGCAATAATTGCCCCTTCCAGACACACGCCTATATAAGAACGGATAAAGTTCTTTCCAATAGACTGCGTGGGTTCTCCTGCAAACGAGGAAATCGGAATCGGGGCGATTGCCGTATACATATAGATTTTGAACATTCTGCCATACACTGTCAGGATCATCACAAATGACAATACGGTGATCAGCAGACTGCCAAGCAGTGTGACAATCCACAATGGAATGGATTCCAGCATTCCCACACTCTCGATCTTATCTACAATCTCCGTTGGCAGTTCCGTCACGCTTCCTGCCATACTGGAGCCACTCATTACGGTTGTCACGATTCCTTGCACAATGGAAAACAGTGCCTGCATAAGTTCCATTCCATACGTGATTGCTCCCTGAGCAAGTGCAAACCGGATAAATGCTTTTAGCACATGTTCCGGCTTTTTCAGATCTGTAAAACTGCCACACGTTTTAATGATTCCGGCTGCAAAAAACAACACCAGTAATCCATAGGCAATAGCTGTCAGTGCATCATTGATATTGGTCATAATCCGCCAGATGCCGCCGCCTTTAAAAGTTGCCGGATTTTCAGTAAGCAGTGTCCACAGTTCTGCCATCTTTTCACTCCATGTAGACAACGCAGAGTTCAGATTCTGTACAATCCAGTTATCGCTCAAAAACTTTCACCTCCCTGAACATACTTTTGAATGCAGGAGTACCTTCCGGCACTCCTGCTGTTTCCTGATATACTTTTTCAAAGAGGCTTACGCCATAATCAGATCCAGGATTTCTTTGGCGAACGTAATAATTACTCCTCCGGCCAGTGTCAGAAATCCATTTGCCCTCTGGCTTGGATCATGGCTTTTTAAAGACAGACCAACCTGCACAACACCAAATCCAAGCAAAATCAAACCGATTGCACGAATCAGGGAAAAAATAAAAGTAGACAGGTTATTGATAACGGACAACGGATCACCGGCTGCGAATGCGGTCGTTGCTCCAACCGTTACGGTCAGTACCAGTGCCATGTAAAGGCTCATCCACTTTTTCTGTTTTCTCCCCATCGGCATCGGGGTTGTCATTTTTTCAGTTGTATTCTTTTTTGTTCTATTCTTTTCTCCTGTGAGAAATTTCTTCAATACACATCACTCCAATCCATAAAAAAACTGCTATTCACCAAGGATGTCTTCGGTAGACAGCAGTTCGTAGTCGTCTAATCTGTTAATGTCAATCTTTAGGTCGTCGTGAGCCAGTGGTGTTTTCGCATAATCATAAGGCGATGCACCACCGTCCTCTGTGTATCTGAAATTCACATGCTTTTTTAAATCATATTTATCGTCCATGATCGGACGCTCCCCACGAATAAACAAAATCGCTTTGCGGTTATCTAAAAGCCGTATTTCATCCGGTGTTAAAAGTTCCCTTCCAGTCTGCTGATAATTCACCGAATAGCTGCCGCTACGCCCTTTTGTCTGTCCGTAGGTATTGGTATCCAATGTTTCTTTTCCCAATAATTCCGAGACATACTTATGTCCTTCTTTTTCATTTCCACCCAGATATAAAAATTCATCGCAGTTGCCGATCAGACTCTCATACGAGTCTTTAAATAAGGCTTTCATCTGTGCGATATTCTGGATGATGATACTGCAGGAAATCCCTCTGGAACGCATGGTTGCCAGAATCTTGTCAAAATCATCCGGCAAGGCTACGTTTGGCCATTCATCCATAATGCAGTGTACCGGAATTGGAAGCCTTCCTCCGTACTTCCGGTCTGCCACATAATACAGTGTCTGAAACAGATTACTGTAAATCATGCCGACCAGATAATTCATGCTGGTGTCGGCATCCGGAATACAGCAAAACAGTGCTACTTTTTTCTCCCCGATACTGTATAAGTCCAGTTCGTCTGTACAGGTCAGATTTGCAATCTGTTTCAGGTTAAAAGCTGCCAGACGGACACCAACCGAGATCAAAATAGACTTTGCAGTCTTTCCGGCTGCCTGCTTATAAATGGCATACTGCTTGACCGCAATACTCTCCGGGTCCCGCATTTCCAGTCTTTCAAACAAAATGTCCAATGGGGACTGGTAATCCTCATCATCTTCTTTGACCTGAGCGCTTCCAAGCATTTCCATGATCATCGGAAAGTTCTGTTCTTCCGGTGGAGCCTCATGCAGCAAATACAGCATAAGTGCCTGTAAAAGTGCAGTCTCGGACTTCTCCCAGAACGGGTCTGAACTCTGCGCTCCCTTCGGTGTTGTGTTGCGGATCAGGTTATTGATCAGCTTCAGTACATCCTTATCATCCCAGACATACGCAAACGGATTATAACACCAGGAAGTCTCCGGATTGATCAAATCAAAAACCCGGACTTCATATCCATTCCGTTCCAGAACACCTCCGGTTTTACGCAAAAGTTCTGCCTTGGGATCAGTAATCACCATCGAACAGTTGCACTGCATGATGTTTGGGATTGCATACGTCCGGCTCTTTCCAGCTCCTGAACCTCCGACTACCAGCACATTTAGGTTTCGTTTGTGCTTATAGCCGTCCAGTCCCATACGGAAATGCTGTGTTAAAAGCAGATTTTGCGTGTATCGTTTTTCGCAGTAACGTCTGCAGATTTCGGACACGTTGCCCCATTTTGCGGAACCATGTTCCACACCTCTTCTATAATTTCTTTTTTGGGATTCATAAATACCAATGCCTAAGAAATAGGCTGCTGTGAATATCAGAATACATTTGAACGTATACGGTGTATACGTGATAAAAAACGGCTGTTCGAGTTTTTCGCTCAGCGTTTCTAAGATTTGAATAAAATTCTTATCCGGTGCAATGGCACAAGCGGTAATCGCTGCCGCCCACCAGACAAATGGCAGAAAGACAAGACACAGAACCAAGTCCTGCTTTTTTTTACTTATCTCTGCAAGTCAGATTCTCTTTTCTTGCGTGGCTTTTCTTCTGGATGTTCCTGTCCTTCTTTCTTATGAAAGGAATCCACTCCCGGTATCAGTGAGAGACTTCTGCCGTTGTCCCAACTGATGCCGAGCTGACCTGCATCATCCACATACTGCACAGTTCCTTCCAGTCCCTGCGGCATACCCGCTTCTCCGTCCATCGAATCCAGACAGATTCTTGTTCCTGCCGGATATTGTTCTCTAAGTCGTGCCACTTTTTCTCTTGAATAAATGACCAATCAACCACTCCTTTCTCTACCAGAACATGTGTCTGGTGGTATTCGGTTTTGCAACCTGAATAATGATTTTATCTATTCCATCACTATATCTTCCGGCTGCAAGATATTTACTTCTAAGCCTGTTCAGTGCCTTACGGATCTGCCTTTGTTCCCCGGCTGTAATCTGCAGCCGTTTCTGGGCGAGGTCGTATTCACTTACTTTTTTCAGAAGAGCTTTCGTTTCTTCCAAACATTCATCCTGCTCACTCTGTGCCTGCAGCTCATCATTCAGTGCCACCACGAACATATTTTTCATAATGTTATCCATCTTCAAATAGTATTTTGTCATCTGGCTGACCTCCTTTTTTTATTACACCAACCATATCACAAGACCTCCGTAATAGCTACTCCAACCGTCCAACTTTTTCACTTTTATCGTTCCGGCTGGCTCTTTGCTTTTTTCTCTTTTCCGGATACTTGTTCAGATGGTTTTTCATCCTTGGTTTCCGGTATTTTTACAGGGTCTCCGATTGCGAACTCATCGGTTATATACTCCTGTTCCTTTGCACCAAAATTGCGTTCGATATGGTTTCGTATACTGTAGGAAGCCTGACGGACATCATTTAAAAAGTCTCTCAGTTCCTGCGGATCTTTCTTTCCACATTCATTTCTCTGTGCAATATACTCCAGATTGAATCCGGTAACATCCACACCATAACGTTTTGCAATCACATAGGCCGCACAATATGCCTGTGCGCTGACTTTCTGTCGGCTGTAGGTTCCGGTATGCTGGTCCAGTGCTGCACATGCCAGTTCTCTGTTCAGTGCATGGAATGTCGTTACTTCACTCATTCCGTTGCGGATATAAATGGTACGGTATCTCGGATTGTACTGGGCCTGCACTTTGTCTGGCAGATTATCCTCAATCTGTACACGCACCGACTGGTCTTTTAAGACAACTCCTACCAGTTCTGTCAGACTTCGCTGTGGGCGTTCTTCTAATGGCTTTCCTGACATCTGACTGATGTCAAATCCTTTTCCGATCGTATATCCTCTCCGCATTTCTCCGTCTTTTTCGTATTCAGTGGAAATCATATAAGTAATGCCATGCTCCCCTGCTTTTACTGAACGGTGTTCTTCTCTCCAGCGTTCATAAGACCTTACCACCTTAAAATCCGGATGCTGTCCGTAGATCAAAAGCAGATTCGGAGTTCTCTGTGTATTACACTCTGCCATAAAATCCAGAAAGCCTTTCAGTTTTTCTCCATCCTGAAAAACTCCCTGTGCCTGTGAATCTACTTCAGCCCATACCTCTTCTCTTTCCTGCTGCTTCTTGGCTGCATATTCTTCCTTGGTCAATTTCTGTTCAGGAATCTGCTGTTCTTCCGTTCCACCTGAAATCATGTCTGTTAAATCCATATACATTACCTGCCTTTCGTTTTCATATTCTTACGTTTCTTCCTGCTCTCTCTGGCATTTTTCCGTCTGTCCGGCCTCTTACGTTTCTCTTCCTGTTCCTTACGGATATCTCCGAGTTCTTTCCGCACAGATGGTTTTTCATTCTTTTCTTCCCAGCTAGTTTCCCGACCGGAAGAAATATTTTTGTTGCGCGAGAAAGGTTCGGACGGATTCTTTGCTTTCCCCTCCTGCGCATGTGTAAAATTTCCTTCCGGGAAAGCCTCATCCCCGATCTGGAACATTTCTTCCGCATCATCCAGTTCAAATTCTATCTTGCCTTCCGGCAGGACAACAGTCTCTGTCCGTACATTCTCCCCGGTTTCTTTTTCCATCTGGTTCTCTGCCTTTTCCGGTGCATTCTCTTTTTCCACTGCTTCTGTAACCATAGAGCCTGATTCTGCTTTTACAAAATCCAGATTCATCCGGTCTAATACCCGGTTCATCTTTGCTGCATCATCTGCAAATACCATGACCTCTGTCTGATCCGGATTCACCTTATCTTTGATGACAACATATAAGATACCTCTCGCTTTGGCTTCTTTCGCAAATTCTTTTAAGCGGTCACCCGGAACGGTAAAAAATTTCATCGGGCGCTGTTCCTTTAACATTCTGGTAAGCCTTGTTTTCCCTCTTGTCTTTTTCTGATCTTTCAGGGCGGCCGCAATAAAGATTGCCACATGCTTTGCCACATTTCCGGTAATCTTCAAAGAGTATTCCATTCCTTCCAGACTGTACCGCACCACCTGATCTGCCGGTTCTGCTCCGTAATTCATACTTATCTCACCTCCTGACTCTCTTTTTCTTTGTGTTCCACACGTTTCTCATTCTGGTTTTGTTCTTCTGCCTTTCGAAGTCTTTCTTCGATTTCCAATGAATGCTTTTCAATCCGGACGGTCATACGGACTTCTTTTCCGAGATTTTTTAATTCCTCATTGATTTCAGACAGCCGTGCTTTTCCACTGTCTTCACTGTCATTCCGATAGAGCTTTCTGCGTTCCTTCATCAGTTCTGAAATCTGCTTTTGTAACGGCTCACGGTATGTGGCAAGCTGTTCTCTGGTCGTAATGTCATGCTTCATTAAAAACTCAATCTGTTCAATCCTCTGATCCAGTTTCCGGATATCCTCTCTGACAGCGTATGGACTCCTTTTCGGTCTTTTTGGCAGTACCCCCATTTGATATAAATAGGAATAATACAGTGCCTGAATCCCGGTCAGTTTCTTTTTGGGATGAATCTGTACTGCCTTTTGATAGACTCGTTTCACCTTGGGCTGTAGTATCTGCCCACGTATTTCCTCTTCAGAATAATTTTTTCCAAGGGAACGCAGACGAATATACCGCTCCATTCCCGGAGCTTTTAAAGAAATGTATTTCCTGTTCAGTTTCCATGTATAACCCCGCTTTTCCATCTCTTTTAGGAATTGTGACCAGGAGTAGCTTTCCTGTACCGATTCCCTGATATCCAAACGGATCGCCGTTCTCCATGTCGGCTTTCCTTCCTGTTCTGCTTTCCACTGTACATAAGGGATTGATTTTTTCTGATTGGATTCAATGATAGACAGACCATATTTTCTGCACAGCTCATCGGAGATCTTCCGGATCTCCGTATAATAACTCTTTGCATTGCTGTGGTACTTACGCCCGTCTGCCATGCTCACAGAGTTCCAGACAATGTGGTTATGATAATGTCTGGTATTCAGATGCGTTGTGATAACGACTTCATACTGTCCCTTTAAGAGCCGGTCTGCCAGTTCCTGTCCGATGAGATGTGCCAGTTCCGGTGTCACCTCACCTTCTGCAAAACTCTGTACCAGATGGTATCCTTCCACACCGCCCATCTTATGGAATCTCTTTTTTGTTGCCACCATATCTGCATACGCATTTTCATTGGTACATCCGATGGTATCTTCGAAGACCGCCTGTTCCGTCTTTGTCCGGTTCATGGCATAATCAATGGCAGCCTCCAAAGAGTCTGCTTTCTGTGTGGTTTTTTCTTTGTCTTTCACATATTCGATGGAACGGTCCAGGCGGTGGACGGGGATAACACTTGTATAAGCCATCGGTCATTACCACTCTTCCTTTACCAGATGCCATGTCTCTTTGGTAAGCCGCAGCATTTCCTGAATACTCTGCTCGCTTGCCATACCAGAAGCATTGGCAACATGTGCAAGCTGATTGGCATTGTTGCATAAGCCTGCAATCTTTCGGAGCAATTCGGGATGATGCTCACAGGGTTTTGCATGAACCTGCGCTCCTAAAATCAACGAACGCATAAACTCTTCCCGGCTCAGACCGCTTCTTTCGACCTGCTCATTCAGTTCCCTGACTTCCCTTGCATTAAGCCGTACCGGGATCACATGGTTTCGTTTTCGCATTGCATCACCGTCCCTTCTTTTTTCTCTTCCTCTTTCATCATACCGCCAAGATCCTCATCGGATTTTTTCGCTGCAACCATGCAACAGGTCACTATCACTCCTATAAATCCTCCGCTCATCAATGCGATTACAATCATTACTCCATTTCTTAACATGACTTGATCCTTCCTTTCCATTTCCGTCTGTGTCCGGGGGATTGGGGTTCTCCCCAAAGTGCGTTTGGATATCCAAACGCTATGCTTGCAAAACGAGTACCGCCAGTTTCTGTAGCACCGGATTGACTCGATTCTGATTTATTTTGATTCTTTTATCTGTACCAGTCCATCAAGTGTCGTACAAATGATATGGAGTCTGTCTGCCATACTGATTTCGGTATTCATTGTTCCTGTCACTTCTTTCCCACATACGACTACCATCCGGCATCTCCGTAAAAGGATATGGGACATTCTTCCATATCCCTGCATATCTTCTGCATCAGACTCTTCCAAGAATGGTGAGAATACAAATCTCGGACAGATTGGTACATACCCAAGTTCATAGATTTTTCTGCAATATTTCTGCACTTTTACCCGGCTTTCTTCTGCTGAACAGCACACATAAGCCAGCGCCTGTTCCATACGCTCCATCTCCTTCCTGCATCCAGTTGGATGCCACTCATTTTCTCTATAAAAAACAAGATGTCCAATTGGACATCCCGGCTACTTTTCATCCTCTTTCTGCTCTGCTTCTAATGCAATTTTCACTCTGTCACTTCCCAGTTTGTAGTAGGCATCTGTTACCTCAATTCCCACTGCACGATAACCTGTCATAACCGCTGCAAGGACAGTTGTTCCTGCTCCGACAAACGGGTCCAGGATCAGCCCTCTCGGTTCACAAATCTGGATAACATCTTTCATAAGCTGCAACGGTTTCTCTGTCACATGAATCCGGTTCTGCGGATTGCCATATCGGAAGACGCCCGGCAGACAAGATACCGGACGGTTGATCGGCATCGGTCCGTTACTGCCCCACACAATATATTCAGCCTGCTGGCGGAAACGGCCTTTCTGTGGACGGGAGTTTCCCTTATCCCACACCGCTGTTCCTCGCCAGATCCATCCTGCCCACTGCAATGCATCGGTAATCGATGGATACTGACGCCAGTCAATGAACAGACAGATCGGAGCACCTTTCTTGCAGGCTTTCCGCACATCATAGAGCCATTCAGCCATCCAGTGCGTCCAAGATCTCTGGTCTTTGTTATCCCCATCGAAATCCGGAAGTGCATTGGCAGCACTCATACTGCTGTATTTCTGATTTGTAGTACGATTTCTTTCATTCTGTTTTGTTCCACCGGATGCATACGGCGGATCGGTAATAACTGCATCAAAGATTCCCGGCTGGAATGCTTTGACCAGTTTTAATGTATCTCCATGTAATATTTTCCAGTTTTCCCCTTCAGTATATTCCTCCGGGTATGTTCCCTCTTTCATAAGTTCTTCCAAACTCAGGCCATTTGTCATAGGCATCATCCTTTCTTTTCTCAGCGTTCCGGCTGATTTTTCTTCTTTGTCTTTTTATTTTCTTTGGGCGGCGGACTCAACTCAGTTTCTACATATTCGCTGATAATCAAAAGTGCTTTGTAATAGTCCCCACTTTCCAATACCCTTTTACGCATTTCTTTTGCTTCTGCTGTCTGTTTATTCTTTTTCAAAAGAGTTGAGGCATCGCCCATAATGGAAAAAATATTCCCATCATGTCCAAGGAGCTGTAACTTGGGACGTTGTTTCTCAGGCTTTGTCGGAATCTGCTCTGTTTTCTTTTCATACATTTTCGGCTGTTCCATATTAGGATGCCAAAAATGCACATTCATCGTTCCACCATCTACCTTGATATCCCTCTGTTCAAATCCTTCACCCCACCCGTCACTGTACTGCCCTGTAATGTATTCGGTGAATTCCTGTAGTTCTTCCTGACTTAAAAATTCATTTAATTCCAGTTTGGTACAGCCGTACAGGATTCCGTCTTTGTTTTCTATCGTAACAACTGCACTTTGTATCTTTTCCTGAATGGACTCACTTCCGTCAAAATACTGCATGAGATCATCTTCCCCATAGCGTTCCAGTTCTTCTCGGATGACTTCTTCATAATCGGCAAGTTCTGTTCCATCTAATGGCATTCCATATTCATCACTCTCCGACCACTCTTCTTCCCATTCGGATTCTTCTGAATAAAGATTTCCAGTCAGCTCCGTCAACAGATGTACGTGCATCGTTCCTTTTTCTTCCATTCTCTATCACCTTCTTTCCAATGGTCTGTCCCTGCATTTATTTGCCTGCTTTTTTTCTTTCGCAAGGTCTGCATAATCTGCCCCTTCTTTTTCCGGCAGATTGCAGATAATCTGATACGTTCCCTCGTAATGTTTTTTCATCTGTTCTTTCGCCCATCTCCCGGCAAAGTCATTATCGGTGCATATTTCAATTTCTTTGATTTCCGGATGGTTCTTCAGAAACTCTTCCAGTGCGTCCGGCGGCTTTTTAAAACGTTCACTCTGTATCAGTGCGTTTTCTTTCGGAGCAGCGATTCCCCCAAGGGAAAGACGATATTTATCCCTCTTTCCTTCTTCCAGTGTCATGTGTGCCAATGCATCAATACACGCTTCATATACGGCAACTCGCTTTGTTTCTCTTTCAGGTGGAATGCAAAAGCTGTACTTTTTTTCACTCCCGGTCTGCTCCATCTTGAATCCCTTCCCGTTTTTTTCATAGATTCCTCGCAGGAATGCATATCTTGCTTTTCTGGATTCATCTTTCCCAACAAAAACTGCGTTATGGTACGGGACACTTTCATAAAGGATTTCATGTGAAATACAATATGTGATCACTTCATCGCTGATTCCTCTGTGGTTTAAATAAGCCCTGATTCGTCTGCAATTACAATATCTCTCCGGCAGTTTAAATAGTGGTTTTTCCTTTTCGGCAGACTGTGTCGGAATAAAAGACGGACTCTCTTCGCACAGCAGTTTTACAGCATCTGTAAATTTCATTCCATCCACTTCAATCAGGAACCGCAGTGCAGACACTCCCCCGATATCTCTGGATTTCCAATGCCATTTACTCGACAATTCATTGATTTTAAAACTGTCATGGTCCGTCAACTGCCATTCATTTCTGGTTCTTGTCTTTTGCAGTCTCTGTGCCTGATGTGTTCGCAAATACTCATACGCAGTCATATTTTTTGCTGCCTGAATCTCTTCTTCTGTTACCCAAGGCATTACAGAATCGTATCCTGAAGAGCCAGTACCTTATCTGTCCGCTCCCAAGGAAACTCCTTTCTTCCAAAATGACCAAAAACTGCCGTCTGCCGGAAAATCGGACGATTCAATCGAAGGGATTCCATGATCTGAACGGGTGTCACTCCAAACACCAGTGGGATTGCTGCCGCCAGACAATCATCTGCACACACTTTTCCTGTACCAAAGGTATCTACCTCAATCATAACCGGTTCTGCTACTCCGATTGCATAAGCCAGAGACACCTGACACTTGCTTGCAAACTCAGCAGCTACTATATTTTTGGCGATATACCTTGCCATATAAGCCGCCGAACGGTCTACTTTCGAACAGTCCTTTCCCGAAAATGCACCGCCGCCATGCGGAATCATACTGCCATAAGTATCCACCATCAGCTTTCTCCCCGTCAGTCCGGTATCTGCATCAAACCCTCCACACACAAATTTTCCTGACGGATTAATCAGAATCTTCGTATCCTCATCCGGCGGCAGTAATCTGAGTGCTGAGCGAAGCACTTTCTCTCTAATCTCGGCATCTAACTTCTTCAGGCTCTTTTCTGCACCATGCTGGCAGGAAACAACAACACTTTCCAGTCTCACTGGTTTTCCATCTTCATATTCTACGGTTACCTGTGCTTTTCCATCCGAAAAGATATCTTTGATATATCCGCTTCTTCTGCAAGCCGAAAGTTCACGTGTGATCCGGTGTGCCAGAACAGTCGGCATTGGCATAAGCTGCGGAGTATCATCACACGCATATCCGACCATAACACCCTGATCTCCAGCTCCCCTGCTTCTATCTCTTAATTTTGCGCCGATATTATCCCGAAATTCTTTCGACACACTCACTGCTTTCGCAATATCTGGACTCTGCTGGTGTACAAACGTATCCATTTCTATCCCATCTGTACAATATCCACACTCTTCTAAAACTTTTCGGATCACATCAAACACTGGTGGTTCATATCCGCTGGTGATTTCTCCTGCTACAAACACATTTCCTCTTGTAGCAAGGACTTCACACGCCACTCTCGAAGATGGATCGTAACGCAGACATTCATCTAAGATTGCATCTGCTATCTGATCGCATACTTTGTCTGGGTGTCCTTCTGTTACTGATTCTGCTGTATAAAAACGTCTCATCATTCTTCTCCTTATATACAGACAGGGCAGAAGCTGCTTTATGCACATCTCCTGCCCTGTCAGATTGGTTTATCCTGTAATTCTTATTTTATTTTTCTTCTGTTTCTTTTTTGTTGTCTGTCATTTTTGACTTCTTTCTGCGGTATACAGTCACTCCTGTAGCTGTTCCAGCAGATGCCAGTGCAAGCAGAACAAACGCCCATATTTTCTGGTTATCACCTGTTTTTGGTGCATTTGTTTTTTCTGTTGTTTTCTCCGGTGTTCTGGCATCTTTCATTTCTACTTTCTGGACTTCCATTGTATCTTTCAATGTAAATGTGACATCTTCCGCAATCTCGTAACCATCCGGTGCTGTGATCTCACGCAGAGTAAGTTCTTCATTGACTGGGAGTTTTTCAACGGAATGTGGTTTTCCATCTGTAATCCACTCTTCCAGAACAGTTCCGTCTTTGCGGATAATCTGAAGCTTTGCCCCTTCCAGTTCTTTTCCGGTTGTAAGGTCTGTTTTTGAAATTTCCACTTTGGAATATTCATCTTTCATCTCAACCTTTGTCACACTGCCATCTTCTTTGACTTCAAACATCACATCGCTGGCAGACACATAGCCATCTTCATAAGGAGCCAGTTCCTCATGTAAGGTATAACTTCCTTCCGGCAGTCCGTAAATGACATGTTCTTCCTTACTGCTTACCCATTCTTCCACAACATTTCCGTCTTTATCAATGACCTGCAGTTTGGCTCCTTCCAGCTCATTTCCGGTAGTTGCATCTGTTTTTGTAATGCGTGTTTCTGTCGGCTGATTCTCAACTTCTTTGTTCAGTTCAATCTTTGCAAGATTCTGATTTTCGTAAGTTGCATCTACATTCCATACTTCCTCATTTGGAAGATATCCAGCTTTTCTGACTTCCTCTTTGACATAGTATTTTCCATGTGGAAGATCACTGTCGAAAGTAAGTGTTCCCTTTGCATCCGTTGCTTTCTTTTCCAGCAAGGTATCTTTCTCTACGAGAACCTCTCCCTGATTAGAAAGAATATCTTCTGCAGCATACAGTCCAAAAATAACACCTTCCAGCTTTTCGCCTGTGACAGAATCTTTCTTTTCTACTGATACGAAAACTTTCTGTCTTTCATTTTTATAGGTAACGCCTTCATAAACAACTGCCTGTGTATCATCCTCTGCTGTCAGGGTAAATTCTTTCTGTTCTGTATTTAGGACAAAATTCTCTCCTGCTACAACTTCTTTCAGATAATACGTTCCCAGTGGCAGATTGTTGATAACTGCTGTTCCATTTTCATCTGTAGTCAGTTTGGCTACCAGGTCATCTTTCTCATATCGGACAACTGGATTTCCTGCTTCGTCCTTTGCTCCGTCCGGTGAATAGATGGTATCTTTGGCATATATTTCGAATTCAGCGCCTTCTACTCCGGTTTCTTCATATTTAAAGCCTTTATAAATACCTGTTTCTTCTTTTCCAGATACGGCATTTCTTACTTTTGAAACCAGTGCTTTTACTTTTGCCAGAACAGAATCTCCGGTTACTTCGGTAAGCTGTTCTCCCTTTTTCGTCAGGAGCAGGCTTCCTACCTGTTCATCGTTTTTCTGTTCTACCTCTACAATCGCAGCTCCTGTATCTGGATCAATCTGATGTGCAGTGTTTGAGGATACTGTAATTACAATACCACTCTGTGGATTTTCTTTATATGTTCCTTTTGTAGTCTGTTCTAATGGTGAAATAATCGTTGTTCCATCATACAGGGACTCCTCGCTTCCCTGTCTTACAAATCCTTCCGGTGCTTTCACTTCTTCGATTCGGTAGGTAGAGCACTTCAGTTCCTGCGGTGTGATCAGATATCCTTCCTCGTTTGTTTCGAATACACTGATCTTTTCTTTCTTCGGATACTGAACAACCTGTTCCACATATTTCTTATTTGTCACATCGTAAATCTTATAAGAAGCACCAGCCTTTAAAACAGTATTTCCAGTCTGTGCATCCTTCTTTACAATTTTCAGCAAAAATTCAAACGGGCGGTCATCAAATACTCTCCACTGCATTGGCTCTCTGCTGTCATTTTCCACATTTACAACAAATGGATCAATGGTTTTCAAATTCTCAGGGGTAGTACTTTCCACTACAACATAACTTCCATACGGCAGTTCCGGGCTGACTGCATATCCTTTTGTATCAGTGATCAGTTCTGGTACTGGTACGGCTGTTCCATTCTCGTAAGTAACTGCAACCTGCTCTTTGCTGAAGTCATAATTTTTGAAATCGCTTGCTGTATAGCTTTCTCCATTGGCTGGCTTCAGTTTTCCATTTTTTACCTGTGTCAGGTCGCTGATCAGATATACCTTAAATCCTGCTCCTGCAACCAGGTCTGTTTCTGTCTGCTCTCCATCTTCACTGATTTTGATTAACTGGAATGCCTGTTTCTTTACCTGCTCTTTTACCGTAAGGTCTCTTGTCACTTCGGCAACATCCTGACCTTCATAAGTTACTGATACCTCGTATTTGGTAGTATCCAGTGTATATCCTTCCGGTGGAGTGATCTCTTTTACATACATTTCTCCAAGGTATAATTCTGAAAATTCCAGTGTTCCGTCATCTCCGATGACTCCCTGTGCAATCAGGCTGTCCTGTTTATACAGAACCCCTGTTGTGCCATCCGGATGCACGATGTCCTCTTTTGCATACAGACCATACACAGCACCACGAAGAACACTGTCCCCCTGCGCTTTAAATGCAAGTGTTTCTTTATCGATCTTTGCGATTTTCACCTTTCCGGTGACTCTCTCATCTGTTGCTGTTACAGTCATTGTCTTTCCGGCAGTAACAGCCACTTTATATACTTCTGTATTCAGTTTGTATCCTGTCGGAGCAGTGATCTCTTTCACGTACACTGTTTTCAGTGCAGAATCAAAATAATCGCTGACTGCTTTTCCGTCTGTTCCGGTTGCTGACATTGTCATCAGCAGATTTTCACACTTCTTATCAGTATAAATACCATAAACTGCTCCTGACAGTGGATTCTGTGTATTGACATCTTTCTTCATAAGTTCAATGCGTGTCATATTCAGCCACTGTACACTGAAGCTTACCGGCGCTGCTGTTTCGCTTTCAAATACACCGATATCCTGCTTGGAATCTCCGGTTGTCAACACCAGTGTTCTCCATGTCTTTCCGACAGAACCATATAAGTTGCCGGAAGCATAACTGCCTGTCAGTAATAAATCTGCGGACAGATAGAATGTATCTCCACCATAAATCTGGATTTTTCCATTTGTAACACTTGTTCCTTTGGAAAGATTATGTGCTGTCACATTTTCTGGTACACTCAGTGTCACATAGTTTCTGTGATCTCCAGACAGTGTGATATTTGGTGTTTTCTGGATGTTTCCATCCCGTACTGCATTCAGCTTTGTGCTTGAAAGGCTCAGTTCACCTTTTGGCGGTTCTTCCTGTCCAAACAGATAATTGATATATGCGATAACCCCTGCATTTACAAGGTCATTATAATTACACCCTGTAAATCCGGCTTCTCCTGCATAAGCATAGCTGGCTGCAATGTGTGTATACACATACTTTTCATCTTCCGTTTTTCCAGACAGATAACTTCCTGTCAGATCTCCTGCCCCGCCATAACCATAATAAAGGACTTTCTGCAGATTTTTATTGCTGTCCAGTACCTGTGCTACATAACTTCCACTCGGTGGGGATGCTTTCTGGGACTGAAGGCAGTATGCAATTTTTCCATTGACTGTAAACAGGCAAGTAAGATAATTTCCAATATAACTTGGATAATAAATAGTTCTCCCCTTTGTCAATGTAACTGTGGAACCGCTGCTTGTAGCTCTTTCAGCCGCAGACAATACCATCACATTTCCCTCTTCGATGTCCTCTTTCAGTTCTTTGATTGCCTGTGCAGATGCATCTTCTTCGGATGTTTCAATTTCTACATCTGTGTAGTTCTGCACAGGCGAATCCGAATCATCTTCAGATTCTGTATCTGACTTCTGTTTCTCTCCACCATTTTCTTCGGAATGTGCCTGTCCTTCGGTATCCGTCAGAGTCACTTTACGGGTGATGGTATAGCTGTCACTCTTATCTTTTGGAACGACCATATAAGTGGCAATATATGTTCCTGCTTTGTCTGAATGATACTCTCCACCATTCTCATCTTTGATACTTACAAGCGTAACATCTTCTTTTTCTGCATCATAATGGATTCCTTCCATACTGGTTTCCACTGCAAATGTATCATCTGAAACTGCTTTTGTGATATCATCTGCTGTAACTGATGTATCTTTCTGGCTTGTTACCGCCTGTTCAGATGCCTGTACTTCCGTCTGCTGTTCCGAGCCTGTCTGTTCGGCCGCAAACGCATTCGCACTGCTCAAGGTACTGATGCCCATCAGGACAGCCAGTCCAAAAGCAGCAATTCTGGTCTTTAATTTTCTAACCTTCATGTGCTTTTCCTTCCTATTATAAATAGATTTTTTCAGTAAAATACCGCAGAAGATGTTTCCTCTGCGGTACGTTTTATCTTGCATATCGATTTTTTTCTTTTTTTACTTCCTGTCTGGTACGTTTTACCGCTTCCATGACAGACTCCGTTGGAATCTGGTTATCCTTACATCCTTCCAGAATTCCATCCAGATAAAATTTCGATGGCTTTGCCGGAACATCTTTGTGCGGAGCGTTCATCATATATACAAACACTTCTTTCTCCACACCATCCTGATTTTTTACCCGAATCGATTCTTTCCCATAAAAACTTGGGAATCCTTCATAAAAATCCAGACTCTTCTCACACGCTTCTGTGATTTTCCATAAGACTCCTTCGACATAGCTTCCTTTTTCCGGCAGAACCGTTGCTACCCCATTGCCCGGAGCCCTTCCCCGAAATGCCAGCCGATAATTTTCAAGCCGGACGTTTTCCACAACTTCCGCAGCCGGACACCTGTACTTCATCTGCTCCAGATTCATGTTGCTGCCATAAGCGAAGTAATATCTATCTTTCATTTTTTCTCACCTCTATCTGACTCCTTCTGTCCTTTGATTTTTCTTCAGACACTCATACGTGCTTTTATCATATCTCCACGCAAGATCACCATCCAGATTTGCCAGCAGATGTTTTCGAACATTTTTATATTCGTCTCCAATTAACCCAAGTCTCAATAAAAATGTACGAAATGTAAATGCCGGGTTTTCTGATATCAGTGTCTTTTTCATCTGTGTCGATCTCTGATTGATTGCCTGTGCGGAAATGGCTAATGCCAGTGTAATATTTGCTCTCACCTTTCCTGCATGTAGTGTGCTTTCAAAACAACGCCATTCCAAAGTTCCCTTGGAAAACACAGCATGAAGATTCAGAGCATAATAACGGGTATGATCATAATGGGTATGACTTCCATCCCTGCCTCCATACCAGACATTTCTTACTCGGTCCATTGTGATTGATTTATTTGGTATTTTTCGGATTTTCTCCAATACCTCCGGTCGCACCCTCTGACAATAACTATTTGCTCTTCTCTCCTGCACTTTCAGTGCTTTGAACAGGATATCTTCCTTTGCATACATAATTGTCAGTGCATTTTTCAGACTCTGCGGTGTATGATTCGATGCATCTACATGAACATGCTGACCACAGGACTCATTTACAAAACCTCCATGCTGTCGCAGACATCGTACTACTTCCTGTAACTTTCCCATTTCATCATAGGATAATTTCGGTGATACCATTTCTGTTGAATATTCTCCACCTGCGTCTACAATTCGACCGTATACTTTCCGTTGTGTATAAATGCTCCCATCAGACATAAATTTCCACTTTTTTCCTTCCAGATCTATCACTGACCAGACTCCATAAGTAGTGCCGTCATAATATGCTTCTGTTCCAAACATTTCAGCAACAACTTCTGCAGCACGTTGTCTGGTAATCCCTGTCATTTCGATTTCTGTGCCAAAGTATTGGTCTTTTATTCCGATCATGCCTAATGGATTCCTTTCTCAGACACTTTCTGTGTGTTAAGTTCGGAGTCTGCCTTTTGTAACAATCTGCCAATTGCCTCGATAACATTGACAGTTACTCCGTTTCCAGCCTGTTTATAAAGCTGTGCGTCAGAAGTGCTGTCTATGATCTTATCAATCTGCCAGTCGTAATAACCCTGCAGTCGCAGACATTCCCTCGGAACTAACCTTCTTATTCTGCCGTGATACAAGATGCCATGACGATCGGTTGCAGTAATTGTAAACATCGGTTCTTCGGGTTCTTTCATACGTCTGCCGTTCTGACGAACATTCTCTTTTGCTGGTGTTAAGACTGCTCTTGCTCCATCCTCTGCTAATACACCAGAACATTCTCCTTTGTATTTGTGGACACCGCATTGTCTGGTATTCAGGCTTCTGCATTCTTCCGTTACCACCGGCGGAGGTGAAAGATCGACAAAGTGCAGCGTTCCCTGTTGAACACCTGTTGTCAGGGTATGTGCGATCTGGTGTCCGACTCTTCCTCTCCTGCTGTTGAGATTCGCATAACCCAGATCGATGCTGTCCCCTTCTCTTGCAAGTTTGTAGCCGAGCTTTGTATTCTCTTTGATTGGAACACCTACATCATATAATCCTGTCTTGCCGCCCATTCCACCTGCCTGTGATGTCAGGGTACAGCTTAGTCCTTTGGGACTGTAGACTCTTTTCCCCTGACTTCCTGCCCGGACTTGAACAAGAGCTGCTCCATTTGTTTCTGGTTCAGGTAATACTTTTCCGGCACATCGGAAATCAAAATATCCGACAATATACACCCGTTTTCTTGCTTGGGGGACTCCGAAATCCTTGCTGTTAAGCACTTTCCATTCGACATGGTACCCCAGTTCAGAAAGCGTACTGAGGATGGTGCAAAACGTCCGGCCTTTGTCATGCGATAACAAACCGGGAACATTTTCAAGGATAAAATACGAGGGTCTTTTAGCTTCAAGAATCCGGGCAATTTCAAAAAAGAGAGTTCCTCTTGCATCTGCAAATCCTTCTCGCTTTCCGGCGATAGAGAATGCCTGGCAAGGAAATCCTGCACAGAGTAAATCAAAATCTGGCATTCGTTCTGGTTCGATTGTTCTTGCGTCATTACAATACCACTCCCCTTCCGTATCAAACAGCAATCGGTAGTTCTTATCCGCATAAGTATCCACCTCGCAATGTCCGACACAGACAAAGTTTCCTGCCCGTCTTAAGCCTTCACGAAATCCCCCGATTCCGCTAAAGAGATCAAAAAATTGAATGGTTGCGGCTATCAACCTCCTTTTTGCTGATAAAAACAGGCGGCATGATCTCTCATACCGCCCTTCGTTATTCTGTATCAATTGGTTACCATTCTGTTGGTTCTTCTGCTTTGGATTCTTCCGGATCAGTCTCTCCTTCTGGTTCAGTTTCCTCTTCCGGTTCACTTTCCCCTTCTGGTTTGTTTTCCTCTTTCGGTTCACTTTCTCCATCCGGTTCGGCTTCCTCTTCTGGTTCACTTTCCCTTTCCGGCTCAGTTCTTTCTTCCGGTTGAGTTTCTTCTGTTCCCAATTCTCCAGTTGTCTGTTCGGATTCTTCAGGCTGCTCTTTGCTTTGCCATTCGACCTCTACCTTTTCCAGTGCTTCTTCTATAATCTGAATTAAGAAGTCTTTCTGTTTCATGTGTTTCTTTCCGATGACTACTTTTAATCTCTGGAATAATTCCTCTGATACCTGTACTGCTACTGTTCTTACTGCTCCCATGCTTATTTCTCCTTTTCCTTCCACTCTGTTGAAATGTTCTTCAATGACCTGTTGTAAAAATTTTTGTGTGCTGCTTTCTGTGAGTTCAATCTCTTCTCTTACTTTCTCATGTAAGTCCATCGGGATCTTTCCGCAGATATTTTTCATCTCTGCCATAACCTTTCTCCTTTCACTTTTGCTACACACAACATACTCCAAAGCCGCATGGAAAGCTATTCACAATACCCACCAAAGATATCGATGCATTTCTTGCCTTACCCCTAGCAGATCCAACAATGTATGTATCGTGCAATCATAGGCCTCACCCCCTTTACAAATTTTCCATTTGAGATAGAAAATCCATCATCTGATCTGGTATTTCTTCCGATGATGGTTTCGTTTTCAATTGTTCCGTAGTGCCACATATTCCTAATTCCCGAACACTTTCTTTTATCGTCTTTTGAATGACTTCTTCCATCCATTTCCGATCCTCTTTTTCCAGAATTGCCTGAACCAGATACTGGCTTTTCTGCCCTTCTGGAACACTTTGAAATTTCTCCCATGCCCTTTGGTGTTCTGGTTTTTTCAGATTCGGGCGGAACGAATACACAGGGCGTGTCATCTCGCCCACATCTGCTGTACAATCCGTTCATACCCTGTTGCGTTGGCATGGACGTCCTCTATAAAAACAGGGCGGCAAATCGCGTCCTGTGCGGTCACGTGGCGTTTTAAAATTGCAGAGCCTCCACCCATAAATACGGTTGGTACTGCCCGGAGATCAAATCCAGCTTCTGTTACCGCAGACAGTATTCTTTCTATATATCTACGTCCGTTCTCCTGTATGATCCGTCTGGCCTCTTCTGCCATACTGCAAGATTCCCCTCGAAGCACACGCTCAATCTGAGTTTCTGTCACAGACAGTCCGGTATTTCTACGCACTTGCTCTGCTGTTTCATCAATGCATCGGATCACTCCAAGCTCCAGACTCCTGCACGTTGCTGCATTCGGAACAGCATTGTCCAGCCTCATAAGGTCAACGGTCCAGCCGCCAATATCAACAAGCAGAACAGACGGTTCATTCTTCAGATACTCTGGATGCAGAGCAAGCGCAGAGTATCCCTGTGGGAACAGTTTCACATCTTTTATTGTTATCTCATATAACTCACTTTCATATAAAAATCGCACTGGCTGCTCTTTCCGCAACAGATACTCCCTGAATCCCTGTTTCTCTCTTCCAAAACTTGAAAGCGGAAGTCCGACAGCCAGAATTACCTCTGTCTTTCGTTCCGCTTTCCGATGCTTGATTTCTTCTGCAATGGCTGCCAACGTCAGCAGATAATAATTATCATTGGACGTTTTATTTTTTACCAGTGTCTGTCTCCCTGTACCACAGACGTAATACTTTCCCTGATACTGCAGAACATTCTGCATGGTATACGGCTCGTAATCATACCTAATAATTCCACTTGGGAAAGACACTTGTCTTGTTTTTATTGCATAATAGCCATGATCAATTCCTATGATTATCACAATCACACCCTTTCATTTTTCTGTTTAACGTAAGGTCAAAAATGCTTTCACTGCTGCAACGGATTGTTGCAAAAGTGCCATTCGTGAACACTTTTCTATGTTCCAGCGTCCCAAAACCTGCGGAAAATCTGGCTTTTTTATACCACTATCGCCAGAGGAACACTACTGTTCCTTCCCAGCCGGTTATAAAATATCCCTCTCCCGGCGGCGGTCCAGCCTGTCCGGGGGGAGGGATATATCGCAAGTTTTCTTTTTGAACAATCGCCTGTCTTTTTATTTTTATGAGATGTTTTTCCTGCTTTTGTAAAATGGGAAGATACTCCGGTTCTGTCAGAAACTTCCGTATGTAATTCCCCTTTTCTCCCAGTCTGTTATCATTTTCTAGCAGCTCCATTTCCACCATGTAATGGGTATCTGGATGAAATCTCTTCTCACACAAAATGCTGTCCCCTTTTATATAATCGGATTTAGCCGATTCTCTTGCTGCCGCCAAGAGTTCATAAATACTTACTTCCACCTCTTATCACCTCCCAAAAGACCAGAAAAAAGCAGACCTCTTAATCGAAGTCTGCTCCTGTCGGATATGGTAATCCTCTTTCTTCATATTTTTTATCAATATAATTTCGAATCCATTCCCTGTATTCTTCCGTTAATGCCAGTTCCTGAAATTCTAACAACCACTTTTCCCCTTTTGCTTCGTCATCAAGCCATCGATCTTCTATGCACTCCGGCTCATCTAACATTTTCATCATCGCTTCAAATGGCTCTTTTACATCATCACCAAATTCTTTCCATAAGGCGATTCCATAGTTCTCCAGTTCAAAAAATTCTGTCAGATATGTCAATCGTTCCATATCCCCCAATGTCATTCTTTTTTCATCTGACAATAATGCTCGATCTCTTTTGCCACATAGATTTAAAAATTTTCTCTTTTCCATCTCCACATCCATTATACTTTTACCTCTTCCTGTTAAAAATAATTCCTTATTACGAAACATTATAAAATTTAAATTCTTTAGAATCAATATATATGTTTCTGTATTACGAAACTTTTTATTTTATAAGGGGAGTTCATCATTATGCAAAAGATTAGACCAGATATGGATATTGGTAAAAATATCCAAGCAATTCGATATAAAAACAATATGACTCAAGACCAAGTAGTTGCAAAATTAAATCTTATGGGTATCTCCATCACCAAAAGTACCTATGCCAAACTGGAAACAAATCGCATGAACATTAAGGCATCTGAATTAGTTGCACTTGCAAAACTCTTTCATACCGATATCAATGCTTTCTTTTCCGGCTTGCTATAGTTCGACATTCCCCGACTCCCTGTGTATATAATAGCATATAAAAAATAAGAACCAGTCTATATTCTTATCGGATATAAACCAGTTCTTTTTTCTTATCAAATAATATAAAAGTGACAGGGAATTCAGATTCTTATCTTCTGTCACTCATGTAATTATTATTCTATTTTAAATTTAATGAATTTACCCATTCTTGAATTTCTTTTTCAATGTTATTTTCTATATAAACGTCATACACATTTTTCCACATTATCTGTGTATACTGTTATTTTCAACCCCATAATTATAACTTGGTACACGCTATACACTACTATAAACTGTACTCCATTTTAGGATAACCAACATATATTGTTTGATATTTATCAAGATGATCAATATGATAAGCTATTTGGGGTCTAGCCTTATCTTTTTGTTCTTGCTTAGCCTGATCAACAACTGTATCATAATCATCACTGTATGCTTTTACAGGTACAATTTCAAACAAATCCCCCTTCGTTTCTTTTTGAATCATTTTTGCAAGATCTCGTGTATGCCCTGACCATGAAAAATAAACAATTAAACTATCAGAATTTGCTGTTTTCAAATCACTTTGAGTTACATTTGATGTCTTTTTCTTTTCTTTTGTTTTTTGCTTACAAGCACTACATCCTAGTATCATGAATATTGCAATAAGAATTGTTATTCCCTTTTTCACTTTCATCCCCCCTATCATTATTTTAAAATATTTATATTTAATGTCTAATACTTATATTTTATAATGAACTATGCCTATTAAGTATGAATTAATTCATGATATAATAAAGTAAAAGGAGACAAGATATGAGCCAAATTATTTTTAAAACTAAAAAAGATGCCATCCATGTTGATAAAGACAATGGTACCAGTGTAGATTACTACCTTTTTGATGAATTTGAAATTCATCAAAATATCATTCAACCTCATACTTTACAAGAATGGCATTATCATCAAAAAATCAAAGAAATTATTGTTGTCAATAAAGGAACCTTACTTTGTCATTATCTAGAAAATAATATACCTAAAAAGCGTCTTCTCAATCCACAAGAAATCGTGTGTGTAGAAAACAGTATTCACACATTTGAAAATAACACTTCCCTTCCTGTAGAATTTACAGTCTTTCGCTTTGTAGCAACAAATAAAAATCTCCAAGAAATAATCAAAAAAGATAAGGTGGTCGTTAAAATATGAATCTATTTACTAAAATTAAATGTATATCTGAATTCACTGAAAGTGAACAAATCTTTGCCCAATTTATTCTAGACCATCCTTATGATGTCATTCAACTTAATATTAATCAATTATCTAAAAGTAGTTATGTTTCTACTTCTACTATTTATCGTGTTATTGAAAAACTTGATTTATCAGGTCTTAATCAATTAAAACTTCAAGTTTCATTATCTTTACAAAACGAGAAAAAGAATGATTCTAGCATTGATTATAACTATCCTTTTACAAAATTAGATAGTCATCATCAAATCATGGAACAAATGTTATCTTTGTATGACCAAACACTTAAATCTACTTTTAATCTCATTGATTTAGATATCTTTTTAAAAGTTGTCCAAGCCTTATATAACGCACAAAATATTTATCTTTTCCCGTCTGTAGGAAACTATTTTATGGCTGAATCATTTCAACAGAATATGTTAGAAATAGGTGTCAAAGTAGATGTTATAAAAGAGCATTATTATCGTCATTGGCACAGCCAATTATGTAATAAAAATGATCTTGTCATTATCATTACCTATGCTGCTAAAACTGAAAACATTTTAGAAATAGCAAAAGATTTAAAAGAAAAGGGTATTCGTACTGTTCTCATCTCTTCTACTATTGATTTACCTATCGCCCAATATGTAGACTATAATTTATTCTTTTCATCATATGAAGATTCAGAAGAAAAGATTGCTTCTTTTTCATCTCGCATTTCTTTGCAATATTTATTAGACTGTCTTTACGCTTGTTATTTTAATCGGGATTATGAAAAAAATTTAGCATATAAAATTAAAAATTACATAGATTAAGGGTTGCTGATGCAACCCTTTTAAAGTGGATGATAGATAGGTTTTTTATGATCAAAAGTACAATAACATTTAAATCCAATCTCTTTTAATTCTTTTCTTGTTTCCTTAATATAAGCACCTAAATGATCAGGTTGATGACTATCACTACCAATTGTAATGATTGTTCCTCCTAATTGATAATAGTGCTTTAAAATATCTCGAGAAGGCATTAAGTCATCAAGACCATATCGATGACTTGAAGTATTAACTTCTATTCCTTTACCGTCACGAATCACTTGTTTTAAAATCTTAGATACAATGTCTTTTATCTTTTCAAAAGGATAAATTCCTGCTTGATCATACCTTTTAATTAAATCCAAATGACCCAATACCTGATAATCTTTAAACTGCTCAATAACATCTAGAATTTCTTGATAATAACGTTCATTGTATTCTTGTTGTGTTTTTCCTTTTTGAAAATCTTGAGTCCAAAATTCTAAATTATCTACTTGATGACAAGACAAAATTACAAAATCCAAATCATACTTTTATATTAATTTTTGATATTGAGGAATAGTATGTGTTTGAATACCAAATTCTAATCCTCTTTTGATTGTGATTTGTGGATATTTTTGTTGTAAACGTGCTAATTCTTTAAAATAGTGATCATAATCGACGTTTAAAAGCAATAAGCCTCTTTCTTTCGATATTCTTTCCATTTCTTCTTTAGATAACTGATTGACATCATATTTAATACCATAATCAACATGATCAGTAAAACATAATTCCTGCATTTTCATCTTAATAGCATCTTTAACAACATCCTCCATTAAATAATCACTGTCATCACTAAAATGACTATGAACATGATAATCACATAACATACTTTTCACCTCACATGATCATTCTAACATGATTGATTTAAGATATCGAGTGCACTATTGAGAACATTTTCCCCATTCATTAAACCATAATCACGCATTTCAATAACAACTACTGGTGTCTTTTGAGTTAACTTCTTTAATTGATTTAAACAATGTCTTACTTGGGGTCCTAACATGACAATATCCCAATCATCAATTTCTTTTTCTGCCTCAGTAATAGGTTTTGCTTGTATCTCTACATCTACTCCTTTACTTTGAGCTGCTTTTTCCATTCTTGCGACCAACATACTTGTTGACATACCTGCATTACATACTAATAATATTTTCATTTTTCATACCTCCTTGACTATCTTTACTCTAGCACAAACAAAAAATGATTTTTTAATGCAAGGCATGGTTGAAAAATATTTTTCTAAACTGTAAAAAAATAAAAGAGATTTGAGAAAAATATCTTTCAAATCTCTTAATCTTATTGATTTATTGCACTTTGTAATTGAAACAAGGCTTGTTTTAGTATGCTACGAGGACACGCAACATTAATTCTTTGAAAACCTTCTCCATCTTTACCAAACATACTACCACTATCTAGCCATAATTTAGCTTTATTCACAATTAAATCTTCTAACTGTTCATTTGATAAATGAAGTTCTCTAAAATCAAGCCATAATAAGTATGTTCCTTCCGGAAAAATGAGATGAACTTGTGGCAAATTTTCTTTTAAAAATTGATCAACATATAAAATATTTTGATACAAATAATCTTTAACTTGTTTTAACCAATCATTTCCCTTTTCATATGCTACTTGACATGCCACTAAACCAAACATATTACACTGACTATAGCCACTGGCATCTATTTGTCGTTTAAATTTATTTCTTATTGTTTCATTAGGAATAATAATATTAGAAATTTGTAAACCTGCTAAGTTAAAAGTTTTTGTTGGTGCTGTACATGTAATCGTTATTTCTTGTAACGCTGGAGATAATGAAGCAAGCATATAATGATGATTATGAGGATGAACAAAATCACTATGTATTTCATCGCTTACAATATAGACATGATTTTCTAAACATATTTGACTTATTGTTTCTAATTCTTCTTTCGTCCATACTCGACCTACCGGATTATGTGGCGAACACAATAGAAATAATTTGACATGATGTTGTTTGATTTTATTTTCAAAATCTTCAAAATCTATATGATATTTACCGTCTTTTAAAACAAGTGAATTTGTGATTAATTGACGATGATTATCTTCGACAACTTCTTTAAAAGGATAATAAACAGGTGTCTGTATTAAAACGGCATCTCCTTCTTGAGTCAAGGCTTTTATTGCATGTGCTAAAGCAAATACAACACCTGGTGTTTTAATAATCCATGATGAATCTATGTGATAGTCAAAATGTTGTTGATACCAATTTATCACTGCTTGATAATAATCCCCTTTACTTTCACTATAACCATAAATGCCATGATTCACTGTAGTTTGTAAAGCTTCTTTGATTTCATCTGCTACTGGAAAATCCATATCAGCGACCCATAAAGGTAAAGCATCTTGAGGATGATTTCTTTCACTAGCAAAATCATATTTTAATGAATGGGTATGTTGACGAGAGATAACTTGATTAAAATCATATATTTTACTCATTTTTAAAAGCCTCACTTAAATCTTGTATTAAATCCTTAATGTTTTCAATTCCCACTGAAAGACGTAAAAAATCATCTGTTATTCCTAATTCATTTCTTGTCTTTTCATCAACATCACTATGAGTTTGGACCATTGGATAAGTGATCAACGATTCCACTCCCCCTAAACTTTCAGCATAAGTAATCACTTTAACATGTGTTAAAACTCTTTTTGCTACTTCTTTATCAACAACCCTAAAAGAAATCATACTACCAAATCCTCTTGCTTGTTTAACTTGAATATCATAACCTGGATGGTCGCTTAATCCTGGATAGTAAACATCTTTTACTAAAGGATTTTTCTTAAGCCATTTGGCTAATTGAATTGCATTTTCTTGTTGTCTTTCTTGTCTAATAGCGAGTGTTTTAATTCCTCTTGTAAGTAAATAACAATCTATTGGTGCTAAAGTATTTCCTACTGTTTTAGCAATATTTCTTATCTCTTGGGCTAATTGTTCATTGTGAGTAGAAACCGTTCCGGCAATAACATCATTGTGTCCACTTAAAAATTTAGTCGCACTATGGACAACAATATCAGCTCCCAATTTTAAAGGATTTTGAAAATAAGGAGATAAAAAGGTATTATCAACAATAAGTAATAAATGATATTCTTTACATAATTGACTTATAGCTTGAATATCACTAATTTGCATAGTTGGATTACTTGGTGTTTCTATAAAGATAGCTTTTGTCTGTTTTGTGATGGCTTGTTTGATGGTATCTAAATTTGTTGTATCAACATATGAAAAATGTAATCCTTTTTTTTCTTGTAATTTAAAAAGTCTTGTTGATCCTCCATAAAGATCACTGCCACAAATAATATGATCATCACTTTTAAACAGTTCACTAACAATAGTAATCGCTGCCATACCGCTAGAACAGGCAACCGTATCAACGGCTCCTTCTAATGAAGAAATAATTTCTTCTAGATAAGCCCTTGTAGGATTGCTTTCTCTTGTATAATTGTAGCCTTGACTTTCTCCGATTCCTGGATGGCTAAAGATTGCTGTTTGATATATAGGGATGGAAAAAGCACCATAAGGGTGCTGTTTTTCATCATGGTTTAATGAGTGAATACATCGTGTTTCAATTTCCAAAGTCATAATTATCTCCTTCTATTTATATTCTGGTACATACCATAATCCTTTATTGTTTTTATCTAAATATTCTTTGAATTCTTTAGAATGATAAGCTTTAACAATAGCCTTAGCCCATTTTTTATTTTTATTTTCTTTTTTAACAACAACTTGTAATAATAAATGATCTAATACATCTTCTTGTAATAAAGCAGATGATGCGTCAATTCCTGCACTATAAACTATACTTCCTGTAATAACTGCATAATCAAATTCATCTAAAGAACGTGGAATAATTGTAGAATCCATTTCTGTAAATTGTAAATTATATGGATTTTTAACAATATCATCTTGTGTTACTGTTGAAAGATTAGCTTTTTTATTTAATTCAATCCATCCTGCTTTTTGTAATAAAACATATGCTCTTGATGTATTCGCTGCATCATTAGGAACAGCAATTTTAGCTCCTTTTTGTAATTCATCTAAACTTTTATGAGTATTTGAAAAAATTCCTGCAGGAACTGTTGGAATTGCTGTTAAAGCAACTAAATCTCCATCTTGTTCCTTATTAAAGTTTTTCATATAAGCTGTATGTTGTTCAACATTGACATCAATGTCACCATCATTTAAAGCTGTATCATTTTGTAATAAATCTGAAAATTCTACACATTTAAATTTATATCCCTCTTTTTTCAAGATTGGAATAATGGCATCTTCAAATAATACTGTATAAGGTCCTGCAGCCTTTCCGTAAGTGATTGTTTTTTGATCATCATTTGACTTTGATGAACTTTGGCATCCTGTTAAAATTAATAACCCCACTAAAACTAAACTTAATAACTTTTTCATTTTTCTTCCCCTTTATTCATGTGTTCTTATTTTTTTTGATATGTGATTTCCTATTGTTTGAATTAATTGAACAAACAATATTAAGATAATAACTGTAACAATCATAAGATTATTATTAAATCTTTGATAACCATAAGTTAGTGCTAAATCACCAACTCCTCCTCCACCAATTGTTCCAGCCATAGCTGTTGCTCCTAATAAACCAATTGTTCCTGTTGTCAGTGCAAGGATAATCGAAGCCTTTGCTTCTAGTAACAAAAAGTAGCGAATAATTTGAAAAGTACTGGCTCCCATGGCTTTAGCTGCTTCTAAAATACCCGGTTTGACTTCTAACAAAGAACTTTCCACTAATCTAGCAAGATATGGTGCAATATAAAAAACAAGTGGTACTAAAGCTGCTTTTGTTCCTATTCTGGTTCCTACTAATGCTTTTGTAAATGGAGCAATAAAGACAAGTAAGATAATAAATGGTACTGATCTTACAATGTTGACTAATCCTGTAATAACAAGATAAACAGGTCGATTAGGTTTAATTCCATCATTTCTTGTTAAAACAAGAATTAATCCTAGAGGAATACCTACAATAGCACCAAATATTAATGATATTGAAAGCATATACAGTGTTTGCCCTGCTGATTCAATTAATTTATCTATTGGTATATTTAAAAAACTCTCAATCATGATTTAACACCACTCTTTCTATTTCTACATGATTATCTTTCATATAATCAATAGCTTTATTGATTTGTGCTTCTTCTCCCTTAATTTGAATGGTTAGAATACCTAATATCTCATCTTTTATTTCATTCACTGATGCAAATAAAATAGATGTTTTGATATCAAATTGTTGATTAATTTCACTAATAATATCTTCTTTTGTATTTTCACCTAAGAAAGTTAATTTGAGAATTGGATAGGTTGTATCCAATTCTTCAACTAGTGAAGAAGGAATTGTATCATTAATAACCGTAGCAACAAAACGTTTTGTCATTTCTTGATGAGGATGTGAAAAAACATCCAATGTTAATCCTTGTTCTACAATCTCCCCTGATTTCATAACAGCCACTTTATTACAAATCTTTTTAATAACATTCATTTCATGCGTAATCAATAAAATTGTGACTCCTAATTCTTGATTAATCTTTTTTAATAACAAAAGAATTGATTCTGTTGTTTGTGGATCTAAAGCACTTGTTGCTTCATCACACAATAAGATTTTAGGATGTGTTGCTAGTGCTCTAGCAATCCCTATTCTTTGTTTTTGACCACCAGATAACTGTGAGACATAAACATCTTTTTTATCTGATAATTCTACAAAAGATAATAATTCATTCACTCTTTCTTCAATAAAAGTCTTATCTTTTTTTAATAAGATAAGTGGTAAAGCCATATTTTGATAAACAGTTTGTGAATCTAATAAATTAAACTGTTGAAATACCATACCTATATCTTTACGTATCACATTCAATTCTTTATCTTTTAAGTTCACAATATCTTTACCATTAATATAAACATGTCCTTGATCTGGCTGTTCAAGTAAATTTACCATTCTAATTAATGTTGATTTACCAGCCCCTGAATAACCAATAACACCATAAATATCTCCTGCTTCAATATTTAAAGAAACATCTTTTAAAGCATGAACAATACCACCTTTTGTATGAAACTTTTTATCTACATGTTCTATTTTAATCATTGCTGTTCCCCTTATTTTAATTGATTTAATACAGCAACTGCTAATTGACTTAAATAGGTTGCTGCCTTGGATAATGCTTGAGGATCAACTTTAAATTTAGGATGATGGTTAGGATATGTTTTCCCTGTACCAATCTTAATAAAGGTTCCCTTTATCTTTTCTAAGTAAAAAGCAAAGTCTTCTCCTCCAAGTGTTGATTCTGGTGTTTCTACAGGAATATGTTCCTTTTTTGCAACATTATAAGCAAAATCACTCCAGTATTGATCATTTAATGTTGCTGGTGGACCAGCAATCCAATTAACATAAGCCTCAACATCATAAGCTAATGCAATTCCCTTTGTTATTTCTTTAATTCTCTTTTCAAATAAAATACGATCTTCTTTTAATAATGTTCTTACTGTTCCTTCAATTAATCCCGTTTCAGGAATAACATTCCAAGTATTTCCTGCTTCTACATGAGTGATACTTAATAATCCACTTGTAAAAGGATCAATATTACGAGAAACAATCGTTTGTAACGATTGAATTAACGCCCCAATAGCAACAATAGGATCTTTGCCTGCTTGAGGATGTGCTGCATGAGTTCCAAAGCCTCTTAATTTGATTTCAAAGCGATCTACAGCCGCAGACACGGCACCTGATTTAATTCCTATTGTTCCTACTTCAAATTCTGATGAACTATGAAGTCCAAAAATAGCATCTACATCATCTAAAACACCAGTTTCAATAATTTTTAAAGCCCCTAATGATGATTCTTCAGCTGGCTGAAAAATCAATTTAACATTTCCTGCTAATTGATCCTTTTTTTCATTTAACAATAAAGCAACACCATAAATTGTTGTTAAATGAAAATCATGTCCACATGCATGCATCTTTCCTTCATGAAGAGATTTCCATTCAAGATCAGTTTCTTCATTTACTGGCAAGGCATCTATATCACTTCTAAGAGCAATTGTACTCCCTTCTTTTTTACCCCTGATGATTGCTACTAAACCTGTTTCTAATGGTAAATCTAAAACTTCAATACCATGATGAGTAAGCAATTCTTTTAATCTTTTTGTTGTTTCATATTCCTGATAAGAAAGTTCAGGATGACTATGAAACCATTTAAATTCATTTTCTAAATGTTCTTGTAAGTCTTTCATAATTTTCCCCCTAAATAAAAAGTGGAATGCTATGAAACATTCCACCATAAATTCACTTTATAGTATTAAGAATATTTGCATACGCGAAAATGTACTCTATACTTTTGTATACAGCTGCACATGCACATTGTTCTTGAAGTAACTGATAACATTTTGCATATCCCCTTTCTTTGTTATTCCATACTTTTCTAGTAGGATTACTATGGTATATAAATTACCACAGTTAGCATACAATGTCAACCAATAAATAAAAAAACAGTTAAATTTTTAACTGTTTATAATTTTTGAGTTTTAATAATTTGTGTTACATCTTCTAATGAATCAACAATAGCATAAGTTTTCTCTTGGTATTCTTGACGAGGATATTTCATATCAGGCACACAAATGACCTTTATATGTCCATCATACGCTGCTTGAATACCTGCTTCACTATCTTCTAAAACAAGTGCTTCTTCAGGTAAAACCCCTAATTTTTCACATGCTTTTAAAAAGACATCTGGATGAGGTTTCCCTTTTGCTATTTCATCACCACAAATCGAGTCATCAAAATATTTTTCAATGCCACTATCTTTTAAAATCACATCAACTCGATCACGATTACTTGAAGTAGCTATCATTGTTTTATATCCATGTTCTTTTAAATACTCTAACAATTCAACTAACCCTTTTTTAATAGGCACTCCTTTTTCTTTAAATAAATCAGCCATATATTGATGAACATCTTTAATAATTTCATCCATTGGAAAATCATTTCCAAAATGATTATAAAACATTTGATATACCGGTTTTAACGGCAATCCTAAAACCTGACGATAAAATGCTAAATCCATAGTATATCCACGTTTACCACATTCTTTTACATAGCCTTCATATGTTACCCTTTCACTATCTATCATTAATCCATCCATATCAAAGATTACAGCTTTTAACATAATTTTCTCCTTCTAAAATTTCACATATTTCACCCATGTTAATCTATTATTACCTTATTATAATAAATAAGAGGTGAAAATATGGAAAGTTATTCAATTTCATTGATTTTAACATCAAAAGCACAATTTGAAGAGGATATCATCGATCCTATTTCCTTTATATTAATTAATTGGGGTATTCCTGAAACACTCATTGATTGGCAAATATATCAAAATAAAGCCACTTTACAAGTAAATTACAGCATACAAAGTGATGACTATATTCCTTTTTCAATAAACTATCAAGAATTCAACTCTCTTTTAGAATTGTGCTATGACTATGATTTTATTTTTAAAATTACTTGTTTTGTTGATAAACAAAGTTCAACCATTGAATATCACAGTCCTTTTAATGAAATAACTTTTTCAGTTAAATAAAACCATAAAAGAACCATCATTGGTTCTTTTATTCTTCACTAGCATATGAATTTTCATATAATGCTTTTAATTCATCATCATCCATTTCTTCTACTTCCATATAGAAATGTTTAGCTCCAGTAGCATCATAATAACGAACAACTTCTTCTTCCATTTCTTCACGAGTTACATCTTTAATTTCATTATGTACTTTTACTTTCATTTTCTTATCCCTCTATTCTTTTATTAATATATCTAATGTATGTCCACTACTTCCTAACATATCTTTTCTTTGACATGTAGATAAATGATATTTCATAAATAAATCAAAAGTTTCATCATCCATCTCTTTTAAAGTATGTCGCATATAATTAGCCGGTCCATCTGCAGCAATAATCTCAATTCGTTTTAATCCTGCTGCTTGATTAAAACGATCAATATCTTCAACTCTTACATAATCATATAAATCTTTAGGATGAGATACTGTATGAAAATCATCCGTGATCTTTCCTTGTTTAATGGCTTCCCTTATGTAACCATCTCTAAATCCATGAATAATAATACTATAATCATTCATACAATAAGCAACCAAAATCATGCCACCCATCTTCGTTACACGTTTAGCTTCACTTAAAGCCTTAACCTTATCTTCAAAAGAATATAAATGATACATCGGTCCAAAGAGGAGTGTCATATCAAAAGTTTCATCTTGATAACGAGATAAATCTAATGCTGTCCCTTGATATGCTTTCACACTACTTTTTTTTGCTTTAAGGACTCCTAAATTATATTTAACAAGTTCAATGGCATCAACTTGGTAACCTTCATTAGCGAGTGCCACACTATAACGTCCCGTACCCGCACCAATATCTAAAATACGTGCTTTTTTGTCATGTAAATAATGATGAATAAAATGCATAGATGTCAAATATTCAACTTGACCATGCCTTCTTGTTAATCTTTTTTCTTCACAAAACTTACCATAATAATCTTCTAATTCACTCATTTATTTCATCCTTACATTTGATAATCAATACATACACGATCGTTTGTCACGCTTTTTACAAAATTACTTACCGCCACATGTTTAGGATGAACCTGATAAGCTTTTAAATCATCTTCTGTTTCAAATAAGCATTCTAAAACGATTTGTCGATCACTAGAAGTTAAATAGTTTAAATAAACATGTATCTCCTTTAAAAAATCAATTTCATTTTTTAAACCTTCTAATTTACTTTTAACCATTTTAGCGTCTTCAACAGTTTTACCTTCTTGAAGATTCCACATTACCATATGTTTAATCATATATTTTTCTTGTATGATATAAACGTACCTTGCCAGTACATAAATATCACTTTATCCTT
>NZ_QUIN01000007.1 GCF_003480255.1 Erysipelatoclostridium sp. AM42-17 | reverse complement strand
TGTATTTACATCCCCTAGATATTTTATAGGTTCCTCCCCACGATATTTTAAAGCGGACCTCTAAGCTACAGATATTTTAATATACCGAATAAACTTCTATAAGGTTTTCATTGATTCATAATCATGATGAAAACGAGATGATAGTGGTTGATGATGAAAGTAATCAAGTAATATTTTTTCAGTTTCATTTAGTGTTTGTTGATATAAAATATCTAAATGATCTAATTCATGATCAAGATAATGATTTGTTTTATAATTCATGACTAGACCTTGTAAGTCTTTAAAATGACCTGTAAGTTGGAATCCTAAATAAAGGATTCCTCTTTTTAATATGTTGGGTGCTAATAAGAGATGATCGTAAGTATGCATACTACGAAGTATTTCTTCGATTTCTAGATATGAAAATTGAGGAAAGAAGTGTTGAATATGAGAGACTGTATATTCATTTACAACAATATGACGATACAATAAAGTATGAGTAGGTTTTAAATGATTTTTAATCATAAATCTTGCATCATATTGTGACTCTATTTCAAAGTGACTTATATGCTTTGTATTGATGATTTCTTGAATATAGCCATGTAAACGACTATCTAATAAATAATGACAGATAAATCCTAAAATATAGACTAACTGATCTTCGTTTTCTATATGTTGTCTTGCTTGATTAAAAAAAGGAGCAGCCATAGTGTGGTGCATGTTATTGCCATATCTATTTAACTTATCTTTGAAATAATAAGGACGATGATAAAAGAAAATATCTGGTCCATGAAGACCAATATTAAATAAGTCTATATGTTTTAAAATCATTTCTTTTAATTCTTGATTTTGCATTTGGCAAAGCAAATCTTGACCAAATTGATAATGTGTGTATCCGGCTGGCATTTTATTTACCTAATTTTTCATATTCTGTTTCTTTAAAGCCAACAAGGACATGATCATCGGTTTCTAAAATAGGTCTTTTGATTAACATACCATCACTAGCTAAAAGTTCTAATTGTTGTTCTTCGCTCATATTTGGTAATTTATCTTTTAAATTTAATTCTCGATATTTCATACCTGAAGTATTAAAGAATCTTTTTAGTGGTAAACCACTTTTTAAATAGAGAGCCTTCATTTCTTCTTTATTTAATTTTTCTTCTACAATATGACGATCATGAAATGAAATTTGATGCTCCTGTAGGTATTTTTTTGCTTTTTTACATGTTGAACATTTAGGATACTCAATAAATTGATACATTTTTTATTCCTCCTTTAGTATATATAAAAATATTAACATACTTTTTACTTTAAAAGATAAAACTTTGTGTTAAAATAAATGAGGTTAGGAGGTGGTAAAATGATAATCGACCCGATACCCGGTGGAAATGATGATAATCACGAGGATCATTTGCCACCCTCGGTAAATAATCCTCTTTAAAAGGAGGAAAATATGACAAAGAAAATGACATCAGAAGAATTAAAGAATTTAATTCTTCATGGAAATGTTGAAATTCTTAAAGAAGTTATGGAAAGTGTCCATCCTGCTGATATTTTGGATATCTTACATGATGATGAAGAATCAACAAAAGAAATTCTAGAACATTTACCTAATGAAGTTATTGGGGATATTTTAGATGAAGAAGATGATGAAGAAACTATTTATGAATGGTTAAATTTATTTTCTAAATACAAACAAAAACAAATTTTAAATGAAGTCAGTAATGACGTTATTACCGATTTAATTGGTGCCTTAGAAGATGATAAAAAAGAAGAAATTCTTAAATTATTAGCTCAAGATGATAAGGAAGACGTAGAACAATTACTACAATATGATCCTGAAACTGCAGGGGGGATCATGACAACAGAATATATAGATATTCGTGCTAAAAATACAGTTAAAGATACTTTACTTTTTTTACAACAAAACACAGAAGAAGATGCACGTTATTATTTATATGTTGTTGATCAAGATAATGTATTAAAAGGAGTTGTATCTTTAAGAGATTTAGTAACAAGTCCTTTTGATACACCAATGATGGAAATAACAAATCAAAATGTTAAATCTATTTTATATTATGAAGATCAAGAAGAAGTAGCAAAAACCTTTAGTAAATATGGTTTTATCTTAATGCCAGTTGTTGATGAAGAAAATCATTTATTAGGGGTTATTGATTTTGATGATGTTATGGATGTCATCGAAGAAGAAACTACTGAAGATATGAACTTATTAGGTGGGGTTGGTTCTGAAGAAAGATTAGACTCTACTTTATATGAATCATTTAGAAATAGAATCCCATGGCTTATTGTAAATTTATTTACAGCCATCATGGCTTCAAGTGTTGTTAATGTATTTGAAGGAACTATTGCTAAGGTTGTTGCTTTAGCGACGATCAGTCCGATTATTACTGGAATGGGTGGTAATGCCGGAACTCAAACATTAACAATTATTGTTCGAGGTTTATCTTTAGGAGAACTCGATAAAGAAAATGCTAGAAAAATCTTATTTAAAGAAATTGGACTAGGAATTTTAAATGGTATTGTTATAGGGGCTATGGTCAGTCTAGGAGCATGGGCTTTTGCTGGAAATCCATGGTTTGGTATTGTAACTGGTTTAGCGATGATCAGTAATATGATTATTGCGACATTATCTGGTTATTTTGTACCTGTTATTTTAGATAAATTAAAGGTTGATCCAGCACTAGCAAGTGGCGTATTTGTTACAACATGTACAGATATGTTTGGCTTCTTTGCCTTTTTAGGACTTGCTACAATATCTATGCCATACTTAATAAAATAAAGGACTAAACTTGGGGAAGTTTAGTCCTTTATCTTTTAAATAAGTGTCTTAAGATCAGCAAAACGAACTAATCTATTTTTTATTTTATCCAAAGAGGAATCAGCCGATAGGTCCCATGATGCCAGGTAGAATGTAACACCAGCGTGGCATGCTGATAGGTAATCACTATAAGTATCACCTACATAAATAGAATTTTCTTTTTGACTATTTAGTTGATTTAAAGCATAGGTAATGGGTTCACCATCGGGCTTTGGATGAGTGATATCATCAGATGTGACAATGATATCAAATAAATGATTAATATTTAATTTATAAAAATCATTTTTCATATGTTCTTTTGTTTTTGATGTAACAATACCTAATTTTATATTTTTGGATTTAAGAAACAAGAGTGTATCCTGTACATCATGATATAGATTTGGTAAATTGGGATTATTTTTAACATAATAAGTCCAACTGTCTTGTAATTCTTGTTGTTTTATGGGCTGCTTAGTAAACAAGGCAGCGACTTCTTTTTCATGCATTCCCATTGTAGATTCAAGAGTACTTATAGGAACTTCTATATCGAGAGTTTTTTTTAATGCTAGTTTTAAACATGATAAAAGGCATGATTTGCTATCGAGCATTGTTCCATCAATATCTAAAAGAATTGTGTCAATCATTATATCACCCTCTTTCAATATAAAATGATAAATAATTAAAGTAAACAAAATATTAAAAAATAAACATTTGTTTAAAATTAATACTCAGGTTCAAAGATTTTGCGCTCTTCATCAACTAAATTTTCAACATTTAGTTTATAACTAATTGGTTGTTTACTTTTAGCACATATTGAAATAGCTGTATAACCATAGCGCATAATCTTTTGCCAAGATAATTGTTTTTGTAACCCCCAAATAATCACACTGGTTAAAATAGCTGTTGCTCCATTAGTGTTAGAAATATCTGTTAGAGTCTTTTTAATATGGAGTTTATGTTCTTTACTTTCAAAATAGAGACCTTGATTAACTGAATAAACTGCGATATGTCTAATATTTTTAGTAAGCAAGAAACGAATAGCACTTTTAATATCAGTAAATTTTTTACCATAGTAGTTAAGTAATGCTTCTAATTCTTTTGGTGTAGTGACTAAAACATCAATTTGCATATTCTCTTGTAGAATACGAATATCTTTATTGATTGAAGTTGTTTTAATGATAATAGGAACTTCAACATGCTCATATAGATAATTAAAACTTTCTTCGGGTATATTAGTATCTAATGCACAATATTGAGAACTATTGATTTTATCTAAATATTTAGATAAGAAAGTGGGTGTCATTCGATTATAGATTTCCATATCATTAATACCAACAATTTTAATTCCTTGAGAATTATCAATATACATAAAAGAAGAGGTATGTTCTCCATCCATCTTTTCACAACAAGAAACATCCATATTGTTATCTTTACAATCACGAATAAACTTCTCACCATTAAGATCATCTCCATATACCGAGATAAAATAATTTTGGACATTGAGTTTTGTAAGTCCAAAGGCAATATTACGTCCAGCACCTCCTAAAGAGTAATAGATTTTACCGGGGTTAGAGTTGTTGGTAATTAAACGATCATTAGGAATTCCTAGAATATCTAAATTGTTTCCCCCAATTACAGAAACAAAATTATCTTGATTAATAATATATCCTTTTCCTTTGATATATCCTTTTTTCATCAAGTTATGAATATGAGCAGCAACACCAGAACGAGTGATCATCAGTTGACTAGCTAATTCATCTTGAGAAATAAGAGGATTATTTTTTAATATTTCTAATATTTCAAGTTCACGTTCAGTCATTTTTATTTATCCTTTCATCTTGTAAGCGTTAGTAAATATTTTAAACTTTCGTTTATTTTTTTATTATTTGTTTATAAAATACGCCTTTTTGTTAGAAAAATCAATAAACAAAAGTTCAGATTGTAAACATTTGTTACGTTGGAAGCGTTTACCGCATATAATTTAAGTGTCGAAAGAAATAAAACGTAACAAACGAAAGGATGAAAAGAAATGAAAGATTATGTAGTTGTAGTTGGAGGACTTAACATCGATATCGCTGGATTATCTGGTAAAGTATATCGTGAAAAAGATTCTAACATTGGAGAAGTAACAATTAATATTGGTGGTGTTGGACAAAACATCGCGCAAAACTTAACAAGATTAGATACACCAACATATTTAGTAACAGTATATGGTGATGATAACTTTGGTAAAATTGCTCAAATGGAATGTCAAAAAAATAACATCAGTTTAGAATATGCTGAACAAATTAAAGATTCTAGAAGTTCTATTTACTTATATGTAAATGATAATGAAGGAGATTTAGTTACAGGTATTAATGATATGAAAATCTGTGAAAATATTACTCCTGAATTCTTAGCAAAAAGATTAGACTTCATTAATGGAGCTAAAATTGTTGTTGTAGATTGTAACTTATCTAAAGAATCAATCGAATGGCTTTGTGAAAATGTAACAAGTCCAATCTTTGTTGATCCTGTATCAGTTGCTAAAGTAGATCGTATTGAAAATGTATTAGATAAACTTGATACTTTAAAACCAAATGAATTAGAAGCAGAACTTTTAACTGGTATTAAAGTTGTTGATGAAGAAACTGCTCGTCAAGCAGCAATAGCATTAAATAATAAAGGTGTTAAAAATGTCTTTATCTCTCTTGGATCACATGGTATTTTATGTTCTAAAGAAGGAGAAGAAGCACTTGTTAAACCTTTAGCTAAAAAGATTGTAAGTACTAATGGTGCAGGTGATTGTTCAATGGCTACATTAGTATGGGCAAGATTTAATCATGGTGAAGAACTTCCTTTAGAAGAAGTTGGTCTTTATACTCAAGCAGCAGCAAGTATTAATGTTGAATCTCCTTTAGCTGTATCACCTGAATTAAATGTTAAAGAAGTATTAAAACGTGTAGAAGAAGCAAAATAGAAGGGAAATAGAAGTAAAAATGGTAGTAAAACAAATTTATTCAATCGTTAATTATAACGAAGCAGTACAAGTTATGGATGCAGGAGCTGATCATATTGGATTAGTGCCTATGCAATCTGGTGGAGTTCCAGCACATCGTGTTCCTTATGATGTTGTTGATAAAATCTATGGAGAAGCAAAAGCAAGAGGTGTTAAAACTGTAGCCATCATGCTTAATAAAGATGTTGAAGAAATGTTCTTCATTGTTAAAAGAATTAAACCTGATATCGTACATATCGCTGGTATGGATTATACAGCAGATCAAGCATTCGCTGCTCGTCTTCATAAAGAATGTCCTGGTGTTAAATTAATGCAAGCTATCTTAGTAGATGGACCTGGTGCTGTAGATCGTGCTAAAGAATATGCTAAATATTGTGATTTCTTATTAACAGATACAGGACTTGCTAAAGATACAGGAATTGGAGCAAGTGGAAAAACACATGATTGGGACATTGATGTTCAAATCGTAAACGCTGTTAATGTTCCAGTTATTATTGCTGGAGGTTTAGGACCTGATAATGTAGAAGAATGTATTAGAACAATTAAACCTTATGGTGTTGATTCTTTATCTAAAACTTCATTTAAATTCAATGATGGTGTGATTGAAAAGAACATTCCTGCAGTAAAAGAATTCTGTGAAAAAGCAGATAAAACATCTAAAGAATTAGGTTTATAGGAGTAAGAAGTATGAATTATAAGTTAGAACAAAAAGCAAAGGTTTGTGTTTCATATGATTTTTCTTCCGATTTATTAGATACATTAAAAACAGCAAACTATACTAAACCTTTAATTGCTATTGATCGTTTCTTACTTCAATCACCAGTAGTGAATCAAGCATTAGATGCTTTAAAACAAGAAAATATGGCTTATGTTATTTATGATGAAATTGTACCTGAACCTCCATTTGAAATTGTAAATAAAGGTGCAAAATTATATCAAGAAAACCAATGTGATTCTATTATTGCTATTGGTGGTGGAAGTGTTATAGATGCTTCTAGAGGAATAAATATTGTAAGTCATTGTGGTGGACAAATCCAAGAATACATTCAAGATAAAACAGTAGATCATCGTATTTTAGGATTAATTGCAGTACCAACAACATCTGGAACAGGTAGTGAATTATCTAACGCGCTTGTTGTAACAGATGTTGAAAAACAAGAAAAATTAGCAGTGTTATCTGATGAAGCTATCAGTGAATATGTTATCTTAGTTCCTGAACTAGCAAAATCAATGCCACAAGGACTCACTGTTTCAACAGGACTTGATGTCTTTGCTCATGCATTAGAAGCTTATACTTCTAATCTATCTACACCTGTTGTTAATGCCATCTGTGAAAAAATCATGTTCTTAGTATTTAAATACTTACCAACAGCTGTTCATCATGGTGAAGATTTAGATGCAAGAGAAAGAATGATGGTGGCGGCAGCCTTAGGTGGATGGGTTTTAAATAATGGTGGTACGCATTTAGGACATTCTATTGGTCATGTTGTGGGTGCTAAATATCACTTAGCTCATGGTGTTGCTTGTGCTTATGCATTACCAGGAGTTATTGAAAAAACAGCTTTGGTAGAACCAAAGAAAATTAGAGAAATAGGAAATATCTTAGAATTATCACTTCCTCATGATTTATCAAATGAATCATTAGGAAAAGAAGTAGCAAAAGGATTCAGACAATTTAGAGATGAAGTATTAGGATTAGAACCTTGTAAGTTAAATAAGGAAGATGTTCTAAGCTTAACAGATCAAGTTGTTCATGAAAGATTTGCTGCAAATTCACCATTTGATGTAACACATGATATGGTGAAATCAATATTAGAAAATTATGGGTAGGTAAATATATGAGTATTATTAGAGGGTTAATTGGATTTGCGTTCATATTCCTTATCGCATTTCTATTTTGTAAAGAAAAAAAGAATATTAAATATAAAAACATTATTTTAATGATTGTTATTCAAGTATTATTAACATTCTTATTATTAAATACAGGAGTAGGATTGACTATCTTATCAGCAATCTCTGACTTCTTTACTTGGCTTACTGCTCAAGGTATGGCTGGATGTGATTTCGTATTTGGTGGAATTACTGTTGCTAAAGGATCTTCAGTATTCTTCTTCAATGTATTAATGCCATTAGTATTCATTTCAGCTTTAATTGGTATTTTAAAATGGTTAGGTGTTTTAGATTTCATCGTTAAATGGATTGGATGGATCTTCAATAAAGTTACAGGTTTAGGAGAAGTAGAAAGTTATGTTCCTATCGCTACTACTTTACTTGGATCACCACAAATCTTTATGACTATTCAAAGTCAAATTAAAAAAATGAACTTTAACCAATTATTTACAGTTTGTTTAACAGTTATTTCTGGTATGTCTGCATCAATGTTAGCAAGTTATATGACTATGATTGATGGTAAATATGTTGTTATCGCTGTAGTATTAAACTTATTTTCAGGATTAATCATCAGTGCTATCATGAATCCATATAATGAAAAAATTGCTACTGCTGATGAAGAAGTTACTAAAGAAAAAGCAGAAAAAGAACCAAAAGAACCTTTCTTTTCAATGTTAGGAGATTACATTTCTTCAGGATTTAACTTAGCTATTATCGTAGCTGCAATGTGTATTGGATTTATTTCATTAATTAGTTTCTTAAATAATGGATTAGCTGCTATTTGTGGTATTTCATTTACTGATATCTTAGGATATGTATTTGCGCCAATCGCTTATGTTATTGGTGTTCCATTACAAGATGTTGTTAAAATTGGTGGATTAATGGCTACTAAATTATTAACAAACGAATTCGTAGCTATGGGACAAGTAGCAAGTATGACTACTTTAACTGCTAAATCAGTAGCAATGATTTCTGTATACTTAGTAAGTTTCGTTAACTTCGGTACTTTAGGAATTATCTCTGGAGCAGTTAAATCAATCAGCGAAGAAAAAGCAAAAGATGTTGCTAAATTCTCACTTAAATTAATCTTAGGTGGTACATTAGCTGGATTATTAAGTGCTGCTATTGTTGGTTTATTCTTCTAATTAATAGGCTAAAGGCTTCGGCTTTTAGTCTTTTTTTTCAAATTTATTGACATTTATCATTTTATCAATATAATGATAATGAATTAAATAATAAACGGTAGGTGAGGTTACCGCAGGGATTTGGATATCCTAAGATTACTGCCGCAAAATTGTGGAGACACAATACGCTGGTTAACAGATGAAGTCGAGAAGGCTTTATTTAATGTAATTTATATGCCCTGTGATACTAAAGCTTGAACGAATGAATGAACAGATACATCATTGCTCAGGCAATGATGTTTTTTTATAGGAGGTGAGCTATATGGATGAAAGTTGTCAGAATGCAAAAGATAAAATAAGGAGGAATAAAAATGAAAAAGGAATTATTATTAAATTTATTAAAAAACAAACAATATCGACAATTACATACTTTATTAAATCAAAACAATACAACAGATATAGCTTGTCTTCTAGAACAATTAGATATTAAAGATTGTGCTTTAGTATTTCGCTTAATTCCAAAAAAGAAAGCAGCACAAGTATTTGTAAATTTTAATCATTGTACTCAAAAACAATTAGAGATGTTTAGTGAAAAAGAATTAATTGATGTTATCGAAAACCAATATATGGATGATCTTGTTGATATCATCGAAGAATTACCTGCCAATCTAGTTATGCGTATTTTAAATCATATTGATCAAAATCAAAGAGAGACAATTAATCAATTGCTTAGTTATCCTAAAGATAGTGCCGGTTCGATTATGACAACCGAATTTATATCTTTAAAAAAAGAGTATACAATTGGTGAAGCATTGGAATATATTAAAAAAAATGGAATATCTTCAAAAACAATTTATACAAGTTATGTTGTTCAAAATAAGGAACTTTTAGGTGTTGTTTCTACTAAAGATTTACTACTTAGTGATGAAAATAAAAAAATAACGGAAATCATGAATAAAAACAATCAGTATGTTTATACCCATACTGATCAAGAAGCAGTAATAGAAATTTTTAGGAAATATGATTTAATGGTTTTACCAGTATTAGATGATGAAATGATGATGGTTGGTATTGTTACATTTGATGACGTGATGGATGTAATGGTAGATGAAACAACAGAGGATATTGAAAAAATGTCAGCTGTTGAACCTAATGATCAATCATATTTTCAAACATCGGTATTAGAACATGCTAAACATCGCATAGTGTGGTTATTAATTCTTATGTTTTCAGCTACTTTAACAGGGAGTATTATTACCCGATATGAAGACGCTTTTCAGACCATACCATTATTAGTTTCCTTTATTCCTATGCTTATGGATACAGGGGGAAATTGCGGTTCACAAAGTTCGACTTTGATTATTCGAGGGATTGCATTAAATGAAATACATTTCAGAGAAATTTTTAAAGTTATATTCAAAGAATTTCGTATAGCTTTATTAGTTGGTGGTATTCTAGCTCTAGCTAATGGTATTAGAATTTACATGATGTATCAAAATGTAGATATAGCATTTGTTATAGCGTTATCACTTATTGTTACAGTTGTTTTATCCAAATTAATTGGTTGTGTCTTACCATTACTCGCTAATAAGATAGGATTAGATCCCGCTATTATGGCATCACCGCTTATTACAACTATTGTTGATACATGTTCTATTCTTGTTTATTTTAATATTGCAGTACAAGTATTTCATTTAACAATAAAGTAATAAAAATCAAACTTGACATCAGTTAGGATTGCATCTTACTATTTCTATAAGAAAAAATGTTGGACATGGAAAAGAGAAAGAGGGATAAAACATGGAAAGAATAACAAGTTTTAGTGTTGATCATCGTTTATTAAAAAAAGGACTTTATGTATCAAGAATAGATGGTGATTTGATTACTTATGATATTAGAATGACACAACCTAATGTAGAGCCGGCAATGAATCCTCAAGCAGCTCATACTATTGAACATATTGGTGCAACATTACTGAGAAATGGTCCTTATAAAGATCAAGTCATTTATTTTGGTCCAATGGGATGTATGACGGGATTTTATTTGATTGTTAGAGATTTAGATTTAGAAGTTGTGAAAAATATTGTAAAGGACGTATATGAAAAAATAGCTTCATGGGATCAAGAAATTCCAGGAGCTAAGATGGAAGAATGTGGAAATTATACATATATGGATTTGCAGGGAGCAAGACAAGCAGCTCAGTATTTTATTTCTAGTCCTTGGGAACATCAATATCATTTATTAGAAGAAAAATAGTAGATATCATGATTTGATATCTACTATTTTTTCATGATTAATCATGTAATCAATCACGTACTTACATGTTGAAGATAACTTAGTGTTTGAATTATAAGCTAAATAAATGGTTCTAGCTGATTGATCAAGATCTAAAGGAATAATATTAATATCTTTAAAAGGATTTAGTAAATCATTTTTTGCGACAATAGCCACCCCAAAGTTTAAAGAGACCATACTGGCTATAGATGTTTCATCGTCAAGATTATAGATAATATTCGGTTTTAAATGATGCTGTTTAAAGATATCCATAATATTATGATATATAGCGATTTGTTCAAGGTAAGTAATGAAAGGATATTGTGCAATATTTTCAAAAGTAACTTTATTTAAGCTATTAAGAGGATGATTCTTAGGAGTAATCAAGACTAATTCCTCATATAGAAGTGGTAAAAATGTTAAATGAGAATCTTCTATTTTAGAACAAATACCAAAGTCATATTTATTATTTTTTATCCCTTCAATAATATCTAAAGTCTTTTCACTTCTAAATTGAACTTTAATATTTTGTTCATTTAATTTTTTGATCACAGGTGTTAAATAAGAATTGATAATCGTGGCAATGACACTGATTTGGATGACATGTTGTTGATCTTTATTTTTATTTGCTATTTCGTTTACACCTTGTTCTAATATAGAAAGACTTTGATTAACATATTTTAAAAATGTTTTACCTTCATCACTTAAAACAACATTTCTGCCTTTTTTAACAAATAAAACACAATTAATTTCTTTTTCTAATTCTTTAATTGCGTGAGTTAAACTGGGTTGAGAAATATAAAGTTCTTGACTTGCTTTTGTATAATGCTGGTATTTAGCTAAAGTTTGAAAATAATATAATTGATTAATATTCATATTGATCACCACACATTATCATAATATAATCTATAGAATTTTTCTATACATTGAATAAAAATAATATATTGGAAAATACAGGAAAACCTCGTTATATTTAATGTGAAATGTTTAACAAGGAGAGGAATGTTATGTACAAAGAAATGTTTAAACCGATTCAAATCGGTCCTATGAAAGTCAATAATCGTTTTGTTGTGCCACCTATGTCTAATAACTTTGCGATAGCCAGTGGTGAATTAAGTGATCGTTCTTTAGCTTACTATCGAGAAAGAGCAAAAGGTGGATTTGGGTTGATTACTGTAGAAGCTACAGTTATTGATCCTACTGCTAAAGGTGGTCCTAGAAAACACTGTTTATTTGATGATCAACAAATTCCAGCACTAAAGAAAGTAGCAGATGCTTGTCATCAATATGGATCAAAATTGATGGTTCAATTACAACAAGCAGGTCCTGAGGGAAGTGCTAAAGCAGCAGGGCATCCTTTAAAATCAGCATCCCGTATTCAAGCATCATTTAATAAAGATATTCCTTTAGAAATGACCAATGAACAAATTTATGAATTAGTAGAATTATATGGCGATGCCGCTTTAAGAGCAATGAAAGCAGGTGTTGATGCTGTTGAAATTCATATGGCTCATGGTTATCTTGTATCAAGTTTTATTTCTCCACAAACAAATAAAAGAGTCGATGAATTTGGTGGATGTTTCTATAATCGTATGCGTTTACCAAGATTAATTATTGAAAACATTCGCCGTAAAGTTGGTCATAATATAGCTGTTCTAGCAAGAATTAATAGTTGTGATGAAACACCTGGAGGATTAACAGTTGAAGATTCAATGATGGTTGCTAGCTACTTGGAATCATTAGGAATTGACGCTATTGATGTTTCTCGTAGTATTCATTTAAAAGATGAATATATGTGGGCGCCAACTGTTGTTCATCAAGGATTTAATTTAGATCATGTAAAGAAAATTAAAGATGTTGTTAGTGTTCCAGTTATTACTGTAGGTCGTTATAATGATCCATTTTTACCTTCATTAGTTGTAAAAAAAGGTTATGCAGACATGGTCGCATTAGGAAGACAATCTATTGCTGATCCTCATTTTCCAAATAAAGTAGCTGCCAATGCTTTTGATGAAATTACACCATGTATTGCCTGCCTTCAAGGTTGTGTTGGAAATATGTTTAAAGGTAATCCAATTGAATGTCTAGTTAATCCATTTGTTGGATATGAAGAACATCTAGATGAAAAATGTAAAGAAGTTAAAAAAGTGATGGTTGTAGGTGGGGGTGTTGCAGGTTTATTCGCTGCTTACAATCTAGCTAAAAAAGGACATCAAGTTTCTTTATATGAAAAAAGTACAGTTCTTGGTGGACAAATGCGTTTAGCTGCTGTGCCACCAGGTAAAGGTGATATTACGCAAATGGTACGTAATTATATTGCTTTATGTTACAAATATCATGTTGATTTACATGTTGGTCAAGCAGTAGATGAAGGCATGATTAAAGAAATGAATCCAGATGTCTTAATTCTAGCAACAGGGGCAACGCCTTTAGTCCCACCAATTACAGGGGTTGATCATTGTTTACATGCTATTGATGTATTAGATGGTCAAAGTCAATGTGGTAAAAAGACATTAGTTATCGGTGGTGGTTTAGTTGGTTGTGAAACAGCTGATTATTTAGCTAATCGTGGTTATGATGTTACATTAATTGAAGCTAAAGATGATATTGCTGGTGATATTGTTAGTGAACATCGCATCTTCTTAATGGAAAGCTTTAAAGAAAATCATGTTAAAGTCTATACCCAAAGTCCAGTACAATCTATTAGTGAAAATAGTGTAGAAATTGAACATAATGGGTGTCTAGAAACATTTTCTGGATTTGATAGTATCGTTTTAGCTTTAGGTTCAAAAGCAAACCAACCATTTAAAGAAAATCTTGTTAAAGAACAATATGTTATTGGTGATGCTATTAAAGCAAGAAGAGCTATTGATGCTTTAAGAGAAGCAAGAGAAGTGATTATTAAAATCTAAAACTGGGGTATCCCAGTTTTTTTGTATTATAAATGATGATTATTTTGATATTTTCATTGTTTATTAGAGTTGAATATGCTATATTGTATACAAGTTAGATAGAGGCGCAGGTTGTTAAAAATTCTTTGTTATACGATGCAACGAGATAAAGAGGGCGGAACGCTTGCCGAAGGGTTCATTATTTGCATATGATGAATTCCTGGGTAATTAGGGAATACCTAATTAACTGTCATTACTTAAGTAATGTTGGGCTATCATTGTTAGAATCTCAAATAGATGTTGCAATGATAACCATTGCAACATTTTTATTTGTAAAAGTATATATAGTTATTGAAAAAAAGAATATAATAGGGAAGAGAGGTAAAGTCATGGAAAATATAGTAGAAGCAATAAGTTATGAAGATGATATTATTCAATTAAAATTATTAAATGTACCTAAACATCCAAAGATGATAGCAAGAATCTTTAGAATTATTCAGGAACAAGATATTAATATTGATATGATATCACAAGTTATGTTAGAAGATTCAATGCAAATTGAAATTACTTTAGATGCAAAGTTTCAATTAAAATTAAATGAAGCTATTGTTAATCTAAAAGAAGAATTCACTTCAATTGAAATCTATCAAAAAAGAACATTTGCTAAAGTTGCTGTAGGGGGACCATTAATTGAAACAACACCGGGTGCAGCAGCAAGATGTTTTGAAGTATTAGGAAACAATAACATTCATTTTTATCAAATAACAACAAGTAAACGTACTATTTCATTTGTTATTGATAAAGATTCATTAGATTTAGCTTTAGAAAAATTAAAATTGGAATTTAACTTATAGGAGGAAATTATGGCTATTTTTGAAGGTAGTGCAGTTGCACTTGTACTTCCTATGTTTGATGATGGAAGTATTGATTATGAAGGGTATAAAAGACAAGTTCAAAGAATGATTGATGGAGGTGTTCAAGCTTTATTAGTTAATGGAACAACGGGTGAAACAGCAACCATTCATATTAATGATGAATTTAAATTATTAGATATCACAATGGAACTTGCTAAAGGAACAGGGGTAAAAGTTATTTGTGGCGCTGGTTCTAATGATACACAAACAGCACTAAAGAAAGCACGTTATGCTAAAGAAAAAGGAGCAGACGCTATTTTAGTCGTGACTCCTTATTATAATAAAACAAGTCAAAGAGGATTAATTGCTCATTATACTACTATTGCTGATGCAGTTGATATTCCTATGATTTTATATAATGTTCCAGGAAGAACAGGATTAAATATTCAAGTAGATACAGTTGTAGAATTAGCTAAACATAAAAATATCGTTGCTATGAAAGATGCGACAGATAATATTGCTTATGCAATGGAAATCTTAAATAAAACACAAGATTTAGATTTTGATTTATATTCTGGATGTGATGACAATATCTTGCCATTTATGGCTGCTGGAGGGAAAGGCGTTATTTCAGTAACTTCAAACTTATATCCTCGTCAAGTTGAAAAATTAACACAACTTATCTTAAATGGTAATTTAAAAGAAGCTCAAAAATTAGCTTATGCTTTAGATCCTGTATCACGTTATTTATTTATTGATGTTAATCCAATTATGCCAAAAGCTGCATTAGCTAAAATGGGTATTTGTAGTGAACAAGTACGTTTACCATTGCTTCCTACTACTCAAGAAAATAAACAAAAATTATTTGATGCAATGGATGCATTTGAAAAATTGGGGTACTAAGATGAAAGTTATATTATATGGATATGGATTAATGGGAAAAAAGGTGGCTCATAAGTTAAGAGAAAATCCACAATTTGATTTAATTGGGATTGTTTCTTATGAATTTGATGAAAAAGCACCTGAAAATATGTACAACAGTTTAAAAGAGGTTGAAGATCAAGCAGATGTGATTATTGACTTTTCACATCCTAATAATTTAGATGATATTTTAACTTATGCTTTAAAAAATAAATCTAAATTAGTTATCGCTACAACAGGATATAGCCAAGAACAACTCGCTAAGATTGAAGAAGCAAGTCAACAACTTGCTATCTTCCAATCTTACAATACAAGTTTTGGTATTCAAATGGTAACAAAGATTTTAAAACAAGTGGCTAAAGAATTTTATGATAATGGTTATGATATTGAAATTTTAGAAAAACATCATAATCAAAAGATTGATGCACCTAGTGGTACAGCTAAATTACTTTATGAAGTAATGGAAGAAGAAATTAAAGAAACAAAGCCTGTTTATGATCGTAGTTCATTACATGAAAAAAGAAAACATGAACAAATTGGTTTACAAGCTATTCGTGGGGGAACGATTTTTGGTGAACATGATATTATTTTTGCCGGGCTTGATGAAATTATTGAAATTAAACATACAGCTTTATCTAAAGATGTTTTTGTTCAAGGAGCGATTGCTGCTGCTTTAGCGTTAAAAGATAAAGAGAGTGGTTTATTTACGTTAAAAACGTTATATTAGGGGGATATATGGTTTTACAAACACAATTTGCACAAATTAAGAATAATAACTTATACATAGATGATGTGAATGCTTTAGATTTAGTTAAACAGTATGGAACACCATTATATGTTATGTCAGAAGGACATATCAGAAATCAATTCAATACATTAAAAACAAAAATGATTGATAAATATGAAAATGCTTTACCTTTATTTGCTTCTAAATCATTTTCTTGTTTAGCTATTTATAAAATAGCTAAAGAATATGGGATTGGAATTGATTGTGTAAGTGCTGGAGAAATTTCAGTAGCTTTAAAAGCAGGATTTGATCCTAAAAAGATTTATTTCCATGGAAATAATAAATTACCTTCAGAAATTGAATATGCATTAGAAAACGGAGTAGAAAACTTTGTAATCGATAACTTCTATGAAATTAAATTAGTAGAAGAAATCGCATCTAGATTAAATGTTACTGTTAATGGTATTGTTAGAATTACACCGGGTGTTTATGCTGGTGGTCATGACTATATTCGTGTAGGTGCTAAAGATACTAAATTTGGTTTTTCAAGCCATGATAACACTTATTTAAAAGCAATAAAAAAAGTCATTGATGCACCACATATTAACTTTGATGGTATTCATTGCCATGTAGGTAGTCAAATTGAAGATATTCAAGCTTATATTTTAGCGATGAATAAATTCGTTGATATTGCTTATGAAATTTATGATATTTTTGGTATTGTCATCAATAAATTAAATGCTGGTGGGGGATTTGGTATTCAATATACAAGTGCTGATAAACCACTAGAATTTGATTATGTTGTGAGTACGATTATGGATATTATTTATAAAGGCTTCGATGCTAGAAATTTAAAGAGACCAATGGTATTAGTAGAACCAGGTCGTTATTGTGTAGGTAATGCAGGAATTACTTTATATACAGTAGGTTCATATAAACATATTAAAGATATTAGAGATTATATTAGTGTAGATGGTGGGATGACAGATAACATTCGTTCATCTTTATATCAAGCTAAATATGACGCTATTATCGCTAATAAAGCAAGTGAACCGGCAGATACTTTAGTAACTGTAGCTGGTAAGAACTGCGAATCAGGAGATATTTTAATTAAAGATATTAAATTACAAGATCCGCAACCGGGAGATATTTTAGCAATGTTTTCAACAGGAGCTTATCATTATTCAATGTCTTCTAACTATAATCAATTACCTAAGCCAGCCGTGGTCTTTACTTATCAAGGAAAATCAAGAGAAGTTATTAGAAGACAGACTTTTGATGATTTAATTGCATATGATGTAGAATAGAGTATTCAATACTCTATTTTTTTATATTCATGAAAAGTTAATAATAAGTGAGTATAATGACTCTAAATAAGGGTAAGGAGAAATTGAATGTTACAAGTAAAAAATATTTATAAGGAGTATAAGACTGGTAATTTAGTACAAGTTGCTTTAAATAATGTCAGTTTAAATTTGCGAGATAATGAGTTTGTTGCGATATTAGGACCCAGTGGTTCAGGTAAAACAACGTTATTAAATATTCTCGGTGGTCTAGATCGTTATGATCGAGGAGATTTGGTTATTAATGGAATTTCGACTAAACAATATAAAGACCGAGATTGGGATTCTTATCGTAATCATACGATTGGTTTTGTTTTTCAAAGTTATAACCTCATTCCCCATCAAACAGTTTTAGCTAATGTTGAATTAGCACTGACAATGTCTGGTATTTCCAAAAGTGAACGGAAAAAAAGAGCATTAGAAGCATTAAAAAAAGTAGGTTTAGAAAATCACGGTCATAAAAAACCAAATCAAATGTCAGGGGGACAAATGCAAAGGGTAGCCATTGCCAGAGCATTAGTTAATGATCCTGATATTTTATTGGCTGATGAACCAACTGGTGCTTTAGATAGTGATACTAGTATTCAAGTCATGGATTTACTAAAAGAAGTGGCTAAAGATCGTTTAGTTGTGATGGTAACGCATAATCCCAAACTAGCAAAAGATTATGCAACAAGAATTGTTGAATTAAAAGATGGGGTTATTTGTAGTGATTCACATCCTTATGATGTAGACAAAAAGCATCTTGTACCTCCTCGTCATCGTACAATGGGGAAAGCCTCAATGAACTTTTTAACTTCTTTGTCTTTAAGTTTTAATAACTTAAAGACAAAGAAAGCAAGGACATTATTAACTTCATTTGCTGGATCAATTGGTATTATTGGCATTGCTTTAATTCTTTCGTTATCAACGGGAGTGAATCAATATGTCAAATCAATAGAAGAAGAGACATTATCAGAATATCCATTACAAATACAAAATACCGGTTTTGATATGTCTTCTATGTTGAGTAATGGTCAAAGTGATAGTCAAAAAAAGAAAGATAAATCAAAAATATATGTTTCTTCTATGGTAACTGGCATGTTATCTACAATAGGATCTAATGATTTAAAATCATTAAAAAGTTATTTAGATAAAAATCCAGATCATATCAATCAATATACGAATTCTATTGAATATACGTATAACGCTATACCACAAATTTATAGCTATAATAGTCAACAAGTTAGACAAGTTCATCCAGATCAATCATTTAAATCAATTGGTTTAGGTTCTTCAACAAGTTCTAATTCAATGATGTCATCTATGATGTCTACTGATGTTTTTTATCAAATGCCAAATCAATCAAGTCTTTACGAAAATCAATATGATATTAAGGCAGGAAACTGGCCTAAAAAATATAATGAATGTGTTCTTGTTTTAAATAGTAATGGTTCTATGAGTGATTTTATGCTTTATACTTTAGGACTAAGAGATTTTAGTGAATTAGATTCAATGATTGAAAAATTCTCTAAAGAAGAAAAAATAGATGAAGTAAAAATTAAAGATACGTATGCCTATAAAGATATGTTAAATAAACAATTTAAACTTGTTAATGCAAGTGATTATTATCAATACGATGATCAATATCAAGTTTATAAAAATAAAAAAGACGATCAGGCTTATATGCAATCTCTAGTTGAAAATGGTGAAGATATCAAGATTGTTGGTGTAGTGCAACCTAAAGATGATACAAGTGCAACAATGTTAAAACCGGGTATTGCTTATCCGGCAACCCTTACTCGTCATGTTATCAATCTAGCTAATCAAAGTGAAATTGTTAAAAAACAACTTGCTCATCCTGATATTGATGTATTTACAAATAAAAGCTTTGACTATCAGCAAAAGAATAACTTTGATATGAATTCTTTAATTAAAGTTGATCAATCAAAGATACAGGAAGCCTTTAAAATAGATCAAAGTAAATTGTCATTTGATACAAAAAGCATAGATTTAAGTCAAATAGATACATCTCAGTTACCTGCTATTGATATCAATCAAATGATGTCTAAAATTAAATTTAATGTGTCAAAGGAACAAACTGATCACATTGTTAAAGTGATAACTGAGGACTTTCAAAAGTATTTAGTAGAAAATAATTATCAAGATCCTACTAAAATGGAAATCTATTTTAATGCCTACTTACAGACATCAAGAGCTCAAACATTGATTCAAAATGAAATGACAAAATTGATACAAGAAAGTGGTCTTGCAGAACAGTTTCAAAATGAACTATCCAAAGAAATGTCAACCATGATGTCTCAATACAGTAAGGTACTTGAACAAACCATTCAAGCACAACTGACAAAACAAATGGGTCATCTTGCTAGTCAGTTTCCTAAAGCCATAAGTGTAGATGAAAAGAAACTAGCACAAGCATTTCAAATGAATATGTCCCAAGATGAATTATCAGAACTTATTGTTTCTATGATGCAAACTGAAACAACATCTTATGATAGTAATTTAACTCATTTGGGATATGCAAATTATGATAAACCAAGTGCAATTAATCTCTATCCTAAAGATTTTGAAACAAAACAAAAAGTAAAAGATATCTTAGAAAAATATAATGAAAAGATGAAAAAAGTGGATGAAGATAAAGTCATTACTTACACTGACTATGTAGGGACAATCATGTCATCCGTTACTGATATTATTAATGTTATTAGTTATGTACTGATAGCCTTTGTAGCCATTTCATTAGTTGTTTCTTCAATTATGATAGGAGTTATTACTTATATTAGTGTATTAGAACGTAAAAAAGAAATCGGTATTTTGCGTGCTATGGGTGCGTCTAAAGGCAATATCTCGCAAGTCTTTAATGCAGAAACATTTATTATTGGGTTATTATCGGGATTATTAGGTATTGGTATTACACTGATTTTATTGGTACCTGGTAATATGTTGATTCATAGTATTGCTGATAATAACAGTGTTAATGCAGTTTTACCAATTGGTGGAGCTATCATCTTAATTGTATTAAGTGTATGTTTAACATTGCTTGGAGGATTGATTCCAGCAAGAAAAGCTTCACATGAAGATCCGGTTAAAGCATTAAGAACAGAATAAAAGGATTAAGGGTAAAATACTTTAGCATTAGATTTTATACTCATTGAGGTTAAGTTTATTGACTGTTTGTTATTATTTGTAAGATTTCAAATAGTTAATAATCAAAAATAAAAACCAGGATTGTGAAGTGAACCGAAAAAGTTGGACAACTTAGGAGGTTCAGTATAATTGCTATCCTGGTTTTTTGTTAGTTACAATTATTGATATGAGAAGATTGACTTGCCATTTTTAACACAATTTAATTTTCCATTATAAATAGTGACCATATAATTTTCTCTTGCAAAATTCAAGGCTTCTATTTTTCCTTTGTCATTATAAAAAATATTAATTGCAAACCCGTTTTCTTTGCTGGGAGAGTATTCATTAAGTGATTTACCATTTAGACAATCCGATAATTTTTTATACCTATAAACAGCAGAATCTTTATGATCACTTTGTAAAAAATGTAATACATTTTTTACAATCTCTTTATCAATAAATGATGCGCCATTGTAGCTATTGCTAAGATATTTACTGGGATTTGCTTGCCCGTAACTCATCAAGGAATCAGATACTCTTGCCACTTTATCATCATTAGTCTTGGAATGAGGGAAGTCTGCAGGTAATCTATATTTAAATTTAAAGGCTGCTTTATTTTCAAACTCTTCTTTATCTATTGCATAGCATTTTGTAGCAGCAACCTGTGCTGCTTCATAAATACCATGGGCTTCTTGTATAATACTTGCTTTTTTAGCTTCATCTACATATCCTGTTACTGATGGTATAGCAATCGCAGCTAAAATTGAAAGAATGACAAGGACTACTATTATTTCAACGATGGTAAACCCATTTTTATTTCTTATATTCACCATTTTTTCTCCTAATATTCATTTAAGTGATGTTGTATCTTTAATAAAGATTTTATTATATAATATTTTTTTTAGCAACAATTAAAAATGTTCTTTGATGAAATTTATCATCATTTTCTTTAAATTCGGGAGAATAATATCTGTTTCTATCTTTTCTAAGAACATCGAATCCATTTTTATCTATCAATCGTACAAGATATTCAATACCGTGCACATTGATATTATATTCAGTCGAAAGCATGTTTAATGTGTATCCCATTTTTCTTTTATTGTAAATTTCAATTTTTTGTTCGTTTGTAAGTTTAGCCATAATAAAAAGTGAACCTCCTAAGTTGTCCAACTTTTTCGGTTCACTTCATCTTTCCTGGATTATTTTAGTTCTAAATTTTGTTTACCTTTAATTTTATTATGTATATCTTGCATTTCTTGATCAAGTTCAGTAATACTTTCAGCACATTCTAATAAACGTTTTCTAATGTCACTAGGGACTTCTTCTTCATTTTTGTATCTGATTTGATGTTCTAATGAGGCCCAAAAGTCCATTGCAATTGTTCTAATCTGAATTTCTACTGGTACCATTTGTGTTTCTTGTGCTAAAAAAACAGGAACTTCTACAACAAGATGTAAACTACGATAGCCATTTTCTTTAGGATGTTTAATATAATCTTTGATCCTAATTAATGTAATATCATCTTGGCTTGTTAGTAAATCGGCAATACGATAAATATCTTTAACATAATTACAAATCACTCTTATACCCGCAATATCATAAATATGATCGGTAATGGAATCTAAATTTAAAGGTAAGTTTTTTCTTTCTAATTTATCAAAAATACTATGAGGAGATTTAAGTCGCCATTCCATATGATGAATTGGATTATGTGCATAACGAATATGAAATTCATCATCTAATATTTCAAGTTTTGTTTTAATTTCTTTAATACCCGCACTATAAATTTGTTCTACTGATTTAAATTCTTCAAAAAACTTAAAATCCTCTTTAACCACAAGAATGTTACTTGCATCACTCTTGATTTCTTTTTGCATAATTGGATTACTCATTTAAAAATATCCTCCTTATGTATAATTATAATATAAGTGGTCATAATGAACTAGAGGTGAACTTATGAAGAAATTTATTTTAATCTTACTAATATGTATGAATTTAACGAATATTCAAGCAGTAGAACAACAACCAGAATATAAAATTATCGCAAATAGTAATCAACAAGATGATTTAGATCAAATGTATAATATAAAAAATAAATTACTAAGAGATTATCGTAATTGGGCAAGAGGTGTTAATCAAGTGGATCAAGTTCTTATTGATCATTGTCATCAATATGATGCCACATATAAAGAAGGACTTTATCTTATTGTACTAGGTAAAGGAAAGGGAAAATCCATTCAAGGACCTTTAAAAGTCAGTTATTGTATAAGTAGTAAAGACATAAAAAAGAAATCCATCATTCAATCGTTATTTTCATCAAAATAACGATTTTTAATTATTGATTATTTTTTTATGAGTATGAACATACTATTATAAAGAAAGAGGTGGATACCTGGTGTTAACACAATTCGATGAACAAGCACAAAAAGCGATTGTTGTATCAGAAAGTATTGCTTTTGACATGGGACATAGTCATGTAGGAAGTGAGCATTTGTTATTATCTATGCTTAAAATGCCAGAATGTAAATTAAAAGATTTATTAAATGTTCAAAAAATTGATGATCAAAAGATAGAAGAAGATATTAAAAGGTTGTTTGGAATTAAAGATAATGAGCCTTTTTATATGGAATATAGTGATGCTGTTAAAGAAATATTACAAAAAAGTATTTCTTTAATAAAAGAAAAAGGAAAAAATAAAGTGACACTTTCATGTTTGTCTCTGGCTTTACTTCAAACAAAAGAATGTGTAGCTTATGAGTTATTAAAGAAATATCATGTAGAAATAGATGAACTGATTGTATCATTAAATGAAAATAGCGAATTAGAAACAAAACTAGATCAAATATCCATGCTTGTTAATTTAAATCAAAAAGTAAAAAAATTAAATTATCAAATCATTGGCAGAGAAAAAGAAATCAATCAACTCTGTACAATTCTATCAAAAAAAGAAAAAAATAATGTTTTAATTGTAGGTGAAGCGGGTGTAGGTAAATCAGCATTAGTAGAAAAATTAGCACAAAAAATAAATCAAAAAGAAGTACCAGATACCCTTAAACATAAACTTATCTATGAATTATCATTATCATCTTTGGTAGCAGGAACAAAATATCGTGGAGAATTTGAAGAAAAATTAAAGAAAGTTATTGATAAAGTTAAAGATACAGAACAAGTGATTATTTTTATTGATGAAATTCATAATATTATTGGTGCTGGCGGGGCAGAAGGAGCGATTGATGCTTCTAATATTTTAAAGCCTTATCTAGCTAGAGATGAAATCACAGTTATTGGGGCAACAACATTAGATGAATATTATCGACATTTTGAACATGATCAAGCGATGAATAGACGTTTTTCTTTAATTACGATTAAAGAAAATACGAAAGAAGAAACAAAAGATATCTTGTTAGGTATTAAGTCTTATTATGAAAAGTATCATCATCTTACCATTACACCAGAGATATTAGATTATTTAGTGAATCAAGTAGATTTATATATTAAAAATCGGACTTATCCTGATAAGGCTATTGATATTCTTGATTTATCTTGCGTAAAAGCTAAATTTAATCATTTAAGTCAACTTAATCAAGAATGTATTAATCAAGTGATTGAAGATTATGCATCCATCAAAATGGATGAATCAATTGATTATCATCATTTACAACAACAATTAAATCAAAAAATTATTGGTCAAGAAAAAGCCATTTCAAAGATTGTTAAACAATTAAAAATAAAGAAAGAATCTCATCAACCCCAAGCTGTCTTTTTATTCAGTGGCAGCAGTGGTGTAGGAAAAAGTGAAACAGCAAAACAATTGGCCAAAATACTAGATCGACATTTGATTCGTTTAGATATGTCCCAATACAAAGAAATCAGTAGTCTACAAAAGATTATCGGTGCACCACCTGGATATGTAGGTTATGAAAGACCTAGTCTTTTACTACCACAATTACAAAGTTATCCTAAATCAATATTACTTTTAGATGAAATAGAAAAGGCACATCCAGATATTTTACAATTATTCTTGCAAGTCTTTGATGAAGGATATTTAGAAGATAACCAAAAAAGAAAAGTCTATTTTAATCAGACGATGATTATTATGACAACATATCAAAATAATGACATCATGATGGGATTTAAAAAACAACATCATCAAAAAGTAAACCCTATTTTTACTCATGAATTTATCAATAGAATTGATGAAATTGTACCTTTCCAATTACTTAGTGATGAGACATTAAGTCAAATAGTCAAAAAAGAATATGCATTAGATCAAAAACAAATCAATGAATTATTAAAAGATTATTCTATTTACCAAGGTGCAAGACAAATTCTTAAACAGGCAAAAAAATTAATTCATCAACATAGTTAAAAGAAAGATGCGTCTTTCTTTTTTTAGATTTAGATATTGATATTTTTAGGGTTAATTAGAAGATATAGTGATATTTTATGACAAATTTATTTATATAATTGAAGTTGTGGGAGGAAGAAATATGAATAAATATCGTCAATATATTTTATTACTAGGTCATTTATGTTCAGACATTAATCAAAGTATCTTATCATCCATGATACCATTTTTAATTGCAAGTTATCATTATAATTATACAACTGCTACATTGTTAGTAACGGTATCTAATGTGTGCGGGTCGTTAGTCCAACCTTTTATAGGAATGTACATCGATCGGAAAAATAATCCTATGATGATGGCTTTGGGAGTCATTATGGCATCAGGAGGAATGGCACTAACTGGATGGACTTCAAATTTTTATTTATTATGTGTTGAAGTGATGATAAGTGGCATTGGGGTAGCTTTGTTTCATCCTCAAGCAGCGAAGTTAGTTGATGTTTCATCATCTCATAATAAAAAAGGAAAAGGTATGAGTATTTTCTCGTTTGGAGGAAAGATTGGTTTTACTTTAGGTCCGGTATTTACTGCTTTTTTAATTCAAACATGGGGTATGAAAGGAACAATTTTCTTTTTGATTCCAGCAGGGGTATTTACAATTGTGTGTGCAAAATTTAATCATACATTTCATTGTCATGAAGAAATAAAAGAAGTACCGGTAGAAAATATAAATCAAAAGGATAACTGGGGAGGATTTATCCGGTTATGTGTCGTTGTTTTTTCAAGATCCATTCTCACTAATGGTTTATCAACATTTTTATCCTTATATTTTATTCAAAACTTCTTATTAACGAAATCCAAAGCCAGTTTATTATTAAGTGTTTACTATGCTGTTGGTTCCATTTCAACTTTATTTGGTGGTAGTCTTGCAGATCATTTTGGTCATCGTAGAATGATTAGAATCAGTTTTCTTATTCTCTTACCAGCTATGATAATATTTAGTTCTACTCATCACATTGCTTTAGCTTTATATATGTTAGTATTGATGTCATGTGGCGAAAGTTTTTCCTATAGTCCAATGGTTGTCATGGGGCAAAAGTATTTACCCCATCACACAGGTTTTGCATCAGGAGTGACATTGGGTTTGGCAGTAAGTGTAGGGGCTGTTTTATGCCCACTACTAGGCTATGTATGTGATAGTTATAGTTTAACTGCAACATTCTATATAATGAGTGGTACTGCTGGAATAGCTTTATTAGGTTCTATGTTGTTACCGGAAATAAAATGAAGGTGTTAAAACTTATACATGAATATCTAAAGACTATATAAAAATATATGGTCCTTTTTGTATGTAATAAGCTATAATAAATGCAAGGAGGTTGCTTATGAATTATAGTGTTATTATTCTTTGTGCTGGAAGGGGAAGCAGAACAGGATTAAAATATAATAAAATATTTCATTTATTAGAAGGGAAAACAGTTTATCAAAGAAGTCTTGAACTTTTTTTAAATGATCAAAGATGTAAACAAATAATTGTTGTAACAAAAAAGAAAGAGCAAGCAGATTTAGAAAAATTAGTTCAATCAAGTAAGATTGAATATGTATATGGAGGACAAGAAAGACAAGATAGTGTTTATAATGGTTTACAAAAAGTCAATCAAGATCATGTTTTTATTCATGATGGTGCTAGACCTTATTTAACATTAGAATGTATTGAAAATTTATTAATTGCTTTAAAAGATTATCGTGCAGCATTACTCATGGTACCATGTAAAGATACGATTAAAGAGGTTAAAGAGGGTGTGGTTGTCAAAACATTAAAAAGAGACTTATTAATGCAGGCACAGACACCTCAAGTCTTTGTTACAAAATATATTAAGGATGCATATCAAAAAGCAAAAGATGAAGGTTATATGGCTACAGATGATGCCCAACTGTTTGAAAAATATGAAAACGGGGATATTAAGGCTGTCATGGGAGATTATCATAATATTAAGATTACAACGAAGGAGGATTTATAATGACAAGAGGACGGCATGCTAAAAAGCAATATTCTAAAATGATTATTTTAATATTCTTCATAATTACAATGATTGTTGGAATAATGTGGCATTTAAGTCCTACAGAAAAATCAGATCAAGCTACAAACTATAAAATAATAGAAGGACAAATAGCGGGAACAGAAGATCAAGTTGTTTTATTAAGACAAGAGAATAATCAAACTTATTTATTATCATTAGCTAATACTTCTATGGAAGGTGATGATTTATTAGTCGGTAATCATATTAAGATTTCTTATACTGGAAAGTTAAATAAACAATATCAAGATATTCAAGATGTAAAAGTCTATAAAGCTTCTATTAGTGCTAATCAAATTAGAAATGGTGGTAAAGCTAATACAGATAAAACAATTCCTATCGAATATTTATCTTCTTTAGTAGAAAACATGAGTGAAGAAGATAAAGTAGATCAATTATTAATTGGTTATCAATGTCATCAAGAGGTCATTGATAATCATAAATTAGGGGGATTGGTTCTTTCACCAAAAGATCTTAAAGACTTACCTAAAACTGATATTGCAAAACAAATAGATAACTATCAAAATAATACAAATTTGAGTATGTTTATTACTTTAGATGATGAAAGTATTTTAAAAGAGTATGTTCAAGATGGTGTTTTTGATTCCATTAGTCAAGTCTATAATGAAAAAGGAATAGATGGTTTAAAAGAACAATTAGAAAACAAGATTTCTATTTATAAGGAAGTAGGAATGAATTTATCTTTCACTCCTAATGGAAACGATGGACAAGATGAGGATAGTTTAAATCAAGATAGAAATATCACAAATGATTATGTATCACAGGTTATTCAAACAATACATAAAAATGATTTAGGATGTTGTTATCGAAATTATCCAAGTTATGGTACAAAAAACGATTATTCTAGTGAACTTATTCATGATAGCCGTTCATTAGAAGATTTAAAAAATAATGAATATCAAACTATTCAAACGGCAATCAATCAAGGTCAAGACATGATTCTAACAACTAATCAAATTATTGATGCTTTAGATAATCAAAATCCAATCTCTTTATCAAAAAGTTCTCTTCAAAACCTAAGACAGTCTTTTCATTATAATGGACTTATTGTGAGTGATTTAACAAATGAAGCTATTAAAAATACTGAAGATTATATATTAAAGTCCATTCAAGCAGGAAATGATATGATAATAAGTGATGATGTTGAAACAGCAAGACAAACAATCATTGATCATATTCATGCAAATGAAATCAGTATGAATCAAATTGATTTATCTGTTTTAAGAGTATTAGCCTATAAATATCAATTAGGAATAATAAGTTAATTTTATTGATAAAATCATTGAAATTTAAATTTGTCAATGATATAATGTTCCAGCATGTAAAAATATTATTTACTGCCTGCTTATTTATAATAATAAGCCGATAGACCATAGGAGGTAAAAGAAATGAACAAGTATGAAATTATGTTTATTGTTAAACCTGATGTTGAAGAAGAAGCAAGAAATCAATTAATTGAAAACTTCAAATCAATCTTAACAGCTAACGGTGGAACAGTTGACAACGTTAACGAAATGGGATTACGTGAATTAGCTTACGAAATCAAAGATTACAAAAAAGGTTACTATGTTGTAGTTGATACAACTTGTGCACCTGCTGAAATCGCAGAATTCGAACGTTTATCAAGAATTAATGCATCAATCTTACGTCATTTAACTCTTCGTAAATAATCAAAGGAGGCAGATTAAATGATTAATAGAGTCGTTATGGTAGGAAGAATGACTCGTGATCCAGAACTTAGAAGAACTGGAAGCGGGGCAGCAGTGACAAGTTTTACACTTGCTTTAAACCGTAACTATAATTCTGCTGACGGACAACAAGCAGATTACATACCATGTGTGGTATGGAATAAAGTTGCTGAAAATGTTGAACGTTATTGTTCAAAAGGATCATTAGTTGGAGTTGAAGGAAGACTTCGTTCAAGATCTTATGATAACGCTCAAGGACAAAGAGTATTCGTTGTTGAAGTTGTTTGCGATTCTGTACAATTCTTAGAAACTAAATCTCAAAGAGAAAGAATGCAAGCACAATCAAGTCAACCTCAAATGCAACAACCACAAATGAACAACCAATTACAAGATATGCAAACTGTTGAATTAGAAAAACAATTCGATAATACAGACAATACATTTGATATCATGGAAGACGATATTCAATTTTAAGAAAGGAGTTTTTTAAAATGGCTTTTAGAAAACAAAGAATGGGAAGAAGAAAAGTTTGTTACTTCACTAAAAACAAAATTACTTACATTGACTATAAAGATGTTGAATTATTAAAAAGATTCGTTTCAGCTAACGGGAAAATCATTCCTAGACGTGTAACTGGAACAAGCGCTAAATATCAAAGACAATTAGCTACAGCTATTAAAAGAGCTAGACAAATGGCATTATTACCATACGTTGGTGAATAGTCACTTAAAACGCCCATTTTATGGGCGTTTTTTTAATTGTTTTGCCAATTTGGGGACAAAAGTGGGGACAAAATCGTTCCTGCTTTTTTAGTTCGTATAACTTCTTATGAATTTAAACTAATTTGATATATTGGATATGTGACAATTGTGTAGGGAAAGTATATTTTGCCCCAGCTTATTGTATAAATTCATTTATTAATACTCAAAATAAAGATATAAATATGAAAGAGGGAAATGATGAATCAAGCAATACAGAAATTAACTTATGGATTATATGTTTTAACGGTACGTGTTGATGGTAGAGATAATGGTTGTATTATTGATACAGTAGCGCAAGTCTCGTATAAATCTACTCAAATATGCATCAGCAAGTTACACATACATAATGATAGAGAAGACGCTTCAATCTCATATTTTAAATAGGAATAACATCATTAAAAATAACCATTTAACAGAACTTTTTTTTATTTTTTTTAAAAAAGTTCTGTTATCTGTTTAATATGGTATAATATAAAAGGTGATAAATATGAAAAAATTATTTAAAAGAGAAAATTATTTAAAGAAAATAAGAGGCTTTTATGATGATGTAGATATGATAAAAGTCATCACAGGTGTAAGAAGATGTGGTAAGTCTTCATTAATGGAATTAATTAGTGATGAACTTACTTCACGAGGCATCGAGAAAGAAAATATTATATTTATACATTTAGATAAAAGACCATATAAAAGTATTAAAACAAGTGATCAATTAGAAAAGATCATTGATGAGAAAACCCTACGATTAAATGGGATTAAATATCTTTTTATAGATGAAATTCAAAATGTAACAGGATTTGAAGAAGTTATTAATGCATATCGAGAAGAAGGAGAATACTCAATTTTTATTACTGGAAGTAATAGTTATTTGTTATCAGGAGATCTTGCAACAAAATTAACTGGTCGTTATATTGAATTTGAAATGACAACTTTATCATTTGAGGAATATCTTGGAATGAAAAAGTTTTACGAAAAAGAAATATCACTAGATAAAGATGAAGAGTTTATTAATTATATATTAGAAGGTGGATTTCCGTTAACATTAAAGTATGATTCATTTGATGATAAAAGATTATATGTTGATAGTGTTATAGATGAAATATACGAAAAAGATATACGAAAAAATAATAAAATAAGAAAGAAAGAATTGTTTAAAAAAATACAAACATATATTATCAACAATTTTGGAGCAACAACTTCCGTAGAATCAATTTGTAAATATTTGAAGAAAAAGGGAGATAATGTATCAAAAAATACGGTATATAACTATTTAAATATATTAGAAAGTGCAAAAATTATCTCAAAATGTGAACGATTTGATATGAAAAGCAAACGTTCATTAAGCGGTGAAGAAAAATACTATCTGTCAGATTTAAGTTTTTATTTTGCTAAAAACACAGATAATAGAATAAATTATGGACCAGTATTGGAAAATGTAATTTATAATTATTTGAAGTCAAAAGGGTACAAAATAAGTATAGGGAAAATTGGGAAATTTGAGGTTGATTTTATAATACGAAATAATATGAACGATTATGCGTATATTCAAGTTGCTAGAACGATAGATAATGATAACTATGATGAAAACGGAAAGAATATTACAGAGGAAAGAGAATATAGATCTTTGGAAAATATATCTGATGGTTATAGTAAATATCTTTTAACTATGGATAAATTATTACAAAAACGAAGTGGAATTAAGCATTTGAACATCTTGGATATGATGATTAATAATGAAGAATTACTCTAATAAATACGAACTTAAAAAATAATGAGGATGGCTTATGCCAATCACATTTCACATAGAGTAATTTTACAGATATTGTATAACACTCATAGATATGAGAAAACTTGAATCTATGAGTGTTTTTTTGTATAAATTCATTCATCGTTACTCAAAATAAAGATATGAACATGAAAGAGGTAAATGATGAATCAAGCAATACAGAAACTAACTTATGGATTATATGTTTTAACGACACATGAGGATGGTAGAGATAATGGTTGTATTATTGATACAGCCATGCAAGTCTCCTCTATACCCAGTCAATTATGTATTTGTATAAATAAAGTGAGTTATACATACAAAATGATTGAAAAAACATGTCGATTTAATATCTCGGTCTTAAGTAAAGATAGCAGTATAGAACTCATTAAGCATTTTGGTTATCAAAGTGGTAAAGAAGTTGATAAATTTAAAGATTTTACATCTTGTAAAAGAGCCAATAATGGAATTTATTATATAACTCAAGGAACAAATGCTTATATTAGTGTAAAAGTAAAACAAAAGATAGAATTAGGAAGTCATGTGATGTTTATTGGTGAAATAGAAGAGATGGAAGTTATAAATGAAAAACCATCTTTAATATATGAAGAATATTTAAAGAGTATGAAATCTCATTTAGAAAAAGAGGATCAACAAGAATCAATGAATCAATATCAAGGAACCCAAACAGAAAAGAATTTAAAAACAGCCTTTCAAGGAGAATCACAAGCAAGAAATAAGTATACTTATTTTGCTTCTGTCGCTAAAAAAGAAGGCTATGAACAAATTGCTGCTATCTTTTTAAAGACAGCAGATAATGAAAAAGAGCATGCTAGAATGTGGTTGAATGAATTAGGTGGTATAGGTGATACCAAAACTAATCTTAAAGAAGCAGCTCATGGTGAAAGTTATGAATGGACAGATATGTATGATGATTTTGCTAAAACAGCATTATCGGAAGGATTTGTTGAATTAGCAAGAAAATTTAAAATGGTGGGTGAAATTGAAAAACAACATGAAGAAAGATATCGAGATTTATTAAAGAATATTGAAACAGCAGAAGTCTTTGCTAGAAGTGAAATAAAAATATGGGAATGTAGAAATTGTGGTCATCTTGTTATATCGAATAAAGCACCTGAAATTTGTCCGGTATGTTCATTTCCTCAAGGATATTTTGAAATAAAAGAGAATAATTATTAATGATTTAATTGATGGCAATATCCTGTAGTTATGTATTTTTATTTAGAATGAATACCTAGTAGTAATGAACAAAGGAACCTTATTTCTAGATTATCTAGAAATAAGGTTCTTTTTAGGTGACAAACTATACTTAAATTTCTATATAATTAAATTAATCGTGGTGTCACCGTTATTTTTTGTCACTTTACAGTGTCAAGAAAATGGGATGTAAAGATATGTACTTTTAGGTATATTATAAGTGCAGCCGGTTGAAGTACTAGAGAAATGGAGAATCATATGGAAGATAAAATTATAAATCTTGAATGTATTCATTTGGATCTTAGTGTTACAAGTAAAGAAGAATTATTAGAACGTTTATCAAAAGAAGCAGTACAAGTTGGTGCAGGAGATTCATCTGAAAGTATATTAGAAGATTTATGGAATAGGGAAAAAGAATTACCTACTGCTGTAGGAAAAGGAATTGCTATTCCACATTGTAGAAGTAAATCAATTAAATCTTCTAAATTATTATTCTATCGTTTAAAACAAGATATTGATTGGGATGTTAATGAAAAAATCAACTTAGTATTTGCAATTCTCACACCTGATAGTGGAAATAATCAACATTTAGTTTTACTATCTAAATTATCAAGACATTTATTAAGAAAAGACTTTTTAGAAATGTTAAAAAATAGTTCAAAAGAAGAAATTATTAATAAAATAAAAGAAATCATAGGAGAGTAAAAATGAAGAAAATTGTTGCAATATGTGCATGCCCAATGGGTATTGCTCACACATATATGGCTGCTGATGCTATTGAAGAAGCAGCTAATGAATTAGGATATCAAGTTAAAGTTGAAACACAAGGTGCTTCAGGAATTGAAGATAAATTAAGTCCAAAAGATATTAAAGAAGCAGATTTAATCATGATTGCAAGTGCTGTAAAAATCAGTCAAAGTAATCGATTAGAAGGATATGAAGATAAAATTGTAAAAGTAGAATTAAAACAAGCGATTAATAATAGTTTAAATATTATTAAAGAACATATTTAAAGGGGAAAAGAATCATGGAAGAAAAACAATCAGTTTGGAAAGAATTCCAAGAGCATTTAATGACAGGAATTTCATATATGATTCCAGTTATCGTACCAGCAGGTATTATCATGGGTATTGGTATTATGATTGGACAATTTATTGGCGTGGATGCAAATAGTGCTAAATTATTAACATCTAGTGATCCATTTTTAAAATTTGTAGGTTGGATTACACAAGTTGCCGGTGCAGGAATGATGGGACTTATGTTCCCTGTCTTTGCAGCATTTGTTTCTTATAGCATTTGTGATAAGCCAGGGTTAGCTCCAGGATTTATTGGAGGTTATCTTGCTAAAGAAATGGGTTCTGGATTTTTAGGAGCTATTGCTATTGGAATTTTTGCAGGATATGCTGTAAAATTTTTAAATGAACACATTAAATTTTCACGTACATTTAGACCAGTTAAGAATTTATTTTTAATTCCTGTTGGAGGTACAATCTTAGCTGTACTTGCAAGTTATTTTGTTATTGGTCCGATTGGTAATATTCTAATTTCTGCTATTACAGCATTTATTAAAATGATTGGTGAATTTGGAGCAGTTGCTTTAGGTGCAGTTATCTCAGCTTCAATGGCTTTTGACCTTGGAGGACCAATTAATAAAACAGCATTAGCTATGAGTATGCAACTTAATACAGATGCTGGTGTTAATGCATGGGTTCCAGCTATGATAGGTGCTGTTATTCCTGCTATTGGGGTTGGACTTGCAACAATTATTGATAAAGCGGTATTTAAAAGAGCAGTATTTACAGATCAAATGAAAACTGATGGATTTGCATGCTTCTTATTAGGATTTATGGGAATTTCTGAAGGATGTATTCCTTTCGCTATTAAAGATCCATTATTCATGGTACCATTAAATGTTATTGCTTCAGGAATTGGTGGAGCAATTGCCGTGGCATTAGGAACATCAGCTCAAACAGGCGTTCCTGCCGCTATCTGGGGATGGCCATTAGCACATAATCCATTAGGATGGGTTTTAGCTGTGCTTGTTGGTTCACTTATTGTTTGTGCGGGAACATTATATCGTGCTAAAACATTAAGTAAACAATAATAAAGAAGTTAAGGATGAAAGGAGAAAAATATGTCAAAATTAAATCGTGAAATTCTAAAGATACTTGCAGAAAATAATGAACCTGTTTCAAGCGTAAAGTTAGCTGAATTGTTAGATGTTTCTCCTCGAACTATAAAAAGATACATTAAAAGTATTAATGATCAAGAAGATGTGGTTACATCTACAAAAAATGGTTATTTATTAAAAGCAAGTCCTGCGCAAAAAGAATTACTTGTATTTAATTCAAGCCAGGTTCACGATAACTTAAATCAAGATATATTTTATGAGCTTTTTATCCATGATCATCAAACAATAGATCAAATTAGTGAAAATACATATTACAATCGTAATACTGTAAGTAATGCTTTAAAAACAATCAGAAAAGTATTAAAGAATTATCATCTTGACTTAAAATCAGAAAATAAAAAAGGATTGATTATTCAGGGAAATGAAATTAATATTCGTCAATGTATGGTAGAAAATACCGATATCGATCATTATTTTTATCAGATATACGCTGATTTAGATCAATCATTTATACATCAATGCATTATTAAACAATTAAGAAAAAATAAAATCATCAAAAGAAGTATCGAAATTGACTTACTAGAAAAATATATCAAAGTATCAATCTTGAGAGAACCCATGCTTCCTATAGAAGTAGATTTAGACAATGTTTCTATACATATTAAGACTCTTTCAGCAATCGAACACATGATTGCTGAAATCAATCAACATATGCACTTAGAATTAAAAGAGAATTTAAAATATTATTTAGCTTCAGTCTTAGGGGGACAGGTTTTATCATATAGTGAATATCAGGATTTAGAGAAGATTGTAACAGAAGCGTTAGAACATATTGAAAACAAATATAATGAAGATTTGTTGTCTAATAAAAAATTAGTTAATAATTTATACCAACATATAAAAGATACTTGTCAAAAATTAAGAATTAATATTCATGTTGAAAATCCACTTAAATCGGTCATTAAATCTAAATATTATATGGCATATGAATATGCTACAATCCTTACTGAAAAAATACACCAAGCTTTACATTACAACTTCTCTGATGATGAGATAGCATATATTGCTTTACACTTTGAAGGAAATAATATTAATAAATCAAATATGATGAAAAGAAAAATTCTTATTATATGTGATAATGGAGTAGGAACATCTGTTTTACTAAAAGATAAGTTAGAAAGTCAAATACCTGAACTTGAAGTTGTTGATACACTACCTTACTATATGTTAGAAAATTATTCTCTTGAACATATTGATTTTATTATCTCCACACATGAATATGATGAAATACGTTTAAAAAAAGTTCTTGTAGTCAGCCCAATATTATCTGAAGGAGATATAGAACGTATACATCATTATATGAAAAACACAATAAATATCGCATATTTTAGTCATTTGTTTAATAGAGAACATTTTCAATATTTAAAATGTGAAAATAAAGAACAGGTATTAAATATTTTAACTAAAAGCTTATGTAAAGATAAACTTATAAACCAAGAAACAGCACAAGATATCATTCATCGAGAAGAACATTTTTCTACAGAAATAGGACATTTCACTGCTATTCCACATTGTGTCGTAGACAAACCTTCCTTTATATATTTTATTGTTTTAGAAAATCCTATTATTTGGAAAAATGAAAAAGTTCAAATTATTTTCTTTGGAGGAATTAATCCTAATGAACAAGACGGTAAAAAGATATTTAGTTATATTAACAAACAATTAAGCAATCCTGATACAGTAGATGCTTTACGAAAAGTAAAGACATTTGATGATTTAAAACAAATATTATAGGAGAGAAAAATGCTTACAATTGGTTATATTGGAAATGGGAAAAGTGCCAACAGATACCATATTCCTTATGTCTTAACAAGAAACAATATAAAGATTAAAACAATTTATGATCTTCATATATCTCATGATGTTTGGAAAAAAATAGACGGTGTAAACTATACAGAAAATATAGATGATTTACTTAATGATCCACAAATAGATTTAATTGTAATCTGTACAACACCTAAAACACATTATGAACTTACAAAAACAGTATTAAATGCTGGAAAAAATGTAATGGTTGAAAAACCATTTATGCCAACCTATGAACAAGCTAAAGAAATCTTTGATTTAGCTAAAAGTAAAAATTTATTTGTACAAACTTATCAAAACAGAAGATATGATAGTGACTTTTTAACAGTACAAAAAGTAATTGAAAGTGGCAAATTAGGAGAATTATTTGAAATTGTATTAACGTTTGACTATTGGCGACCTGAAGTGCCGCTTCATTCAACACGTGTTCCTTATTACGATACATTGTATTATGGGCATGTTGTACATACAATGGATCAAATAATTTCATATTTTGGTAAACCAGATAAAGTCAAATATGAACTAAGACATCTATGTGGTGAAGATAAAATGAATGATTATTATGATATTGATATGTATTATGGAAATTTAAAAATATCGTTAAAATCAAGTTATTTTATGAAACATAAAAGACCAAGTTTCTGTGTTTATGGTAAGCAAGGAACATTTATTAAGGAGACACCTGATCGACAAGAAGAACATCTTAAAGAATTTTACATGCCGCGTCATAAAGATTTTGGCGTAGATTTACCTGAACATTATGGTAAATTATATACTGTGGATGAAAATGGAAAAGATGTTATTGAAGTCATCACATCACAAGTAGGTGATTATGGTAGAGTATATGATCATGTTTATGATGTGTTAAAGAATGGTAAAGAAAAAGTGATTACTAATGAACAAACCTTACTTCTTATGAAATTATTAGAAGAAGGTTTAACAAAAGAAGAGGTTATATTATAGGATTGTGATACTAATTGAGTATCACAATCTTTTTAAATGCATGATCTTTTACAAATCCCATAATTGATATATTGATTTCTTATTTTATAGATTATGCATATTTTATTTACAAAAAATAACCAATATTCTTTGTGTTTTGTAAATTCAGTTTGAATTGAATTTACTAATATAGATAAATAAATCCATTCTTTATATGATAAGTCATGAAAGAAAGGAGTAATCAAATGAATCAAGATACAAAAGTATTATTGAATGATGGACATAGAATGCCGATTATTGCTTTAGGTGTTTGGCAAAGTCAGGAAGATACCAAAAAAGCAGTACTTGACGCTTTAAAGGCAGGATATCGACATATAGATACTGCCTTTGTGTATGATAATGAAAGAGCAGTAGGTGAAGCAATAAGGGAAAGTGGTATTCCAAGAAATGAAATATTTGTAACAACAAAATTATGGAATGATGACATTAGAAGTTATAAAATACGAGAGGCTTTAAAAACAAGTTTAGATAATCTAGGATTAGATTATGTTGATCTTTATTTAATTCATTGGCCGGCAGAGGGTTATGTGGAAGCTTATTTAGAAATGGAAAAGTTACAAAAAGAAGGATTAATAAGAAGTATAGGTGTTTCTAACTTTAGAAAATCACATCTTGAAAATCTGTTATCTCAAGTACATATTATTCCTAGTATTAATCAAATAGAAACAAACCCACAAATGGTAGATGAAGAAACTATTCAATTTTGTAAAGAAAATAAAATTGTTGTTGAAGCATGGTCACCACTTGGAAGTGGTGCTTGTTTGAGTATACCTGCTATTCAAATATTAGCCAATAAATATCATAAATCATTAGCACAAGTTATTTTAAGATGGTTATTACAAAAAGGAATTGTTGTATTACCAAAATCAATCCATGAAAATAGGATTATAGAAAATATGAATATATTTGATTTTGAATTAACTCATGAAGAAATGAATCTAATGAATCAACTTAATCAACATAAAAGAACGGGACCAGATCCGGATTGCTTTAATTTTTAGGGGACTTATATGAAAAAATATCAAGGAAGTTATTTAAGTTATTTTTTAATGTATATGTTCTATTATTTATCTATGGCTTTATTTTCTGGACTTATTTCAGTTTATCTAATGGATAAAGGCTATAAAGCAAGTGATGTCAGCCTTGTTGTATCAAGTTCTTTTATCTTATCAATGATAACACAACCTTTTATTGGTAATTTATGTGATCGCTTTGATAAGAAAATAGTAAATGGAATTTTATTATCAATTGCAGGCATATTTGGAGTTATCTTTATTTTTGTTAATCATATCTATATGATTGCCTTTGTTTATAGCCTGGTATTAGCTATTTTAAATGGGGTTAACTCTATTATTGAAAGAATGGCCACAGTATCCAGTCATAAGTATGGTCTTATTCGAATATGGGGAACAATAGGATATGCCAGTGGTTCACAATTAAGTGGACTTATTTATCGTTATATCTCACCTGAAGCAATGTATGTTTTTTTTGTTGTCGGAATGGTATTATGTGCAATTGGGATATTTGGTACTCAAGATGTTAAAGAAATAGAAGAAAAAGGTAAAGAAAAAACATCAATGAAAGATGTTTTTCTAAATAAAAAGTTAATCTTTTATATACTTATTACTTGTATTTTTTATGGTATGACTAATGTTAATAGTATTTATTTACCGGCAATGTATCAACATAATGGGTTAACAATATCTCAGGCTACAACGGTCATATTTGCAGGTAGTATGATGGAATTACCCGTTATCTTATTATCACGTTATTACATGAATAAAATTGGTAATAAACAATTATTAATTTTAACTTTTCTATTATTGATGATTCAATTTATGACCTATGCTTTTATACCTTATGTTATGATTCAAGTTATTGTGACATTCTTGACAAAGTCAGTAGCAACTATGGCTTTTATTATGATTAATATGAAAGTGATCGCTACAATCATTGATAGTCAACATCAAATAAGTGCTTTATCAATTGTTTCTACTTTTAAAAGTTTTAGTTCTATTATATTTCAAGCACTTGCTGGATATTTAATTGATTTATATTCATATCAATTCTTTTATATTTTTCTCTTTGGCTTTGCAGTAATAGGATTAGTTTTATGCATTATTTATAAAATACCTAGTGGTAATGAACATCGTTTATTTGATTAAAAAAGCTTTATTTCTAGATTGTTCTAGAGATAAAGCTTTTTAAAATTCATCTTCTTTTAAAATATCAACAGTAGAAAAACGTCCTGTTTCTATGGCTTTAGAAGTCTCAATTTTAATATCTAAATTTTTCTTATAATCTAAGGCAAATACACATGAATAAATAACATCTAATAAATAAGTAACTGCACTATCGGTAGAAAAAGTAGCAATTTTAGAATATAACTTTTCTCTTGTACAAATGCGTAATACACATTGTGACATGCGAGCAATTGTATTATAACCAATACTTGTAATAGCGATAATAGGAATATTTTTATGATTCAATGCTTGAGCTATATGTTCCAAAACATAAGTTTCACCAGAATAAGAAACAATCATTGCACAAGAATCAACACTTGCAAGTGTAGCATTAAAAATAATTTCATTTTGTAAACCATGAATATGAACAGGTTTTCTAATACGAGACATATTGTGTTTAAATTCTTGGGTAATGAGTAAATTATTACTTACAGCAAAAAGATGAATGCAAGATGCTTTTCGTATTATTTGAATCGCTTTTTGTAAATCGTCATGAGTAATTAATGATAAAGTATCATCAATTGATTCTTTTTTTAAAGTAGCAATCTTGCCAGCAATAGACATCATCGTGTCATTATCTTTAAAAGGAATATTAGCGTCAATATTTGAAAAATGACTTTGCAGATAACGAGCCTCTTTAAGATAAGCTTCTTTTAATTCGTTCCAACCTGAATAGTTAAGTTTTTTTGCAATTCTAATGAGCGTAGATGGAACAGTATAAGTTGCCTGAGCAATCTCTTTAGCAGTCATATTTTTAATAAGAACATTTTTTTCTAAAATATAATCAATAACAGCTTTCTCTGAATTAGAAAAGGCATGATTTTCCATTTTTTCTCTTAATAACATATTTCATCACCTAGAAATATTTTATCATAAGTATTTTTAAAATTATATTTTTATAGGTAATAAACTATATTTAAATTCTTATATAATTAAACTAATCACTCATCATTGTTTTTATTACTTAACAGTGTTACTAAAATAAAAAGTTAGGATATGTACTTTCAAATATGAGATAAGTGCAACCAATTGAGGTATTAAAGGAATAAATAAATGTGATACTAATTGAGTATCACAATCTTTTTAAATGCATGATCTTTTACAAATCCCATGATTGGAGAAAAGATACATGCCGCTATAATAGTTCCTTCCCTAAGTGCAAAGCCACATTGAAAGATAAGAGATAGACATATACATGTTATAACAAGAATGATATCCAAAATCTGTCTAACTTTTTGAAAATCAATGTGAGATGTATTGGATAAAGCAAGGGAGAAACCTTCGCATGGGAAAACACATACATTTAAGGCAACAAGCATACCACAACCACTTGCTGAAATACATAAACCAATGATTTCCATGATAAGTGATTGATAATATTGAAGAGAAATACTACCTAGAATTTGATAAACAATTGTATTAACAATCATTCCAAATAATAAACTCATCATCAATTGTAAAATATATTTTATTTTCAATTGTTTAGAAATCATAATTTGAAAAAGAATCATACATGCATTAACAAAGAGAGTCAATGTACCTACTTTGATATGACTTATGTAATTAAATGTTACGGCTAAGGCTTCATATGGCGAAACGCCAATATTAGCTTTAAAACACAATGAATCACCAATAGAAACCATCATTAAAGTAAGTATAAAAAGAAGATATCTTTTCATTACAATTCTTCTCCATTAGAAGCAATGACTTGTTTATACCAATAGAACGAATCTTTTTTATATCTTTTTAATGTACCATGTCCTTCATTATCTTTATCTACATAAATGAAGCCATATCTTTTCTTCATTTCTCCGGTTGTAAAAGAGACAAGGTCAATACAGCCCCAAGGAGTATAACCAATTAAATCTACACCATCTTCTTCAACCGCTAATTTCATTTGTTGAATATGTGCCTTTAAATAACTAATACGATCTTGATCATGAACGGTCCCATTTTCAAGTTGGTCAATTGCTCCAAAACCATTTTCAACAATAAATAAAGGTATTTCATATCTTTCATAAATAGCATTTAAAATATAACGCAAACCTTCTGGATCAATTGTCCAACCCCATTTAGTCACATTTAAGAAAGGATTTTCAACGGTATGACTATGTGCTGCTTCAACTGTTTTGGATAAATCAATAATATGATCTTTATCAACAGTTGTTGACATATAATAACTAAATCCAAGATAATCCACTTTACCTTGTTTTAGAATATCCAAATCACCTTGTTCCATTTCGATAGTATATCCTTTTCTTTCAAACATTTTTAAAGCATAGGTAGGATAATGACCGCGACATTGAACATCACTAAAGAAATAACGATCATGCATGGCTTCTAAAGCAAGTTGATTATTTTGCGGATGACAATTATATGGATAAACAGGTTCCATCGCTAACATACATCCAATTTTAAAATCAGGGTTGATTTGATGTCCTAAAATAACAGCCTTGGCACTAGCGACAAACAAATGATGAACACTTTGATACATAGCAAGTTCAGGATTATCATATTGGCTATAGAGAACACCTGCATTGGTCCAACCAAAGATGTCATTATGATAATTCGCTTGATTATTGATTTCATTGAAAGTCATCCAATATTTAACTTTGTTTTTATATCTTTTAAAACATACTTCACAAAAATGGATGAAAAAATCAATCATTTTTCGATTATGCCAACCACCATATTCCTTAGCTAAATGAAAAGGCATTTCAAAATGACTTAAAGTAATAATAGGTTGAATACCATATTTTAATAATTCATCAAATAAATCATCGTAGAATTGTAATCCTTTTTCATTAGGTTCCTGTTCATTCCCGTTAGGGAAAATACGAGTCCAAGCAATAGAAGTTCTAAAACACTTAAATCCCATTTCAGCAAACAACTTAATATCTTCTTTATAACGATGATAGAAATCAATGGCTTCTAAATTTGGATAAAATTCTCCTTCAACTAAACCATCCGTAATTTTACGTGCTGTATCTCGACTTCCTGCTGTCATGACATCAGCTACACTTAATCCTTTACCATCACAAAAGCCACCTTCTAATTGATGAGCAGCAACAGCGCCACCCCATAAAAAATCTTTACTTAACATAGATATACCCTCCTTTTTTACATGTTCATCATAATTGGATATGATAAAAATGAATAGAGATAAAAAAACAATTAATAGTTATTTCCTGTAAAATAGATAATTTAATAGTAAAATTGGAAATTTTTTCCAAATATAGGTAAAATAAAGCTATAAATTTCCAATTATCTATAAAAAGGAGGAAAATATGTTACTCATTCAAAAACTAGAATACTATGATCATCTTACTGCCAATGAACAAACTGTTGCTCATTATTTATTAGATAACCAACATCGTATGCAGGATGTTTCTATTTCAGAAATATCAAAAAATACATATACTTCATTATCTACGACAGTTCGTTTATCTAAAAAATGCGGTTATCAAGGCTGGAAGGAACTTAAAAAAGCTTTAATTGAAGAAATGAATTATTTAAATAAACAAACAACACATGTTGACGCTAATTATCCTTTTAAACAAGGTGATTCAATTTTCACCATCGCTAAGAATCTATCATCATTATTATCAGAAAGTATTTTAGATACTTATCAGTTATTAGAACATGATAGTTTTCAAAAAGCTATATTATTGCTTAGATCCAGTCAAATCATCAATGTATATGGTATAACTCATCCAATTAGTGTTGCTTATGATTTTAAACTAAAAATGCGAACAATAGGTAAAACTGTAAATATCATTCAAGATGAAGATGCTTATTACTATTATTCTTATTATACAAATAAAGATACATGTTCTTTATTTGTTTCTTATTCAGGTGAAACTTTAGAATTATTATCACCATTAAAGAGAATAAAAGAAAAGGGATATCCCGTGGTGACTCTAACCAGTATTGGTGATAATACTTTTTCTAAACTGGCAGATGCCTGGTTACCCATTACGACTAAAGAGAAACTATCTAATAAAATTGCTACATTTTCATCTAATATTGCTATTCATTATTTATTAGATTTAATTTTTGCTTGTATTTTTGAAGCTAATTATGATGAACATATTAAAACAAAAAAAGAAATATCTAAACAATTAGATTATGAACGTTTCTCTAATGTATCATTATTAAATGATGAAATAGAGTCATAATTAGATATAAAAGATAAATTTTTTTCAAATTTAAATTAAAGATTGAAAAAATAAAGAAAAATTTGTTTCTATAATAGTAATTTACATTATTATTATAGATTTTTTTATTATAATAATGATGTAAACAAAAGGCATGGGAGGTATAACGATGGATGAATTTTTAAATGATATTTATATTAATGTATATAAAAAATGGATTTTAAGTCATAATCAGGATGATTGTAAGTTATATCTTGTAGATGATGGTGAAATTAAGATGGAAACAAAATATGGAATAGGACAAATATGTTTTCATCCTTTAAGTATCATAGAATTTTCAGTAAAAAATATTATTACTGAAGAAATAGAATTTTACCTACATTTTCAATTTAAAAACATGCGCCATGCAGTATATTTATTTAATGAAATGTTAGATAGCACTAAACATTTAACGAATCATCATAAATTAAAAGTATTATTATCATGTTCGGGAGGACTCACAACCAGCTATTTTGCTCAAAAAATGAATGAGGCAGTAGAACTATTAGGCATTGACATCCATGTAGATGCTATAGGATATAATAATCTATATAAAGTAGGACATGATTATGACATGATTTTATTAGCGCCGCAAATTTCTTATATGTGTGCTAAAGTAAGTGAAATTTTACAGAATCAAATTGTCGTTAAGATTCCTTCCAGAATATTTGCTAAATATGATGTAAAAGCCATGTTAGCACTTATTGAAGAAAAAAGAAATGAAAAGAAAAAAATCTTACCTACAACTCAATCCCCAGTTAAACTTAATAATATTGAACCTACAGGAAAGAAAATTTTATGTTTAGGTTTTGTAAGAAATTCTCATCGTATTCATATTGCATATCGTCTTTATGGAGAAAATAATCAAATTTTAGCTGATAATGAAATTATTAAAAAAACGTTGTATATTCAAGATTATTATGATGTGATCGATAGTATTTTAGCTCAATATACTAATGTACAAGTTATTGGTATTGCTATGCCAGGTATAATTCATGAAGATCGTATTACCTCTATGATGATTGATGGGTTAGATGATTTATATTTTGAATACTTTACTAAAAGATATGCACAACATTTTTACTTTGAAAATGATGTGAATGCTGTTGCTTTAGGATATCATGCTTCCCAAAATCAATATCATTCACTTTCACTTATATTTCAACCAATTATCTCATATGCTGGCGTGGGTAATATTGTCCATGACCGTTTATTAACAGGAAAACATCATGTATCAGGAGAAGTTCAATTTTTACCTTTAAATTTAACCAAAAATGCTTTAGAACTTCATCAAACACCTGAAGGAGCAATTGAATCAATGGCTAAAACGATTGTTTCTATCATTAGTTTACTTGATCCTCAAGAAATTGTGATGTGTTGTTTCCTTATAACGGATGTACAAGATCTTTATAATGAAGTAAAAAAATACCTACCTGAAGAATACATTCCACCTATTATAAAGATTGATTATCTACAAGAGTATATGTTAGCGGGAACATTATTATCATGTTATCAAAAAGTCATGTAATAATGTAAAAAGGAAATTGAGAAAACTCAATTTCCTTTTTTAGTCGATCATAATTCTATTTTCTTTGATAAGGGTTGCCCGTTTTAGTTTCTTATATAAGCATTATGATAGAATGAATAAACTAACTGAATGGTCATGACACACCAAATAACCGGTTCACAGAAAATAACTGCCATATATTGAAAACGAGGAATAAAGATAAAAACAAAGATAATCTTTCCTACAAATTCAATAATACTTGAAACTAATGGTAATAGTTTTTGACCAATTCCTTGTAAAGCATATCTTGTTTGCATTAAAATACCTAATATTGCATAGAATGGCGCCACAATAGTTAAATATAATGTTCCATTATGTAAAACAACTTCTTGGCTTGAACCAGAAATCATCTTAACAAGAGATGAACCAAATAATAAGATTAAAACAGTAACAATAGCCGCACCTACAATATCATAAATATAAGCATATCTTAAAGCTTTTTTTATTCTATCTTTTTGGTTTGCTCCTTTATTTTGGGAAACAAAAGTAGAAATAGCTAGAGCCATAGCTGTAAAAGGCATATTAAAGAACATGTATAACTTTCTAGCAGCAGTATGACCAGCAATAATAAGATAACCTAAATTATTAATTCCATATTGTAAAATAACAGAACCAGCTGAAACAATACAACTCATAAATCCCATTGAAAATCCTTGACCTAATAATTCTTTATATAATTCTTGATCATATTTAAAATGTTCTTTTTTAGGTAAAAGTAAAGGTGTCTTTTTAAACATATAAATAATACATAAAATAACTGAAACACCTTGGGAAATAACCGTAGCAACAGCAGCTCCTTGTATTCCCATATGTAATTGTGTAATAAATAATAAATCTAAAACAATATTTAAAACAGAAGAGACAATGAGAAATACCAGTGGCATAACACTATTACCAATCGCTCTCATTAAACCAGCACATAGATTATATGCAAACATAACAATAATAAATAACACAATAAAGAAAATATAACTGTATGCTTCATTAATAATTTTAGTTGGTGTATTTAATAAATGAAGTAAAGAGTTTAAAAAGATTAAACCAATAATAGTAAGTGAAATCGAAACGACAATCCCAATAACTAAAGAACTCGCTACTGATTTTTTAAGCAAGTTTTCATCTTTAGAACCGTAACTTCTTGCAGTAACAATGGCTAAACCATTGCCTATACCTAAGGCAAAACCAACTAATAAATCATAGATTGAAGTACAAGATCCAATAGCGGCTAAAGAGGCATCCCCTAAGAAGTTACCGACAATCATGGTATCGACAGTATTATATAATTGTTGAAAAATATTTGAAATGAATAGAGGTAAAGCAAAGATAATTAATGATTTAAAAATAGGACCATTAATTAAATCTACATTACTATTTAATGATTTTCTTTTAATCGTATTCATATTATTCAGTAATATTACGGTTAAATAATTCTACTAATGTAAAAATACCGTCTTCATATTCATATTTTTGGATACAACAATTATAAAATCTTTCTGTCTTTTTCACTTTAGCATGTTCTTCCCATGCACGATAGAATTGAGCACAAGCTGCACCATGTGATACCGCTAATACAACTTCATGATCATCTTTATTCATAATATCAGTAAGTGTCTTGGACATTCTTTCACGTAATTCCATTTCCCCTTCACCACCAAATTGTTTAAAGAAATCACCATAAGGTAGTTTAGGGTTTAAACATTCGTCTTTTCCTTCAAAAGCACCAAAATTCCATTCTTTTAAACCTTTTACTCTAGTATAAGGCATACTTGTAACAAGTTCTAAAGTATCACAAGCTCTTTCAGAAGTAGAAGCATAAGCATGATCGAAGACAATATGATTGTTTGTAAAATATTCACTTGCTTTCTTTGCTTGTTTGATACCTAAAGGTGTAAGTGGAGTATCACACCATCCTTGGATTTTATGTTGTAAATTAAATAATGTTTGACCGTGTCTCATCAAATAAAGTGTTTTTTTCATTATAAGTACCTCCCTTTTTCATTCTTATTTTAAGGAATAAAAATAAAAAAGTACAATATAAATAATGAAAACTGCTATAATAAAATTGCATAGTGGAGGGAACAGGATGATAGAACTTGAACAACTTAGACATCTTATTGCATTTTATGAATGCAAGACATTAGTAGGAGCGGCTAAACAATTACATATTTCACAACCGGTACTTACAAGATCCATGCAACGTTTAGAAGAAGAATTAGAAGTTTCTTTATTTATCCGCTCTAAAAATAAATTAACTTTAAATGAAACAGGTTTAATGGCTGTTGATCTAGCCAAAAGAATTGTCAGTGACGCTGATGATATGAAAAAACAAATTAAAGACTTTGATCGTAAACAACATACTTTTGCAATGGGGTCTTGTGCACCAGCTCCTATTCTGGAAATGAATAAAAGAGTATCGCAAATATATAGTCAAAAAACATTTTCTAGTGAAATGAAAGATATGGATGTTTTAATTCGTGGACTAAAAGATAAAACTTATTCTATTATTATTATGCCTATTCCAAGTGATGATGATATGATGGGTTCAGTTCCTTTTATGGAAGAAGAAATTTTCTTTTCTTTACCGTTAGATCATCCTTTTGCGGGTAGAAAATCTTTATCCATGAAAGAAATGGATGGACAAAGAATGCTACTCATGTCTAATATTGGCTTTTGGCACGATATTCATAAAAGAAAAATGCCACATACCAAGTTTCTTGTTCAAAAAGACCGGAGTGAATTTTTTGATTTAATGGAATTATCATCATTACCTTCATTTACTTCGACTTATACTTTATCTCATGAAAAAGTACCTGAAAATAGAAAAATCATTCCAATCAGTGATAAGGAAGCAAAAGCAACCTTTTATTGTTGGTATTTAAAAGAAAACAAAAAGAACTTAGTCTTGCTTTTAGATAAACTAAAAGCAATCTAAGTTCTTTTATTGAAACCAGTATCCTAAATAATCATACTTAAAGACACGATATACAAATTTACCACCGGTTGTTGTATATTTTTGTAGAAGAGTACCATCTTGACTATACTCACTCCATGACATCGCCATACCACTATCAATGATGATATGTCCATTTAATTCTTGAACACTGCTGACATATCCTGAATAATCAACAGGGATACTTTGTACTAATTCTACAGTACGATTATTTTCATCAATCAGATATTTATAATAATAAGATGTCCCTTTTTTTAGATTATAGTAAGCAAGAGAATAATGAGGATCATTTTTCCAATCATAATTGGCTCTGGTTGTACTAACAGCAAGATTATTGTTATATAAATAAAGATAATATTGTCCTTCATTTAATGAATTATCTTTAACATAGGTCACACAGTGTTGACCTGCTTGTAAAGAAAAGTCGCTGGTTTGATCTAATAATAGATTGTCATATCCACTTTCTTTCCAAAATTGATCAGATCCAATCATATAATCAATCGTTGGAGAACTATAAATCTGATTAATTTTAATAATGGTTGAAGTTTCACGAGAACTAATAATTAAATTAGAATGATCAACTAAAGCTAAAGAATTAATATGCATCCAATCTAAATCATCTGCACCATCTGGTAAAGATGTTGTTTTATAGTAATCAGGTAATAAATCAATTAAATCTACAAGTTCAGTGACGGTACCTGTACCGTTTTCAATCATAATAATCTTATCTTCACTGGTTTTAGCGTTCTTTTTACTTGCTAGAACAATGAGATTATGCTGATCATCAAAGATATAATCATGATGTAATTTATATTCACCAGTATTATAAAATTGACTAACATATCCTGTTTGTCCAATCCCAACAATTTGTGAACTTGATATTGAAAAATACATTACATTTTGATCAAAGAGAATACGATGACTACGATAAGAAATAATAGGAATTTCACTACGAATGACACCATCATTATCATAAAGACGCATATAGGCTTGATCTTCGCTATCTTCAGTAACATCGTTACCTAAAACAGTATAAAGACCATTTGTTAGTGAAGCTGATTCTTGATGAGTCTTATCTACAGTTAAATACTGATTTCCTCCTTGTAACTCAGGAGCACGATAAGACCATGATAAAGTATTCACTATTTTTCCTGCTTGATTGGTAAGAGTTAAGGTAATCGTATTTGTTTTACCAGGAATAGAACCAATTAATAAATATTCATGTTTGGTGGTATAACCAGTTAAGGTATTGTTATTTAATGTACGTGAGAAATCTTGATACCCATCACAGTGGATAGTATAACTGGCTTGTAATAATTCATCTGTTTCAAAGTATGCATAGATGCCTGTTGTATTTGTACCATACGGATTTTCAATTAACAAAGGTTGATCAAAAGTATATTGATGATGATTGATAATTTTATTAATCTGAGTATTGATTTGACTTTGATATGTCTCACTATAAATCGTAATGGGATAATCACTGGTATGATGAAGTTTAACATAGCTGATAGCATTTTCATCATCACTATATGCTTCAGTTTCTAATGGTTCATAGAAAGTAAAACATAAAAGTATAAAAGTCATGGATAAAAGAAGAATGAGTATTTTTTTAATATGTTTCACATGTTTTCACCTCAAGGCAATTATGTCTTTAAATTATGTGAAAAATATCATGATATTATCTTGAAAAATCAAATAAATTAATAAAAATAAGATAAAATTGATGACTTGAATTTTAGTGAGACGTTGTGATTTTGTCGAAAAGAGGATATAAAATAGCTCTGCATTGATATAGTAATATATCATGTACGATTTGTAATCCAGTGGATAATAATTTGTTTTACTTATGAAAATGATTAGTAATCAAAATTGTAAGCTAAATAGTGACTTTCTATAATATAAATAGGAGGAATGAAAATGGCAAAAGTATTAGCGTTAATGTCAAGTGCAAGAAAGAAAGGAAATACAGACCGTTTAGTAGATCAGATGCTCAAAGGGGCAAGTGAAATGGGGCATGAATGTCAAAAAGTGTGTGTAAGTGATTTAAATATTCATCCCTGTATTGGTTGTCGTAGTTGTAATCATAATGGAAATTGTGTATTTAAAGATGATATGGTGAGTTTATACCAACAATTATTAGAAGCAGATGTTATTGTGTTAGCTTCACCAGTATATTTTTATACTTGGAATAGTCAAATGAAAAGTGTCTTAGATCGTACCTTTGCGATTGAAAATATATTAAAGAATAAAGATTTCTATTTAATCACAACCGGATTAGCTCTGGAAGAAAAATATTTTGATATAATGATTGAATGCTTTAAAAAATATGTACAGTGCTTTAGAGCAGGTGGCAATCAAATTGTTGACTATGTATTAGGTATGAAAACAGGTAATAAAAATGATATTGAAAAGAGTGAAGCAATGAATCAAGCTTATCTTATGGGTAAGAATATAAAGGATAGATGGTAAGTCTATCTTTTTTATTTCCTCGGTAATATAATTGACACAATAGTTAGTGTGTGCTAACCTTTTGTGTAGGTGAGTAACATGACAGAAGAAAAAATAAGATGTTTATTATTAATATATAAAAATAAGAATTTAACAGTAACTTCTTTGGCACGTAAAATTAATATGTCTAAAGCAACAATTAGCCGAATTCTTCATTTTTTTTATCAAGAAAATCTCATTGTTGAAAAGGGAAAATGTATTTTAAATAAAAATGGAAGTGAACTAGCTAAACAATATAATCAACAAATAGAAAGATTAGCTTATTGGATTAAAGAAACTAGTCATCTACAAGATGAGGATGCAAAGCTTGAGGCTATTAAATTAGTGATTTCTCTTAATCCTGAGACGATTCAAAAAATATGCAGTCGTATTCATATGGATGAAATCTTTAATAAACTTGATCATTTAGTAGAATTTTCAGGGCAGTATTTAGAAAGCAATTTAGAAGATGGACATTATGATTTTTCTTTTTCTATATTTAAAGATCAAGATCATAATCAGTTTTCAATGGCTCATCAAGCATTCAAACATCCGGCTTTTTTACTTATTAAGGAGGGAAGAGGATATCTTGTCTTTGAACCCATAGAGATAAAAAAACCACTCCTTAAAGAAAAAATTGTGATCACTTCTAAATTAAAACAAATGCAATATTTAATAGATCGACAATATTATGATTGTCTAGAAAATGATCATCAAATCTTTATCCCTATCACGCATTTAAATTTCTTCTATACTAAAGAAGAAAGACTGATACAAACATCCTTTACTATTAAAGTTCAAGCACAGGTATCTAAGTATCATATGCCAGAGAGTGTTGCTTCTTTAAAAATACTGTTTCATTGATGAAACAGTATTTTTTTATGTTTATCTAGATGGATAAGAGACTTTGTTTCATCAATGAAACAAAGATTAGGATTGAAAATGAGGTAAAAGTAAAGATAATAGTTAGTGTAAACTAACTAAAGGAGAAATAAATGAAAATTATTTATATATGTTTAGGAATATTATCCCTTGTTTTAGGTATGTTAGGGATTATATTACCTATTTTACCAACGACACCATTTTTATTATTAAGTGCCTTTTTATTTTCTAAAAGTTCTAGTCGTTTACATGAATGGCTGATACAAACAACGCTTTATAAAAAGTATATTCATGAACTTGTTGTATCAAAACAAATAACAAGAGAAAAAAGAAATCGTTCTTTAATGAGCGTGTCTTTTATTTTTATGATTTCTATGATAATAACGCCAATATGGATAGGTAAATTGTGTTTATTGTTGGTGATGTGTATTCATCATTATATTATGCTAACAAAAGTGAGGGTCATTGATGAAGAGTAACGAAAAAAAAGAGCATGAAAAGAAAATTATCAAAGAAATGATTAAGATTTATTGTGCTAAAAATCATCATCAAAAAGATTTATGTGATGAATGTTTAGACTTATATACCTATGCTACAAAAAGAATAGACTGTTGTCCTTTTACGGAAACGAAGAGTTTTTGTAGTGCTTGTAAAGTTCATTGTTATCAAAAGGAATATCGTCATCAAGTGAGACAAGTGATGCGTTTTTCAGGAAAATATATGTTATTTTATCATCCTGTCATGACCATCAAACATGGTCTTGTTTCATTAAAAGAAAGAAGGAATCAACATGTTCAATAAAAGATTGTTAAAGTATTTTTCTAAAGAATTAAAATATGTTTATTTGATTGTACTAGCACAATGGCTTATTTTATTAGTACATACTGCTTTAAGTTATTATCATGTTGAAGTCTTACAAAAACTTTATCATCATCAAAATATAGAAATAATCAGTTATATGCTTATTGTTTTAGGATTGATTGTCTTACGTTTATTTTTACAAAGAGTACAAGATGATACAGCTTTTAAAGTAAGCACGTTGACTAAAAGTAAATTAAGAGAAGATGTTTTTAAAAAAGTATATCAACTTTCCTCTCCCTGTTTTAATCAAGCTACATTAACTCAATTATTATCGGAAGGCATTGAACAATTAGATATTTATTGTTCTAAATATTTACCACAGTTTTATTATGCCCTGTTAGCACCATTGACTTTATTTATTTTTATTGTGCCTATTTCTTTTAAAGTAGCGATTACCTTATTAATATGTGTTCCCTTGATTCCTTTATCTATTATTGTGGTACAAAAGATTGCTAAAAAATTATTAGCGAAATATTGGAATAGTTATACTGGTTTAGCGTCTTCTTTCCTTGAAAATCTTCAAGGTTTAACAACACTCAAACTCTATCAAAGTGATAAGATCTACCAAGATAAGATGGACTTGGATGCTGAAGATTTTAGAAAGAAAACAATGAAAGTGTTAATCATGCAACTTAATTCCATTAGTATTATGGATATTGTAGCTTATGGTGGTTTTGGTATCGGGGTCATTTTATCGGTTATTGATTATCAAAATCATATTTTGTCTTTAGGACAAACATTATTGATGATTATGGTCTCTATTGAGTTCTTTTTACCACTAAGATTATTAGGTTCTTATTTTCATATTGCGTCTAATGGCAATGAAGCAGCAAACAAAATCTTTAAATTATTAGATCAAGAAGAAAAAGAAACGGGTAGTCAAATGATGACTTCATTTGAATCTATACAATTTGATCATGTTGATTTTGCTTATGAAGATATTGCAGTCATTAAAGATTTATCTTTTTCAATTAAAAAAGGAGATTTTGTAGCGATTGTAGGAAAATCAGGATCAGGTAAAAGTACATTAACATCCCTTATGTTTAATGATTATCAAATACAAAAGGGAAAAATTTTATATAATCAGATACCTATTCATCAATATTCTAAAAAGACTCTTTATCAGCATCTTACCTTACTTCAAGATGATACATATATATTTAAAGGAACACTTCAAGAACATCTTGCCTTATCGGGAAATGATTGTACAAAAGACTATCTAAAAGTATTAAAACTCGTTAAATTAGACCAACTAGGAGGCTTAGACTTTATGGTTGAAGAAGGGGGTCGTAATTTATCGGGTGGTCAAAAACAACGTTTAGCACTAGCGAGAGTTTTATTACATGATAGTGATTTATATATCTTTGATGAAGCGACAAGTAATATAGATAGTGAAAGTGAAAAGATTATTATGAACGCTATTTGTGAACTAGCTAAAACGAAAACTGTGATGATGATTACTCATCGTATGTATTTTAGTCAAAAAGCACGTCACATTATCGTATTAAAAGATGGTCATATTCAAGAACAGGGAACTTACCAACAACTTATGCAAAAAGAGGGTTACTATAAAGAACTGTATCAATCACAAGAGAATTTAGAAAGGATATTACATCATGAATAAAAAACCATTACTTATTAAATTATTAACGCTAGTAAAGCCCTTTTTTATCATCATGATACTAGCTATCATTTTAGGTGTGATGGGTCATTTCATGGCATGGGGAATAACTGTTATTGCTATAGCTGGAATGGGACATCTTATAAAAATAAAAACGGTGATGTTTTGTATTATCTTATTTGCATTGTTAAGAGGAGTTTGTCGTTATATTGAACAAGCATGTAATCATTATATTGCTTTTAAAGTATTGGCTCATATTCGTCATTTAATGTTTGAAAAATTACGAAGTCTAGCCGTGGCTAAACTGGATGGTAAAGAAAGAGGAAACTTGATAGCGACACTGACAAGTGATACAGAAACCCTTGAAGTCTTTTTTGCTCATACGATTTCCCCGGTGATGATAGCCTTCATTTATTCTATAATTGTTTTATGTTTTATAGCTCATTATTCTTTACAGATCATGTTTCTTACAGGATTAGCTTATTTATTAATGGGCATAGGTATTCCTATGATGATTTATCATTTATCTGTTAATCAAGGTGATGAATATCGACAAAATCAAGGGACCTTTCAAAGCTTTATTTTAGAAAGTATTCTTTGTAAAAAAGACTTTATTCAATTTGGTAAACAAACACAACGTTTAAATCAAATGTTAGAAAAACAAACACAATTAGAAATGAATCATAAAGAACTCATCAAAAAACAAACCTATCAACAACAACTTACACAATCATTAATTATGATTGTCATGTTAGTTGCTGTCATATTAGGTACCGTTTTAGTTCAACAGGGATATGATTATTTTGATATTGTGATGGGTATTTTAGCGTTATCGTGTTCGTTTGGTCCAACTGTGGCTTTAGCCAATCTAGCCAATAACTTAAACCAATTGATACCTTGTGCCAAAAGAATTATGACCATTTTAGAAGAACAACCACTTGTTGATGATATAACAAATCAAGATAATCAGCTTAATTTACCTATTGAATGTCAAGATGTCTCTTTTCATTATCCAAATCATTCTAAAATGATATTAGAAAACTTTAACGGACGATTTGAATTGGGAAAAACTTATGGTATATTTGGTCCTTCAGGGTGTGGGAAATCAACATTATTAAAACTATTGATGCGTATTTATGAAGCATCAGGTCAAATTACTTTTAATCAAGTTTCTATTCATCAAATTAATAGCGAAGTATTAAAAGAAAACATAAGTTATGTTGATCAAGAAACATTTATGTTCCATGATACCCTCTATCATAATATTACTTTATTTAATCAATCTTATACGCTTGATGATGTTATCCTTGCTTGTAAACAAGCATGTATTCATGATTACATCATGACTCTACCTCAAGGATATCAAACAGTCTTTGATGATAACCTTTCTAGTGGTCAAAAACAAAGAATTGCTTTAGCGAGAACTTTTATAAGAAAGAGTTCTATTATTCTATTAGATGAACCTACAAGTCATGTAGATAGTCTAAATGAAGCCTTAATCTTAAAAAGTTTAGCACAGATAAAAAAAGACAAATTATTGATTTTAGTTACTCATCGACCTTCAACTTTATCAATATGTGATGAAGTCATTGAAATGAAGTCATAAATTGTAAGATTTATGATAGAATAATATAAAGAAGTTGGAGGTGTGAATATGAATATAACTGTTTATCTTGGTGCAAGTGAAGGAAATGATCCGATATTAAAAGAGACTGTCTGTCAGTTAGGTAAATGGATTGGACAAAATGGGCATACTCTTATTTATGGTGGTTCTAAAACTGGTTTGATGGGAGATCTTGCAACAAGTGTATTGGAAAATGGAGGTAAGGCTAAAGGCGTAGAAACTCAATTTTTTGTTGATCAAGATGTTCAATATGAGGGTCTTACCAAATTATATGTTGTTAAAACAATGGCTGAAAGAAAAACGAAAATGATTGAACTGGGTGATGCTTTTATTGCTTTTCCTGGAGGAACGGGAACATTAGAAGAAATTAGTGAAATCATGTCTAAAAAATCTTTAAAGCAGTTAGATGCGCCTTGCATTTTCTATAATTTAAATGGTTATTATGATCATTTAAAAGCCTTTCTTCATCATATGATTGAAAAAGGTCTTTCTACTAAAGAAAAACAAGAAGGTATCTATTTTTTAGATAATCTAGAAGAGATTAAAGAAATCATACTTAAATAATAAAGACCCTAAGGGTCTTTTATTATGTCTAAAATGCATTATAAGTTATACTTAATAAGTATTTGTAATTGATAGAAGAATCTATAGAATAATAGGTAAGGAGGGTGAGAGCGTGTTTAGTAATAAAGATTTAAGAAATATGATTGTTCCTCTATTTATGGAACAGTTTTTAGTCATGTTAGTAGGAATTATTGATACTTTTGTAGTCAGTTATGTAGGTGAAGCCGCAGTATCAGGAGTATCTTTAGTGAATAGTTTTAATACTATTTTTATTTATCTATTTACGGCTTTGGCATCAGGCGGGGCAGTCGTTATTAGTCAGTATTTAGGAAGTAAAGATCAAAATAATACAGTCAAATCATCGAGTCAGTTACTCATGTTTTCTACACTATTTTCAATTGTATTAGGCATTTTGGTTTTAATATTCAGTCAATCATTATTATCCTTTTTATTTGGAAAAGTAGAAACATCAGTGATGGATGCTTGTATGACATATCTTAAAATATCAGCTTACTCTTATCCAGCATTAGCGATTTACAATGCAGGAGCAGCAATGTATCGTAGTATGACAAAAACAAGTACAACGATGTATTTATCTATTGTTTCTAATATTATTAATGTTATTGGAAATATGATTGGGGTTTTCGTGCTTCATGCTGGGGTTGCTGGGGTTGCTTATCCTTCACTTATTGCACGTGCTTTTTCAGCTATTGTCATTACTATCTTATTGTTTAATAAAAAATATGAAGCTCATTATGTTAAAGAATGGTTATTTAAGTTTGATTTTTCTTTATTAAAAAAGATGTTAAATATTGCGATTCCTAATGGTATTGAAAATGGTATTTTCCAACTCGTTAAAGTAGCCTTAAGTAGTGTTGTAGCGATGTTTGGTACATATCAAATTGCTGCAAATGGTGTAGCTCAAAGTATTTGGTCATTGGCTGCTTTAGTTGGTTCGGCTATGGGGCCAGTATTTATTACGGTCGTCGGTCAATGTATGGGGGCAAGTGATATTGATCAAGCTGATTATTATTTTAAGAAGTTAATGAAAATCACTTTAGTTTTATCTATCGCATGGAATGCTTTTATTCTTGCCATTACACCAGTATTTATGAATTTCTATGTTTTATCTGACAAAACAAAAGAATTGATTATTATTTTAGTTGCTATTCATAATATCTTTAATACTGTTGCTTTCCCATTCTCTGGACCATTGAGTAATGGATTAAGAGCTACTGGAGATGTAAAGTATACAATGATTGTTTCTATTGCTTCTACTGTTGGTGGAAGACTGGTATTCTCACTTATTTTTGCAATTTATTTTAATATGGGAGTCATTGGTATTGCTCTTGCTATGTGTTTAGATTGGTCTATTCGAGGTATCATCTTCTTCTTACGTTATAAGAGTCATAAATGGACTCAATTTAAAGTTATTTAATCAACCTGTTAATAGGTTGATTTTTTTGATATGATGGAATGAGTAGGAAAGGAGTAAATTTATGCAATTTCATCATATTCGCTGTTACAATCAAGATCCACAATCTTTACCAGGAAAACATCAAAATGGCGCTGTGCCTTTAGACGAAATTCACAGTAGTGATTTTAAATCATTGTCGAAGCGTTTGTTCAAAGTAGAAATCATGGTTTTTGTGCTACTCTACATACCTTATTATATTTATACATGGGATGATATGATTGATTCAAATATTTACCAAATAGTTTTATTTGTTTTATTAACGATGCTTTCTATGATTATCAAATATTTATCATGTATTCTTTTTTATCATGATGATATTTATATTTGTACTAATCTAAAAAAGTTATCTTTGCTTATTTATTCAACTGATACAATGAGTAAAACAAGGTTTATTTTAATGAATAGTTTACCAGTTATGCTTTTGGGATTGATTCCCTATATTCTAGGATATGTCTATCCAACACATATGTTGCTTGCTTTTGTAGGAATATTTAATATCTCTACAAGCATAGTTGATATTTGTCGTGTGTATCAAGCAATAACCAAAGTTCCTAAAGGAGCTAAAGTATATTGTTATCAGTTGAATTACTATTGGTATAAAAATAGTTTTTATTAAAAAGAATTGCTTAATTTAGATAATTAACGTATAATACGTAGGGTTAAACCGAAATTTGAATAGGATGGTTAATTATTGATGAAAGAAAAATATGATGTTATTGTTGTTGGCGCTGGGCCAGCAGGGATTATGACTTGTTATGAATTATATTTAAAAAATCCCGAATTAGATGTTTTATTAATTGATAAAGGTCATGATGTTATGTATCGTCATTGTCCAATCAAAGATAAAAAAATTAAGCATTGTCCTGTAGTAAAAGATCATGAACCAGGATGTTTACCTGCTTGTTCGATTACTGCTGGATTTGGTGGTGCTGGTGCTTATTCTGATGGTAAATTTAATATTACGAGTGAATTTGGTGGCTGGTTGACAGATTATTTAGATAATCAAGAAGTTGAAGATGTGATTCATTATGTTGATAATTTATATTTAAAACATGGTGCGACTAAAGAAATTACGGATCCAACAACACCTAAGGTTAAAGAGATTGAACATCGTGGATATGCTGTAGGATTAAAACTTTTAAGAGCAAAAGTAAGACATTTAGGTACGGAAGAAAACTTAAGAATTATGACTGAAATGTCTAATGAATTAAAAGAACATATGGATTTACAATTTAAAACAGCAGTCAAAGATATTATTGTAGAAGATCATGAAGCAAAAGGTATTATTTTAAATAATGATGAAAAGATTTATGCTAAAAAAGTTGTTTTAGCACCAGGTAGAGATGGGTCTGCATGGCTATCTAAAGTATTATCTCATCAAAATCTAAAACTATATAATAACCAAGTAGATATTGGTGTGCGTGTAGAAACAAGTAATATTGTTATGGATGAAATCAATCAAAACTTATATGAAGGTAAGTTTGTTTACAATACATCAGTAGGAACAAGAGTAAGAACTTTCTGTTCTAATCCTAGTGGTCATGTTGTTATTGAAAATCATAGTGGAACAATGTTAGCTAATGGACATGCTTATCATGATCCTAAATTAGGTAGTCATAACACGAACTTCGCTTTACTGGTATCTCATACATTTAGTGAACCTTTTAATGAACCAAATGAATTTGCACATGAAATTTCACGTTTAGCTAATAAATTATCAAATGGTTCCGTTATTGTTCAACGTTATGGAGATATTAAAAGAGGACGTCGTACAACATACAAACGCTTAAAAGAGGGGTATACAGTGCCTACATTACCAGAAGCAGTACCAGGGGATTTAGGACTTGTTTTACCTTATAATACAATGAAATCAATTATTGAAATGATTGAAGCTTTAGATAATGTTACACCAGGTATCGCTAATGAACATACTTTATTATATGGAGTAGAAGCTAAATTCTATTCAGCAAGACCTAAAGTAAGAGAAGGTTTTGAATCGGAAATTGATAGTTTATATGTTGCTGGTGATGGTGCTGGTCTAACTCGTGGGTTAGCTCAAGCTGGCGCAAATGGTATCTTAGTCGCAAGACATATTGTAGATAGTTTAAAAAATAATAAATAGTAAAGTGGGGTTTACCTCACTTTATTTTTATGTTAAAAAATAATAAAAAGGGGTGATAATATGGAAATCAAATCAGTAGCGATATTAGGGGCTGGTGCAGTAGGTTCTTATGTGATTTGGGGATTAAGTCAATTATCAAATATTCAACTAGGCGTTGTTGCAGAAGGTGAACGTGCCAAGCGTCTAAAACAAGAAGGTATTAAAATTAATGATCAGATTAATCATTTAAATGTATGGTCACCAACTCAAGCACATGGTGTTGATTTGCTTATTGTCTGTTTAAAGTATGGGGCTTTATCATCGACGTTGGATACAATTAACACAGTTGTAGATGATCATACTGTGGTGATGTCATTAATGAATGGGGTTGATAGTGAAGAAATCATTGGTCAAAGAATAGGAATGAATCATATGATTTATTCTTTAATTAAAGTGGCATCACGTAAAGATGATGGCTATCGTTTTGATCCAGAAACAACGATTGGTATTGTTTTTGGTGAAAAGCAAGAACCTTATCATAGTGAACGTATCCAAGCTATTGCATCATTATTTAAAAATACAGGTCTTCATTATCGAACAAGTGATTACATTCAAGAAGAAATATGGAGTAAATTTCGTTTAAATGTATGCAATAACTTACCTCAAGCTATTTTAGGTGTCGGTGTAGGGTGTTATCAAGATAGTGAACATATGAAGTTTATTCAAGATGGTTTACGTCAAGAATTAGAAGCGATTTCTGATGCTAAAGGAATTGATTTAACCAAGGCTGATTCATCATCAAAACATGGCAGTCAGGTTCCTGCTTGGGCTCGTTATTCTACATTACAAGATTTAGATGCTAAGCGTTTAACGGAAATTGATATGTTTTCTGGAGCGTTAATAAAAATGGGAAAGGAACTCCATATTCCTACCCCCTATAATGAATATACTTATCATATGATTAAAGCTTTAGAAGAAAAAAATGAAGGACGCTTTGATTATTGTCATGATCATTCTAAAATGACATGTTCAAAATAGTATGGATATATTAGTTGAATTTATAAGTTGCTTCCATTATAATCTAGATAATATCTAATTGAGGGGGATATATGATGATTATTAGTGGTAAAGAAATATCAGTAAAAATAAAAGATCAATTAAAAGAAGAAGTATTAAAAATTAAAGATGAATATCAACGTTTACCTAAACTTGCTGTTATTTTGGTGGGTGACAATCAAGCAAGTCAAGTTTATGTAAGAAATAAAGAAAGAGGATGTGCTTATATTGGCATTGAATCATTAAAGATTACACATGATGCATCTTTTAGTGAAGCAGAATTATTAAAGGAAATTGAACAATTAAATCAAGATGATACGGTAGATGGTATTCTTGTTCAATTACCTTTACCAAAACATATTAATGAAGATAAAGTATTAGAAGCAATTGATCCATCAAAAGATGTTGATGGATTCCATCCACAAAATGTAGCTAAATTATTTTTGGGACAAAAAAGCTTAGTTCCTTGTACACCTAAAGGAATGATGGTTTTATTAGATGAAATTAATTATGATTTAACGGGAAAAGAAGTTGTTGTAGTAGGAAGAAGTAACATTGTAGGTAAACCAGTAGCTCTATTATGTTTACAAAAAAATGCAACAGTCACTATTGCTCATAGTAGAACTAAAAATTTAAAAGAAGTATGTAAAAGAGCAGATGTACTTATTGCGGCTGTAGGTCGTCCAAAGATGATTAACAGTGAATATGTTAAAGAAGGTGCGGTTGTTTTAGATGTTGGTATCAACCGTGATGAAAATAATAAATTATGCGGTGATGTTGATTTTGAAGACGTTAAAGATTTAGTACATGCGATTACACCAGTTCCTGGAGGAATTGGACCCATGACAATTACTATGTTATTACAAAATACATTAGAAGCCTTTTATCAACATCAACAATAGGAGGAATGATTGTGGAATATAAATTACATGATATCGTAGAGATGAAAAAACCACACCCATGTAAAAAGTCTAATCAATGGCAAATTATCAGAATGGGTGCTGATATTAAAATTAAGTGTTTAGGATGTCAGGCCATTGTTATGTTTTCAAGACGTGATTTTGAAAAACGTTTAAAGAGGGTCATTCCACAAGATCAAGAATAGTGTAAGTGAAACAAAGTTTCATTTATACTATTCTTTTTTCTTTATTTATGAAACATGATTATGAATTAACTTGATTAACTCACAACATTTTTATTTCATGTTATGATGTTAAGCAAGGAGGAAATATAAATGTTTCAAGAAGGATTTTTATGGGGTGGAGCAGTAACTGCTCACCAAAGTGAAGGAGCTTATACAGCTTGTGGAAAATCACCTGCCGTTTGTGATTTATTTCCAAAACCAGAACATAGTGATTTTAAGGATGGTATTGATAGTTTTCATCGTTATGATGAAGATTTTGCATTATTTGAAGAAATGGGATTTACAAGTTATCGTTTTTCTATAGATTGGTCTCGTGTATGTCCCGATGGAGAACATTTCAGTGAAGAGGCCATGCAATTCTATGATGATTTCATTGATTCAATGATTAAACATGGTATGGAACCAATGTGTTCTTTATATCATTTTGAAATGCCTCAAGTATTAATGAAGAAGTATAATGGTTTTTATAGTCGTAAAGTGGTAGATTTATTTGTGAAGTTTGCTGATAAAATGATTGATCGTTATGGTGATCGTGTTAAAAAATGGATTTCATTTAATGAACAAAATTCAATTGGTTTAATTGGTAGTAAAAAAATAGCTTATGGAGCCGTATGTCCTACTGGATGTGATGAACAACTCTTTATTAATCAATTAGTACATAATACTTTTGTTGCACATGCTAAAGTAGTGGAAAAAGTACACACTATTAAAGATGCTATTGTACTGGGAATGGTCATCTATATTCCTCATTATGCAGCAACATGTAATCCATTAGATGAATTAGAAGCCCGTAATCAAATGGCAGTAACGGATATGTATTTTGAAATGTTTACTTATGGTGAATATTCTTCTTATATGTTAGCTAAGATGAAAAATGAAAATAAAATGCCAGAGATGGAACCGGGTGATTTAGAATTATTAAAGAATAATACTTGTGATTGGTTATCATTATCTTATTATTTCTCTACAGTAGCATCGTATGGTAAATTAAGCATGGATATGAATGGTAATGCTAAGGCAGCAGTAAACCCTTATTTAAAAGCCAGTGAATGGGGTTGGCAAATTGATCCATTAAGTTTAAGAATTGGTTTAAGAGATATTTATGCGAGATATCGTTTACCAGTCATGGTTGTTGAAAATGGTTTTGGTATGCGTGATCAATTAGTAAATGGTACTGTTGAAGATGATGATCGTATTAATTATATGAAAGATCATATTGAACAAATTTCATTAGCGATTGATGAAGGAGTCGATTGTCGAGGATACTTAATGTGGGGTCCTATTGATATTTTATCTTCGCAAGGAGAAATGTCTAAACGTTATGGAACAATCTATGTTAATAGAGAAGATAAAGATTTAAAAGATATGAAACGTTATAAAAAGAAGAGTTTCTACTGGTATAAAAAAGTGATTGAAACAAACGGGAAAGATATAGCCAATGACTAACTTGTAAGGAAAGTATGTAAATGACATGCTTTCCTTTTTTTTTCGTGTTAGTTATGATAGAATGATTCAATAACGAAAAGGACTGATAAAATGTTAATTTTAATTATTTTTATAGCTATGCTTGCTATCATGAGTATACTATGGGGCAATCGTACATTTTCTGTAAAGACATTAAATCAAATGATTTATCACTTAGTTGTTCCTTGTGATGGAACAGATCAAGGAATATTTAAGGACTGGTTTTTAAATTGTGGTCCACAAGCCATGTTACTGACACTAGGATGGTATGTTATTTTTTATCATACCCCACTTCAATTTTTACTTGATTATCAAGGATGGCTTATTTTTATTTTTGTTTTTGGAACAATCCTTTATGCTTTAATTAATTATCAAATTATAAGTTATGTACTAGATATGATAAGAGTATCTCGTTTATATGAAGAACATTATGTTGATCCAAGAACGGTAGAATTAGAATTTCCAAGTAAAAGAAATCTTATTCATATTTATTTAGAATCAGTAGAAAATACGTATCTATCTAAAGAAGATGGAGGACAAGAAGAAAATAATTATATTAGAGAACTAGGAACATTAGCTAAAAAAGAAGTCAATTTTTCTCATCATGATTTAATTGGTGGAAGTCATACGGTAGAAGGAACACAATGGACAATTGCTTCTATGGTAGCTCAAGAAGCCGGTATACCATTATTATTCCCTCTTACTAAAGATAAATACAATACAGAGTCACCGTTTCTGCCAGGTTGTTATACCATGGGAGAAATATTAGAAAAACAAGGGTATCAAAATGAAATCTTAATGGGATCAGATGCAAATTTTGCGTGTACTTCTAATTTTTATAAACAACATGGACATTTTAAAATTGTTGATATTGAAAGTGCTAAAAAAAGTGGTCGTCTTCCTGAAGATTATCATGTATTTTGGGGCTTTGAAGATAAAAAAGTATTTGAGTTTGCTAGAGAAGATATCACTAAAATGGCACAAAGTAAGCAGCCATTTTGTATGGAATTAGTCACAATTGATACCCATACACCAGATGGTTATATTTGTGAAGATTGCAAACATGATTATGATCAACAATATGCTAATGTTATTCGCTGCCAATCAAAACAAGTTGAACAGTTTATCTTGTGGTGTCAAAAACAACCTTGGTATGAAAATACAACCATTGTGATTACGGGTGATCATAATAGTATGTCTGAAAAATTCTTTACTCATTTAGATAAAAATTATTTAAGAACACCTTATAATTGTTTTATTAATTGCGATGCTAAAATTGAAAATAATAAAAATCGTGATTTTGCTATTTTTGATTTCTATCCTACTATTCTTGCTTGTATGGGCGTTAAAATTAAAGGGGAACGCTTAGGGTTAGGAACAAATTTATTAAGTGGACAAAAAACATTAATGGAACAATATGGATTTAAAAAACTGAATAGTGAAATTAAAAAAAGATCACGTTTTTATAAACATAAATTAGTAAAAAAATAGGAGAAATGGTAACATTTCTCCTTTAAAGTATAAGAAACAGTAAATTAATATTGATTATTCACAGATATGATAATATAATTTATTTAAGTAAACATCCGAAAAAAATAGTATTTTTCGGATAAATAATGAAAAGTGGTGATAATATGATTTTAAAGCATAAGCAATGTTTAGAATTGTATAATTCTGATTATATGATTAAAGAAAAATTAAAAAATAATACGCTATTTAAAATAGAAAAAGGTTTGTACTCAACTATAAAAAATTACTCATATTTGGAAGTGATACTGACAAAGTATCCTCAAGCAATATTAACTATGGATTCTGCTTTTTATTATCACGCTTTGACAGATGTTATTCCTGAAAAGTATCATTTAATAACAAGTAAAGATGCTTATAAAATTCAAGATAAGAATATAAAGCAGTATTTTATTAAAGATGATTACTTGAATTATGGAAAAGAAACTAAAGTTATACATGGTATAAATATGAATATTTATAGTAAGGAAAGATTGTTGATAGAATTGATAAGATACAAAAATAAATTACCTTTTGATTACTATAAAGAAATTATTGATTCTTACAGAAAAATTATTCATGAGTTAAATCTTGAAAAGATAGAAGAATATGCATATACACTTCCAAAATCCCAAATGGTAATGAATACAATTCAAATGGAGGTGTTTTAATGGGATATTTGCAATCATTAATTGCAACAACAAAAGAACAAGGATATGATGATGAAAATGCTGAGGCTAAAGTTTGCCAAGATATTATATTAAAAGCTATATCTAATACTTCGTTACGTAACCATGCAACAATAAAAGGTGGTGTAGTTATGAGAAATATTTCCCATAATATTAGGAGAGCTACACAAGATATCGACATTGATTTTATAAGATACTCTTTAAGTGATGAATCAATATTAGAATTTATTTTGAAACTAAATAATATCAAAGAAGTAAAAATATCAGTAATTGGAAATATAGAGCAATTAAAACAACAAGATTATTATGGGAAAAGGGTCTATGTTTGTATTGAGGATAACAGTGGGTATATAATCAAAAGTAAGATTGATTTTGGGGTACATAAGGGTTTGACTATAGATCAAGAAGAATATTGCTTTGATGTATGTTTAGATGAAAACGGCGCAAGTTTACTGATGAATTCAAAGGAACAAATGTTTACTGAAAAATTACGCTCATTATTAAAGTTTGGTACATTTTCAAGAAGATATAAAGATATCTTTGATATGTGTTACCTAATAGATAAGCTAGATGTAAATAAGTTGCAATATTGTTTAAAAAATATATTTACGATGATGAAGGGATGAAAGAAAATAATATAGATGACATTATTAAGAGCCTATCACTTACATTGAAAAATAAATTTTTTCAAAACAGGGTTAAAACATCCAGAAGAAATTGGTTGAACAAAGATGTTGAAATATTAACAAATGAAATAATTGATTTTTTTAAAATGTTGAAAAAAGAAGTATCTGTTAATGTTTAATGTATAAAAAAACTGTATGATGCTATTTCAAAATACAGTTTTTTTATTAAATTATTGAAATGATTAAAGCAATAATGATGGCAGTGAGTACATCACTAACAAAATGAACGCCACATAATATCCTTGAAAGACCAACTAAGATAGCTAAAAATAAAGTGATACTTCCTAGGGGGAGTGAGATATGAAGTAATGCTAAAGCAATCGCAAAGGCACTTACAGTATGACGACTAGGAAATGATTCTCCGGTTTTATGACCTACAAGAGGTTCTATGTTTAAAGCAATACAAGGACGAGGTCGATTGTAAAGCTTACGAATAATCGTGACAATAATAAAAGATAAAGCTGGTTTGATAATTGTGACTTTTAGTTGAGTATCATGATTAATGAATAGATAGATGAGAGTAAGTATGTATATAGAAGCTACAAGATAGGGTGTTATTTTTGAAATAATAATGCATGGTTTATCTAAATGATGTTTTTTTTGAAATTCTAAAATATTGATATAAAATTGTCTCATGATTGAATAATGAATACGGTTTCTCCTTGATTAAGAGTTCGTATTTTCCTTACGATACGAGGATGATGATAGCTTTTTTGAATGTAATCTTTTAATATTTTAGAAGAGTAACCATGGATGATAGTCACTTCTTGACAAAAGGCAGGAACTTGGTCTAAAAAATGATCAAGCTGTACTTTTGCTTCTTGTTTAGTATAACCATGTAAATCAATAGATGGATTCATATTTTCACCTCGATGTTATTATAGAACATTTTACTGATCGGTTAAAGATGTTGCTTTTAACGTGATAATTCATTACAATAGAGGGGTATAAAAAGGAGTGAAAAACATGGCATTAACAGCAGGAATTGTTGGTTTACCAAATGTTGGAAAATCAACGTTATTTAACGCAATTACAAATGCACAAGTAGAAGCAGCAAACTATCCGTTTGCGACAATTGATCCTAATGTAGGAGTAGTAGAAGTACCAGATTATCGACTAGATAAATTAACTGAATTAATTGAACCTAAAAAGACAGTACCAACAACTTTTGAATTTACTGATATTGCTGGACTTGTAAGAGGAGCAAGTAGAGGAGAAGGTTTAGGAAATAAATTCTTAGGTAATATTAGAGAAACAGATGCGATCTGTGAAGTTGTAAGATGTTTTAGAGATAAAGATGTGACTCATGTAGATGGAAATGTAGATCCTATTCGTGATATTGAAACGATTAATCTTGAACTCATTATGGCTGACTTAGAAACAGTTGAAAAAAGAATTGGTCGTTTAGAAAAGAAAGCTAAATCTGGTGATAAAGAAGCAAAAGCAGAAATGAATGTTTTAGAAAAATTAAAACCAGCTTTAGAAGCAAATAAACCAGCAAGAACAATTGAATTTGATAAAGAGGAAATGGCCATTGTTAAACAATACACATTACTTACAATGAAACCATTAATTTATGTAGCTAACTTAGGTGAAGAAGATTTAGAAGATCCTTTGCAAAATCCTTATTATGTTCAAGTTCTTGATTTCGCTAAGGCAGAAGGAAGCGATGTTGTTCCTATCTGTGCTAAGATTGAAGCTGAACTTGTAGGAATGGATAAAGAAGAAAAAGATATGTTCATGCAAGATTTAGGTATTGATGAAAGTGGTTTAGATAAATTAATTAAAGAAGCATATAGTTTACTTGGATTAAGAACTTATTTTACAGCTGGAGTACAAGAAGTACGTGCTTGGACATTTAAAGAAGGAATGACTGCACCAGAAATGGCAGGTATTATTCATAGTGATTTCCAAAGAGGTTTTATTAAAGCAGAAACATATAGTTTTGATGATTTAATGAAATATGGTAGTGAAGCAGCACTTAAAGAAGCTGGAAAGATTAGGCAAGAAGGGAAACAATATGTTGGTCAAGATGGAGACATCATGTTGTTTAAGTTTAATGTTTAATGAATAAAGTAAAGAATTGGATTAGACGTATTCTTTTAGTTGTATGTATATGTGTATTTTGTTATTCAGCTTATAATTTGATTTCTATCTATCTTGATTATAAAAAGATTGATGATGATTATGGAAAGATTGAATCAACTTATGTCAAGGAAACTGAAACAAAGGAAGGTCAAGCTTATTTGGATATTGATTGGGATAGTTTATTAAAACGTAATAGTGATGTAAAAGCATGGATCCAAATTCCAGATACAAAAGTCAATTATCCAGTTTTACAAGGTGAAACAAATGATACGTATATTCATAGTGATATTGATAAAAAATCATTTAGAGCGGGATGTATTTTTATAGATTCTAATAATCAAAATCCTTTTCAAGATATCAATACGGTAATTTATGGACATAATATGAAGAATGGTTCAATGTTTAATAATATAAAATCATATCATGATCAAGATTTTGCAAATAAGCATCCTTATATATATATTTACTTTCCTAATGGAACAGTAAGTCAATATAAAGTAGTTGCTTCGCATATCATTTCACAAGAAAGTGTTTTATATAATACTCAAATTCAAAATATTCCCGATTTTTATCAGGAAATGTTAAAAAATTCAAAGATCAAAGTTGATTTTGACCAAAATCAACAAACACCGGTTATTACATTATCTACATGTGTATCAGGAGATAGTAATAATGAACAAAGGAATGTTGTTCATGCTTTATTAAATAAAGCAAACATTAATCCAAAAGAAGAAAAAATGGAATAAGGCTAGTCACATAAAATAATTTATAGTATACTAGAAAAGTATTTGGTAATAAGAAATATAACTCTTACCAACAATATCAAATACTACAAAAAACAGGCTTCCTAGGTGCCTGTTTTTTTGTGTTCATTTGCTATAAAATGTCGATTATGCTATGATAAACAAGAAATCAACCGAGGAGGTTAATTATGAAAGAAAACAAATTTATTAAGTTTATGACATCACGTGCACTTGTACTTATTTTACAAGTTATTGCATCAGGAATGTTTGGATATTTAGTTTATAAAACTAAACTATTGCCCACAAAATATTTTATTGCTCTTGTAGCTGTTTTGGTAGTTTTGATTGCTTTATTTTGGATTATTATTCAAACTGGTAAAAAGAAAATTAAAGCAGGAAAAAGAAGTAAAAGAACAATTATTTCAAAGATTTTAAGTTTACTTGTTTCTATTTTATTAGTTGTAGCTAGCACTTTTGCGGTAAGAGGAAATTCTTTCTTTGATAATGTACAAACTACAACACAAAAATACGCTATTAATGTTATTGTGTTAAAAGATGGAAAATATGGTAGTGCTTCTTTGCAAGATTTAAAAGGTAAGAAATTTGGTATTTCTTATGAACAAGAAAAAGCAACTTTAAATAAAGCACTCGCTAAATTAGAAGATGATATTGATACACAAAATTACACTAAATATGATAAATATAGTGAATTAGCAGATGCTTTATATAATAATGAAGTTGACGCTATTGTGGTAGGAAATCAATATAAATCTATGCTTGAATTAAATCATGAAGGTTTTGATGAAGAAACAAGAATTGTTAAAACATATGAATTTGAAAAGAAGGCTAAGTCAGTTACCACATCAGTTACTGATGTAACAACAAAACCATTTAATGTTTATATTACAGGTATTGATACTTATGGTAGTGTTTCAACAGTATCTAGAAGTGATGTTAACTTAGTTGTTACAGTGAATCCTAATACAAAACAAATTTTAATGATTAGTATTCCTCGTGATTGTGAAATTAATTTACATAGAAATGGTAAAATGGATAAATTAACACATACTGGTATTTATGGAGTAGAAGAAACAATTTCTACTATTGAAGATTTCTTAAGTACGGATATTAACTATTATGCCAGAACAAACTTTGGTGGTATTACGAATATCGTTGATGCTTTAGGTGGTGTTAAGGTTAATTCTGATTATGATTTTACAACTTTACATGGTAATTATCATATCGTTAAAGGTGAACAAGATATGGATGGGGACAAAGCATTATGCTTTGTTAGAGAAAGACATGCTTTCTTAGCTGGAGATTTTGTTCGTGGACAAAATCAACAAAAATTATTAAAAGCGATGTTAAGTAAAGCAATGTCACCAAAGATTATTACAAACTTTGAAACTATCTTATCAGCTATTGAAGGATGTTTTGAAACAAATATGACATCTGATGAAATGAAATCATTAATTAATATGCAATTAGATGATAATGCTGATTGGGAAATCTTTAATGTTCAAGTAAGTGGTGAAGGATATCAAACTGATCAAACTTATTCAATGCCAGGATCAACAATCTACGTTATGAAACCATATCAAAGTTATGTAAGAAAAATTAAGAAATTAATTGATCGTGTTGAAAATGGTGATAAATTAACAGATAAAGATGTTAAAGGTTTAGGTAATGATTCAAATACAGATACAGATGCTGAATAGGATATCAAGTCAATGGGTAAAATAGCCTGTTGACTTTTTTTGTCTAATTATGTTATCTATGCTGTATGAATTGAATGAAACAATGCTTTATGATATGATTAAGGGTATGTAAGAGGTGAAATTATGGCTAAGCATAAGAAGAAAGGTTTCTTTGCGAAACTGTTATCTAAAAGGGTATTACTATTTATACAACTGATTATGTCAATTATCTTTTTGGCATATATTTATATATTAAAGATGTTACCAACTAAGTATTATATGATTTTAGTTGGAGTGATAGTTTTATTATTTATTATGATGAACTTATTTATTCGTTCGGGAATAAAAAGAAAGAGAAAGTATGGAAAAGGATCAAGAGTGGTTTTTAGTAAATTACTTTGTTTGATTATCAGTGTCGTTTTAGGCTATACATCTGTGATGATTGCTAAAGGAAATTCTTTTTTGTCTAATATTACCGGATCATTTTTAGAAACTCGTGTGATCTCCATTTATGCAATGAATGATAGCTCGATTAAAAGTTTAGATGATTTAAAAGGAGAGACAGTAGGAATTCAAAGTGAAAGAGGCACATCTTCAATCAATAATGCTTTATCTAAAGCTGAAGATAAGTTAGGATCGAAGATTAAAACCAAAGATTATAAAACTTATGCTAAATTGGGCGATGCTTTAGTTGATGGTAAAGTGAAAGTGATTGTTGTTGATCAAGCTTATATGTCATTGCTTGAAACGCATCATGATGGGTTAGATGAAAATTTAAGAAGTTTATTTAAAGTAGAAACAAAAGAAAGAATCAATAATGTGATGAAAGATACGAATGTAACGAAAAAGCCATTTATTGTTTATGTTACAGGTATTGATACTTATGGTACAGTTTCTACGATATCACGTACGGATGTTAACTTACTTGTTTGTGTGAGTCCTGTTAATCATCAAATATTGATGGTCTCTATTCCTCGTGATACGGAAGTCAATCTTCATAAAAATGGGAAGATGGATAAATTGACCCATTCGGCTATGTATGGTATTGATGAAACCATTTCAACAATTCAAGATTTCTTGGAGTTAGATGTTAACTATTATGCTAAAACAAACTTTAGTGGCATTACTAATATCATTGATGCTTTAGGTGGAGTGACAATAGATTCACCATATAATTTTACAACTATGCACGGGCATTATCGAATTAATAAAGGCTTAAATGAACTAAATGGTGATCAGGCATTATGCTTTGTTAGAGAAAGATATGCTTTACCTCGTGGTGATTTTGACCGTGGACAAAATCAACAACGTTTATTAAAAGCAATGATTAAAAAAGCATTATCACCACAAATTATTACTAACTATAATAATATTCTTTCAGCAGTAGAAGGATGCTTTGAAACGAATATGGCTTCTGATGATATTAAAGCTTTAGTTAATAAACAAATTGATGATGGTGGAAGTTGGCAAATGTTTAATGTTCAAGTATCAGGAGAAGGGCATAAGACAACGAAGACTTATTCAATGCCGGGACAAAGTGTTTATACAATGGTACCTGATGAAAAAAGATTGAACAGAATTATTGAAGTCATCAATAAAATTGAAGCTGATGAAAAAATAACAAAAAGTGATGTTAAAGGTTTACAATAAGGATAAATTTATTTATCCTTATTTTCTCTCTTTAACTAGGAGAAAAGTATGAAAAATAAAAGAATTAAAATAGAATTAATCTTTTTTGACTTGTTCTTATTTTTAGGAATATTACTTAGTGTATCCACACTATGGGCGGTAAAGATGTTTGGTAAAACATCTGTTGATTCGATGATTTTTACATTGTTGGCACCGACAGCAGGAACGGATAGCTCTGTTATTTATAGTTGGTTGTCTTGGTGTTTAGCAACAAGTGTTCTCGCAACAATACTCATTACTTTAGTTGTTATTTATATTTATAAACGTAAACATTATTCTTGGCTACATTATATTTGGGTAGTGGGAATAGTGGTTTTAGTAGGGTCTTTGGTTAATGTAGAGTGTCAATATCATATTGTTGCTTATATTCAAAATCAAAAAGAAACAACGTATATTTATGAACAAAAGCCTAAAAAGAAAAAGAATGTAGCTAAAGACGGTGATGAGAAACTGATTTATGCTAATCCTCAAAGTGTTGAAATAAGTGGTAATGAAACGAATAATTTGATTTATATTTATTTAGAGTCCTATGAAAATACTTTTATGGATAAAAATAATGGTGGTGTAAAAGATGTTAATTGTTTACCTGAATTAACACAACTTGCTAATGAAAACCTTAATTTTTCTAATACTGATAAATTAGGGGGTGCGATTGCTTTTACTGGAAGTACCTGGACAATAGGATCAATGGTAGCCCAATCATCAGGTTTACCATTAAAAGCAGAACTAGCTAATAATATGGATAAATTTACTAAGTTTATGCCAGGTGCTAAAATGATTGGTGATGTTTTAAAAGAGCAAGGCTATAATCAAGAATTGTTAATAGGAAGTAAGAGTTCTTTTGCCGGAACAAATCATATGTTTAATCAACATGGACAATATCAAATAGTAGATTTGGACACGATTAAAAGTAATTATGATTTAAAAGATGATGATTACTGTTCTTGGGGAATTAATGATCATAAATTATTAGAAGTAGCAAGAAATGAATTAGGTATGTTAGCTGCTAAAGGACAAAAATTTAACTTTACGATGGCTACAATAGATTGTCACATGCCTAGTGGGATGTTATGTAAGCAATGTCCGTGTACATATAAAAATAGATATGAAAATATCTATGCTTGTCAATCTAAGCAAGTTAATGATTTTATAACATGGTGTAAGCAACAATCTTGGTATGAAAATACAACCATCATTCTTGTTGGTGATCATCAAACGATGGCTCAAGATTATGTTAATGATGTAGACAGTACATATCAAAGGACAACATATAATTGTTTTATTAATAGTAAGATACAAGCGGTTAATAATAAAAATAGACAATTTACACAAATGGATATGTATCCTACTACGTTAGCGGCGATGGGATTTGAGGTAAAAGGGAATAAGTTAGGTTTAGGGACGAATTTGTTTTCTAAATTACCAACCGTAATAGAAAAATACTCAACAAGCTATATTGAACAAGAAATATCTAAAAGCTCTGAGTACTTAAATAAAGAGATATATCAATTTGAATAAGAAAAAAGATTTATGATGGTAAGTCATAAATCTTTTTTTATTATAGTTTATGATGAAGTTTTAGAAATTCAATGAGCATATGGTCACGATATTGTTTAAGAGATTCTTCATCATTACCGATTTGAGGATCTCTGTTTTTCATTGCTTCTTCAACTCCGGTTCTTGCTTTGTTTGGCCAATCTTCAGGAAATTCCTTAAAGTCAGCCATATCATTTAACCAAAGGTTAATAGAGTCATGTAAATGATTCATAAGACCATCAATACCAACAGCGCCTCCACCTAAATGGAAAATGAGGGATGGTCCCATAATACCCCAACGGATACCTGGTCCAAAAGTAACGGCTTTATCAGCATCTTCTACACTACAAACGCCACTTTCTACTAAATGGCATACTTCACGATAAAGAGCCATTTGAAGTCGATTGCAAATGAATCCTAAAGCTTCTTTTTGTAAGACAACGGGTTCTTTATTGACAGAAGTATAAAATTCTTTCGTTTGTTGAACATACTTTTCATCTGTCTTTTCACCTTTAGTAATTTCAACTAAAGGAATAAGATGAGGTGGATTGTAAGGATGCCCACCAACAAATCTTTCAGGATGTTTAGCATATTTAGCAATTTCACTTACTAAGAGTCCTGATGTAGAACTAGCAATAATCGCATCATCTAAACAATATTTTTCAATTTCTTCTACCACTTGATGTTTAACATCATAATGTTCAGGTGCTGATTCTTGAATAAAGAAAGCATCTTTAACGGCTTCTTCCATTGAAGTTGTAAGGGTAATATGATTTTCAACTTCTTTTAATCTTGTCTCGTCTAAAACATGATTTTCTTTTAGAATTTCTAAATTATCATGGATGATGTTTTTAGCCTTAGCTAAAACCTCATCATTAATATCGTATACAGCAACATCTAAATCTTTTAAGGCGAAACAAATGGCCCAACTGGAACCAATGACACCACTCCCTACACATGCTACTTTTTTATTATTCATTTTTGTCATCTCCTATACCTTTATTATACTACTTTGTGAATTTATTGGCATAGATAAAATAAAAAAGACCAGATATAATCTGGTCTAAGTAATACTATTCTTCTACTCTTCCTTTTTGTACATACATTTTATCAAAATAATTTTGATATTCTCCAGAAAGAATATTTTGCCACCATTCTTTGTTATCTAAATACCATTGGATAGTTTGTTGGATTCCTGTATCAAAGTTATATTTTGGTTTCCATCCAAGTTCAGTTTCTAATTTATGAGGATCAATAGCGTATCTTCTATCATGTCCTTTACGATCTTCAACAAATTTAATTAAAGATTCAGGTTTACCTAATGCTTTTAAGATAGTCTTAACAACTTCTAAGTTTGTTCTTTCGTTATGTCCACCTACGTTGTATACTTCACCAACACGTCCTTTTCTAACAATTAAGTCGATTGCAACACAGTGATCATAAACATGTAACCAGTCACGCACATTGTCCCCTTTACCATATACTGGTAATGCTTCATCAGCTAAAGCTCTAGAAATCATTAATGGAATTAATTTTTCTGGGAAATGGTAAGGACCATAGTTATTAGAACATCTAGAGATTGTTACTGGAAGTCCAAAAGTACGATGATAAGCTAATACAAATAAATCTGCAGAAGCTTTAGATGAACTATATGGACTAGAAGTATGTAATGGTGTTGTTTCTGTAAAGAATAAATCTGGACGATCTAATGGTAAATCACCATATACTTCATCAGTAGATACTTGATGATATCTTTTAATTCCATATTTATTACAAGCATCTAATAAAGTTGTTGTTCCCATAACATTTGTTTTAACAAAGATTTCAGGATCTTCAATACTTCTATCTACATGTGATTCAGCAGCAAAGTTAACAACAACATCAAATTTTTCTTTTTCAAATAAATCAAAGATGAATTGACGATCGGCAATGTCACCTCTAACAAATTTATAATTTGGTTTACCTTCTACTGGTTTACAAGTTTCTAAGTTACCAGCATAAGTTAATAAATCTAAGTTAACAATCATATCTTCTGGGTATTTGTTAACCATATAATGAACAAAGTTTCCACCAATGAAACCAGCTCCACCTGTTACTAAAATTTTCATTTATTTATCTCCTTCATATACAAATTGATTATTAGAATTTTCTAATGTAGGACCAGTTTGATCTTTTTGTGATAATACTGGTTCAATACCATTTAATAATGATCCCCAATCAACATTTGCAGTAGGATCATCATAACGCATACCACCTTCAGATTCTTTATTATAGATATTGTCTACTTTATATCTGAATTCCACATCATCAGTTAATGTTAAGAATCCATGAGCAAAACCTTGAGGAATAAAGAATTGACGATGATTTTCAGCGCTTAATTCAACCGATACCCATTGACCAAAAGTAGGACTTCCTTTACGGATATCAACGGCTACATCAATAACTTTACCTTTAGTACAAGATACAAGTTTAGATTGTGCATAAGGAGGATTTTGCCAATGTAAACCTCTTAAAGTTCCTTTTTGTGCACTAAATGACATATTGTCTTGTACAAAATCAACTGTAATTCCTAGTTTTTCATATTTTGGTTTAGAATATGTTTCTGTAAAATATCCACGATGATCACCAAAAACATCAGTTTCGACAATTAAAACACCTGGGATTTTTGTTTCAATAACTTTCATTTTATTACTTCCTTTTTTATTGATCTATAAATTTTCCATCCATGACATCTTTTAAATACTTACCGTATTGATTCTTTTTATACAATTCATAAGCATTATTTAATTCATCTTTGGAAATCCATCCGTTATTATAAGCAATTTCTTCTAAACATGCAATTTTTCTATTTTGATGTGTTTCTACAGTTTTAACGAAGTTAGTAGCATCAACTAAACTTTCATGTGTTCCTGTATCTAACCATGTAAATCCTTGACCTAATAATTCTACATCTAAGTTACCTTTATCTAAGTAGATTTTATTTAAGTCAGTAATTTCTAATTCACCACGAGCCGATGGCTTAATTTGTTTAGCATATTCAACAACGTTTTTATCATAGAAATATAAGCCAGTTACAGCGTAGTTAGATTTAGGTTGAGCTGGTTTTTCTTCTAATGATACAGCTTTACCATTTTCATCAAATTCAACAACCCCAAATCTTTCAGGATCATCAACATAATATCCAAATACTGTTGCACCTTCTTCTTTACTAGCAGCTCTTCTAAGTCTTTTTGATAAACCATGACCATGGAAAATATTATCTCCTAAAATCATGGCACAAGCTTCACCATTGATGAATTCTTCACCTAAAATGAAAGCTTGAGCTAAACCATCTGGAGATGGTTGTACTTTATATTGAAGAGAAATACCAAATTGATGTCCATCACCAAGTAATTCTTTAAATCTTGGAGTGTCATCTGGTGTTGAGATAATTAAAATATCTTTAATACCAGCATTCATTAAGATACTTAATGGATAATAAATCATTGGTTTGTCATAAATTGGTAATAATTGTTTACTTGTTACTTGTGTTAGAGGATATAGTCTTGTTCCTGATCCTCCGGCTAATACGATACCTTTCATATAAGCTCCTCCTTTGTTACGATTATATCATAAACCATAACGTAACGTAATGGTCAATAAAAATGTTGATTTTATCATAAAAAAAGTAATAATCAAAAACGATTATTACTTTGAGTATTTAAAATAATCTGATATTTTAGTTTTAAACAAAAATAGTATTGGTA
>NZ_QUIN01000006.1 GCF_003480255.1 Erysipelatoclostridium sp. AM42-17 | reverse complement strand
CTACCATCTTTTCTTGCCTTTGTAAAGTGTTTTCTTTAAATTAAATAAAAAAAACACATTAGATTGATATCCAATGTGTTTAGTCATTGACTTTATTATTATTTTTCAATTTTTTTGTATAAATCAATGAATTCTTGAGCTAAATCGATAACAACTAATGCAGTCATTAAATGATCTTGTGCATGAACCATTAATAAATTTAATGGAGCTTTTTCTCCTCTAATTTCAGCTTGAATTAATTCAGTTTGTGAATGATGTGCTTCATTAACTGTTTCTTTAGCTGTTTGTAATGATTCTTCAGCTTTAGCAATATCTCCAGCTTTTGCATATTGAATAGCTTCAATTGCAGAGCTACGTGCACTACCACTGTTTACGATTAAGTTAATTACTACTTGTTCTTGTTCATCCATTTTAATATCTCCTTACAACACATATATATTTCAGATTCATATCTGCATTCTTATTTTATCAAACAAACAAGTTATATTCAAGCGCTTTCCCTGTTTTTCATAATATAAAAAAGATACTCATTAGAGTATCTTTTTGAATCTATTATTCGATTATATCAGAGATATTTCCAGAACCTACAGTTCTACCACCTTCACGGATAGAGAATTTAGTTCCTTTTTCGATAGCGATTGGGTGAATTAATTCAACTGTTAATTCTACGTTATCTCCAGGCATAACCATTTCTACACCTTCTGGTAATTCAATTACACCAGTAATGTCAGTAGTTCTGAAGTAGAATTGTGGTCTGTAGTTAGCGAAGAATGGTGTATGACGTCCACCTTCGTCTTTAGATAATACATAAACTTGAGATTTGAATTTTCTATGTGGATGTACTGATCCAGGTTTTGCTAATACTTGTCCACGTTGAATTTGATCACGGTTGATACCACGTAATAATACACCAATGTTATCTCCTGATTCAGCGTAATCTAATAATTTACGGAACATTTCGATACCAGTAGCAACTGTTTTTTGAGTTTCTTTGATACCAACGATTTCTAATTCATCATTTAAGTTTAATTGTCCACGTTCAACACGTCCAGTAGCAACTGTACCACGTCCAGTGATTGTGAATACGTCTTCAACTGGCATTAAGAATGGTTTATCAGTATCTCTAGTTGGTGTTGGAATATAAGTATCTACAGCATCCATTAATTCATGAATAGCTGGAACCCATTTTGGATCTCCTTCTAATGCTTTTAAAGCAGATCCACGGATAACTGGAGTATCATCTCCTGGGAATCCGTATTCATTTAATAATTCACGAACTTCCATTTCAACTAATTCTAATAATTCTTCGTCATCAACCATATCACATTTATTTAAGAATACGATGATGTAAGGTACACCTACTTGACGAGATAATAAGATATGTTCTCTAGTTTGAGGCATAGGTCCATCAGTAGCAGCTACTACTAAGATAGCACCATCCATTTGAGCTGCACCAGTAATCATGTTTTTGATGTAGTCAGCATGACCTGGACAGTCTACGTGTGCATAGTGACGAGTAGCAGTTTGATATTCAACGTGTGCAGTGTTGATTGTGATACCACGTTCTTTTTCTTCTGGAGCAGCATCGATAGCAGCATAATCCATTGCTTGTGCTTGTCCATCTTTAGATAATACAGTTGTAATTGCAGCTGTTAAAGTTGTTTTACCATGGTCAACGTGACCAATTGTTCCGATATTAACGTGCGCTTTTGAGCGGTCAAATTTTTCCTTAGCCATTTAAGGTTCCTCCTATATTTATTTAAAATTTCGTACATTAACATTCTAATTTATTTATTTGAAAAAATCAATATAATTTTAGTTTTGAAAATTAGTTATTTCCACCATTTTTCTTAATGATTTCTTCTTTAATTGATTTTGGTACTGGTTCATATCTATCAAATCTCATAGTGTAGTTACCACGACCTTGAGTGAAAGATCTTAAATCAGTAGCATATCCGAACATTTCTGATAAAGGAACAGATGCTTGTACAGATACAGCGTTTCCTCTTTCTTCTTGTCCTTCAATCATACCACGTCTAGAAGATACGTCTCCCATAACGCTTCCTAAGTATTCAGATGGTGCAGTAATTTCTACAGCCATAATTGGTTCAAGAATGACTGGATCACATTTCTTACCTGCAGCTTTAAGTGCTAAACTTGCAGCAACTTTATAAGCCATTTCTGATGAATCGACATCATGGTAAGAACCATCAAATAATGTAGCTTTGATATCTAATACTGGATATCCTGCAATCATACCACCTTCTAGTGCATCTTCAAGACCCACTTTTACAGAGTTGATATATTCTCTAGGGACAGCTCCCCCAACGATTGCATCAACGAATTCAAATCCTTTACCTTCATTAGGTTCAAATTTGATCCATACGTGACCGTATTGTCCACGACCACCAGATTGTTTTACATATTTACCTTCACATTCAGCAGCACTTGTGATAGTTTCACGATATGCTACTTGTGGAGCACCAACATTAGCTTCTACTTTGAATTCTCTCTTTAAACGATCAACGATAACGTCTAAGTGTAACTCACCCATACCAGCGATAACTGTATCTCCAGTTTCAGGGTTTGTATATGTTCTGAATGTAGGATCTTCTTCAGCTAATTTAGCTAATCCCATACCTAATTTATCTTGATCTTGTTTAGTTTTTGGTTCAATAGCTAATTCGATAACTGGTTCAGGGAATTCCATTTTTTCAAGAATAACGAAATTCTTTTCATCACAGATAGTATCCCCAGTTGTAGTGTTTTTGAAACCTACAGCTGCTGCGATATCTCCAGCGTAAACTTCTTCGATTTCATTACGTTTATTGGCATGCATTTGTAAAATACGTCCTAAACGTTCTTTTTTGTTTTTAGTCGAGTTTAATACATAACTTCCTGATTTTACAGTACCAGAGTACACACGGAAGAAAGTTAATTTTCCAACAAATGGATCAGCCATGATTTTGAATGCTAAAGCTGAGAACGGTTCATCATCAGATGCATGTCTTTCAACTTCGTTATCATTTTCATCATGTCCTTTAATTGAAGGAATATCAGTAGGTGCAGGTAAATAATCAATTACTGCATCTAACATTGGTTGAACACCTTTGTCTTTGTAAGCTGAACCACATAATACTGGGAATAATTCTACAGCTAATGTTCCTTTACGGATAGCAGCTTTAATTTCTTCTTCAGTTGGTTCTTCTTCTTCTAAGACTTTCATCATTAAGTCATCATCGTAAGAAGCAGCTTCATCTAACATTTTTGAACGGTATTCTTTAGCTTGTTCCATATATTCTTCTGGGATATCTTTGTAAACAACGTTTTCACCTTTATCCCCTTCAAAATATACGGCTTTCATTTTAATTAAGTCAATAATACCTTCGAAAGTATCTTCAGCACCAATTGGTAATTGAACTGCGATACCACGAACACCTAATCTTTTTTCTAAAGATTCTAATGACATAATAAAGTCTGCCCCAGTTGCATCCATTTTATTACAGAATACAATACGAGGTACTCCATAAGTTGTTGCTTGACGCCAAACAGTTTCAGTTTGAGGTTCAACACCAGCTTTTGAGTCTAATACAGTAACAGCACCATCTAATACACGTAATGAACGTTCAACTTCTACAGTGAAGTCTACATGGCCCGGTGTATCGATAATGTTTACACGATATCCATTCCATTGAGCAGTTGTTGCTGCTGATGTAATTGTGATACCACGTTCTTGTTCTTGTTCCATCCAGTCCATTTGTGATGCACCTTCGTGTGTTTCACCGATTTTGTGGATTTTACCAGTGTAATAAAGGACACGTTCAGTTGTTGTTGTTTTACCAGCATCAATATGAGCCATGATCCCAATATTACGAGTTTTCTCTAACGAAAATTCACGAGACATAATCTTTCTCCTTTCAATATATTATTAACTACTTTATTACCAACGGAAATGAGCGAATGCTTTATTAGCTTCAGCCATTTTATGAGTATCTTCTTTTTTCTTAACAGAAGCTCCTGTTCCGTTTGAAGCATCAATAATTTCGTTTGCTAAACGATCAACCATAGTTTTTTCGTTTCTTAAACGTGAATAGTTAACTAACCATCTTAACCCTAAAGTCATTCTTCTTTCAGCTGAAACTTCAACTGGTACTTGGTAGTTAGCACCACCAATACGTCTAACTTTAAGTTCTAATACTGGCATAATATTATTGATTGCTTGATCAAATACTTCCATTGCTGAGTTTCCAGTTTTTTCTTCAACTTTTTTAAATGCATCATATAAGATGTTTTGAGCAACACCTTTTTTACCATCTAACATAATGTTGTTGATTAATTTAGAAATAGTTTTAGAGTTGTATACTGGATCAGGTAGAACGTCTCTTTTAGCAACTTGACCTTTTCTTGCCATTTATATTTCCTCCTATACTAATTTGTAATTTTTAAGCTTTTGGTTTTTTAGCTCCGTATCTTGAACGAGCTTGTTTACGATCGTTAACACCAGCACAGTCCATAGTACCACGAATAATATGGTAACGTACCCCTGGTAAATCCTTAACACGACCACCACGAATTAAAACAACACTATGTTCTTGTAAGTTATGTCCAATTCCTGGAATATATGCAGTTACTTCCATACCATTTGATAATCTAACACGGGCATATTTACGTAAAGCTGAGTTAGGTTTCTTAGGTGTCATAGTAGCAACACGCGTACAAACACCACGCTTTTGAGGTGATTTAGTACTTGTAGCTTTTTTAGCTAAAGAGTTGTAACCTCTATTTAAAGCAGGTGATTTTGATTTTGTTGTTTTGTCTGAACGACCTTGTCTAACTAATTGATTAATTGTAGGCATTTCTTTCTCCTTTCTTGATAACACACAATACCGGGTGTTTCATAATTAACAGTAAAATAATGTACTCTTCTTTGAGTACCGTAGATTATAATATATCAAACAATTTAAAAAGTCAACAATAATTTAAAATTATTTGATAAAATCAATCATTTTTAAAAACAGGAGCCAAATGGCTCCTGTTTATTATTCTTCTACATGATCAATGTGAGATTCATTACCATCTAAAGCAGCTAATTGTTGAGCTTCAGCTTCGGCTTTTTCTCTAGCAATTCTTTCTGGTGATTTTAATGGACCACGAAGTCCTGTACCAGCTGGTAATAATTTACCAATAAGAACATTTTCTTTTAATCCTTTTAAGTAATCTTTCTTACCTTTAGTAGATGCATCAGTTAAGATTTTTGTAGTTTCTTGGAATGATGCAGCTGATAAGAATGAATCTGTTTCAAGAGATGCTTTTGTGATACCTAATAAGATAGGTCTACCTACAGCTGGATGTTTACCTGCTTTTAATGCTTCTCTATTTAATTCAGTAAATGTAGTTGTATTAACATGTGTACCAGGAAGTGAACCAGTATCTCCACCTTCAATGATTCTCATTTTCTTTAACATTTGACGAACAATAATTTCAATATGTTTATCAGAAATTTCGATACCTTGAATACGATATACCTTTTGAACTTCCTTGATAATATATCTTTCAACTGCTTCTGTATCAGCAACAGCTAATAATTCTTTTGGATCAATTGATCCTTTAGTAATCTTATTACCTACAGAAATATGATCACCAACTTGGACACGTAATTTAGCACCATATGGAGTTAAATAACTTCTTGTTTCTAAATCATTTGTAACAACAACTTCCATTCTTCCTGAATTATCAATAATATTTGTAACTTCACCATCAATTTCAGAAATGATAGATTTAGCTTTTGGATTTCTTGCTTCAAATAACTCTTGAATACGAGGTAACCCTTGAGTGATATCAGCACCACCGGCAACCCCACCATCATGGAATGTACGCATTGTAAGCTGTGTACCTGGTTCACCGATTGATTGTGCAGCCATAATACCTACAGCTTCACCTAACTCAACAACATCACCTGTAGCTAAGTTACGACCATAACATTTTCTACAAATTCCACCTTTAGCTACACATCCAAGAACTGAACGAATTTCAACTTCTTTAATTCCTGCATCACAAACTTCTTTAGCGTTTTGTTCAGTGAATAATTCACCTGCACCAACTAATAATTGTTTTGTTTCAGGATGATAAATATCTTTTTGTGAATAACGACCAACTAGACGGTCAAATAATGGAACAATAACTGCATTATCATCGTTGTTATATAATTCAGTGACGATAAATCCTCTATCTGTTCCACAATCTTCTTCAGAAATAACAACTTCTTGAGCTACGTCTACTAAACGACGAGTTAAGTAACCTGAATCGGCTGTCTTTAAGGCAGTATCAGTAGATCCTTTACGGGCACCATGTGTTGAAATAAAGAATTCTGATGCAGTTAAACCTTCACGGAAGGCAGACTTGATAGGTAACTCGATAGTTTCCCCTTTTGGATTTGACATTAACCCACGCATACCTACTAACTGAGTAAAGTTAGAAAGTGAACCACGGGCTCCAGAGTCAGACATGATGAAGATTGGGTTACGGTCATCAGCTTCGAACTCTTGACGAACGACTTCTTGGACTTCATCTTTAACTCCTGTCCATAATTTAATAACGCTTTGATATCTTTCAGATTCAGTTAATTTACCTTTATTATAGAAGTTTTTAATTTGTTCAAGTTTTTCATCAGCTTTGTCGAAAATTTCAAATTTAGCTTGAGGAACTTGAATATCATAAGCAGATACAGTGATACCTGCAATTGTTGAATATTTAAATCCTTGATCTTTTAACTTATCAAGCATCAAGCTTGTATCAGTTAAAGCAGAACGTTTGAATACTTCATCAATGATATTTCCTAACGCTTTTTTACCTAATGGTTTAACAGGAGCTTGAGCAGCAATATGCGCTTTAATATCTGTTCCCATAGGTACAAAGTATTTACTTGGTGTACCTTTTAAATTTTCTTTACCTGGCTCATTAATAAATGGGAATTGTCCATCAAAAATATCATTAAATAAAATCTTACCTACAGTTGTAATTAAATAACTATTGTTTTGTTCTTCAGTAAAAGTCACATTGTGTAATGAAGATGCTTTAATAGCCACTCTTGTGTGTAAGTTTACAGTCTTAGCAAAATATGCATGATCAACTTCATTACGATCAGCAAAAACAGTACCTTCACCAATAGCACCAATATCTTCTAATGTTAAATAGTAGTTACCTAACACCATATCTTGTGATGGTGTAACGATTGGTTTACCATCTTTAGGACCTAAGATGTTTGTAGAACCTAACATTAATTGTCTTGCTTCTTGGATAGCTTCTTCACCTAGTGGTACATGGACAGCCATTTGGTCCCCATCGAAATCGGCATTGAATGCAGGAGTAACTAATGGGTGAAGACGAATAGCACGTCCTTCTACTAATTTAGGTTCGAATGCTTGAATCCCTAATCTATGAAGTGTAGGGGCACGGTTTAATAATACTGGATGTTCTTTGATGACATCTTCAACGATTGGCCAAATACGATCATCCATTTTGTCAATTAATCTTTCAGCAGCTTTAATGTTTGTTGCGATTTGTTGAGCAACTAAACCATGAATAACAAATGGTTTGAATAAGCTTAAAGCCATTTCACGTGGAATACCACATTGATACATTTTTAAATCTGGTCCTACAGCGATAACTGAACGTCCTGAATAGTCAACACGTTTTCCAAGTAAGTTTTGACGGAAACGTCCTTGTTTACCTTTTAATGTATGACTTAATGATTTTAAGGCACGTCCACCAGCTCCAGTAATTGGTTTAGAACGACGACCATTATCAATTAATGCATCAACAGCTTCTTGTAACATACGTTTTTCGTTTTGAACAATGATTGATGGTGTTCCTAATTCTAACAATTTCTTTAAACGATTATTACGAGTGATAACACGACGATATAAATCATTTAAATCGCTTGTTGCAAAACGTCCACCATCCAATTGTAACATTGGACGTAAATCAGGTGGTATAACTGGTAAAGCTTCAAGAATCATCCATTCAGGTTTATTAGTTGAACTTCTGAATGCTTCAATTGCTTCTAAACGTTTTAATAATTTAGAACGTTTTTGTCCTTGAGCTTCTTTTAATTCTTTATTTACAGCTTCAAATTCTGCATCTAAATCAACTTGTTTTAATAATGTTTGAATTGCTTCAGCACCAATTTTAGCTTCAAAAGTATTACCAAATTGTTCATAACATTTACGATAATCTCTTTCAGATAAAACTTGTTTATATTCTAAAGGTGTAGAACCTTTATCAATAACAACATAAGAAACGAAGTAAATAATTTCTTCTAATTGTTTTGGTGACATATCAAGGATTAATCCCATTCTTGATGGAATTCCTTTTAAATACCAAATGTGAGCTACTGGTGTAGCAAGTTCAATATGCCCCATACGTTCACGACGTACAGCTGATTTTGTTACTTCTACACCACAACGGTCACAAATAACACCTTTATATCTTACTTTTTTGTATTTACCACAACTACATTCCCAATCTTTTGATGGGCCAAAGATTCTTTCACAGAATAAACCATCTTTTTCAGGTTTTTGAGAACGATAATTAATAGTTTCCGGTTTTTTTACTTCACCATAAGACCATTCACGAATCTTTTCAGGAGAAGCTAATCCAATTTGGATTGATGAAAATTTATTAGTATTTGACATCTATTTATCCTCCTTATAATGATTCACTTTCTTCAATGTCTTGACCTTCTGCCAATTCATCAAATTCTTCTTCGATGACTTCATCAACGTTATCTTCTTTTTCTTCTGGTTTTGCTTTTTCTTCTTTGACAACATCTTCTTTATCAATAGAAGTTGGGAAACGACGTTCTTCGTCTTCGATATTTCTTTCATCGATCTCATTATCGTTTTCATCAAGCAAACGAATATCTAACGCTAATGCTTGTAATTCTTTCTTTAATACTCTAAATGATTCAGGTAATCCTGGTTCTGGTAATGGTTGACCTTTAACAATCGCTTCATATGTTTTTACACGACCAACAACATCATCAGATTTAACAGTTAAGATTTCACGTAATGTATAAGCAGCTCCATATGCTTCAAGAGCCCAAACTTCCATTTCCCCAAATCTTTGTCCACCATTTTGTGCTTTACCACCTAATGGTTGTTGAGTAACTAATGAGTAAGGACCAACTGAACGAGCATGTAATTTATCATCAACCATGTGTGATAATTTAACGAAGTACATAATACCTACTGAAATAGGTGAATCAAAATATTCTCCAGTACGACCAGAAATAACTGGTTGTTTACCATCTTCACTCATTCCTGCTTCTTTCATTAGACCTTCAAGATCTTCACGATGTAAACCATCAAAAGCAGGAGTTGCAATATATAACCCTAATTGTTTTGCTGCATAACCTAAATGTAATTCTAATACTTGCCCGATATTCATACGAGAAGGTACCCCTAATGGGTTAAGCATGATATCTAATGGTGTACCATCCTCTAAGTGTGGCATATCTTCAATTGGTAAGATTTTAGAAATAACCCCTTTATTACCATGACGACCAGCCATCTTATCTCCTTCAGAGATTTTACGTTTTTGAACGATGTAGACTTTAACAACACGGTTTACACCTGGTTGTAATTCATCACCATTTTTACGATCAAAGATTTTAATATCATGAACAATACCTGCCCCACCATGAGGAACACGTAAAGAGTTATCTTTTACTTCTCTTGATTTTTCACCAAAGATAGCAAGTAATAATTTTTCTTCTGCCGATAATTCAGCTTGACCTTTTGGAGTTACTTTACCAACTAAGATATCTCCTTCTTTTACTTCAGCACCAATCATGATGATACCATCACTATTTAAATTTTTACGTGCTTCATCACCAACATTAGGAATATCTCTTGTAATTTCTTCAGGTCCTAATTTTGTATCACGACATTCAATTGAATATTCATCAATATGAATAGAAGTATAAACATCTTCTTTAACTAATCTTTCTGACATAATAACGGCATCTTCATAGTTATAACCATTCCATGTCATGAATCCAACTAATACGTTTTGTCCAAGTGCTAATTCACCTTGTTCCATTGCTGGACCATCAGCTAATACTTGTCCTTTAACAACCTTTTCACCAGTCACAACGATTGGTTTATGATTAATACATGTACCAGCATTTGAAATAGCAAATTTGGATAAACGATACTTATGTTCTTCTCCATCATCTGTTGTAATAACAACCTTTTTAGCATCAACATAAGAAACATAACCATTATGTTTACTTACAACTGCAGCTCCAGAATCTCTTGCTGCTTGGTATTCCATACCTGTTCCAACAAATGGAGTATGTGGATTTAATAAAGGTACAGCCTGACGTTGCATGTTGGCACCCATCAAGGCACGAGTCGCATCATCGTTTTCCAAGAATGGAATACATGATGTTGCAACAGAAACGATTTGTTTTGGCGAAATATCGATGTAATCTACCTCTTCTCTATTTGCCATAATATTTTCACCTAAATGACGAGCAATTACCTGATCATCTAAGATTTCACCAGTTTCACTAGTGTGAACATTAGCTTGAGCAATAACGAAATTCTTTTCTTCATCTGCAGTTAAATATTGAACATCATTTTCATCAATGACACAATGATTTACTTTACGATATGGTGTTTCGATAAATCCATATTCATTAATTTTTGCATAAGATGCAAGTGTTGAAATTAACCCGATGTTTGGTCCTTCAGGAGTTTCAATTGGACAAATTCTACCGTAGTGAGATGCATGCACGTCACGAACTTCATATCCAGCACGATCACGGCTTAAACCACCAGGTCCAAGTGCAGATAAACGACGTTTATTTGTTAACTCTGCTAATGGATTAATTTGATCCATAAATTGTGATAATTGTGATGATGAGAAGAATTCTTTAATTGCTGCAGTTAATGGACGAATATTTGTTAATGATTGAGGTGTTACTGAATCTACTTCAGATAATGACATTCTTTCTTTAACAACTCTTTCCATTCTTGATAAACCAATTCTAAATTGGTTTTGAATTAATTCCCCAACAGAACGTACACGTCTGTTTCCTAAATGATCGATATCATCTAATAATCCAATACGAGCCATATGAGATACTCTATCTTCAGCAGCTAAATCATATGAATTAAAGATATCAACTAAGTTAAACATATAAGAATAAGCAGCTAACATATCAGAAATAGTAACAAATTTACTATTTAAAGATAAATCAGTACCCATAACTTTCATCACTTTAGATTTTGATTCATCCACATAAACATGAATAACTTGCACAACCCCGTTACTTTCTAAATGAGGATTTGTTTTAACTTCCATAGTATGTGCTCCTGCTTCAAAAACAGGTTTTAATGTTTCTAATACTTCTTTAGTAATTGTTGTTCCTTCTTTAGCAACAACATTTCCATCTACATCAATAACGTCTTCAGCTAAAATACGTCCAGCAATACGGTCTAATAAACTTAACTTCTTAGAAAATTTAAAACGACCTGATTTTGCTAAATCATATCTTTTAGCATCAAAGAAACGAGTATAAAGTAAGTTATTTGCACCATCTAATGTAGCTGGTTCACCTGGTCTTAACTTATTGTAAATTTCAATTAACGCTTCTTCTGTATTTGTTGTGTTATCTTTAGCTAATGTATTTCTAATAAATTCATGATCACCGAACACTTCAATGATGTCTTCATCACTAGAAAGACCTAAAGCACGTAATAATACAGTACCAGGAATTTTTCTATTACGGTCAATACGAACATTTAATACATCTTTCGCATCGTTTTCAAATTCTAACCATGTACCTCTTGAAGGAATAATACTACCTTCAAAAATAGTTTTCCCACTCTTATCTAATGCATCAGCAAAATATGCACCTGGAGAACGAACTAATTGAGAAACAATAACACGTTCTGCCCCATTGATAATGAATGTTCCTGAGTCTGTCATTAATGGGAAATCTCCCATAAATACTTCTTGTTCCTTAATTTCACCAGTACCTGAATTAACTAATCGTAAAGTAGCACGAATAGGTGCTGCATAGTTTGCATCACGATCTTTACTTTCATTAACAGAGTATTTTGGTTCATCAAAAGCACAATCAACAAACTCTAATGATAATGTTTCATTAAAGTTAGTAATTGGGTAGATATCTTCAAATACTTCTTTAATTCCTACTTCTTTAAACCATTTGTAAGAATTTGTTTGAATTTCTACTAAATTTGGTAATTCTAAAGAACCACTGATTCTTGAGTAATTACGACGAGTAATTTTACTTTTCGCTGTAGTTGTTTGATTTTCCACGTATTAACTCCACCCCTTTTTATATCTCTATTTAACTGTTTTTGAGCGCAAAAAAGCACTTAGTTTTAAACATTAATAGGCATTTTATTATGTTAGCACAAGGTTATATGCAAGTCAATAACTTTTATTGATATTTTCAATATTTTTTTAACTTATTCACAATATAAAAAAGACTATCTCTTAGTGCTTACCAAGATATAATAGCCTTTATCTCTTTTAACAATATCACAATTTCCAAAAACTTCTTCCATCTTTTTCTTAGCTGATGGTGCCCCTTGTTTTTTCTGTAATACAATCCACAATTGTCCTTGATTATTTAAAAATTTATAGGCATCACATAAAATAGAAGTAACAACTTCCTTGCCCGCTCTTACCGGAGGATTAGAAACAATAATATCATATGTTTCTTTTACATTTTGATATGTATAACTTTCAAATACTGTAACACCAACATTATTATTTTTAGCATTTTCTTTAGCAAGAAGTAATGCTCGATCATTAACATCAACCATATCCACTTTTAATTCTGGGTATAATTTCTTTAAACAAATACCAAAAGTTCCATATCCACAACCAACATCTAATAAACTTTTAGCGTGATTTGGTTTTTCAAATGCATTAAGCAAAACTTGTGAACCATAGTCAATCATCGACTTGGAAAAAACACCAATATCACTTTTAAATAAGAAATCATATTGTTTAAACCTAAAAACAAATGAAGTGGGCTCACTTTTTAAATCAGTATTATTTGTGTAATAATGTTTCATTTTCATCACCTATAAAACAAAAGAGCCTCGAAAGGCTCTTTTTTATTAAAGTCAAATTATTTAACTTCTACAGTTGCTCCAGCAGCTTCTAATTTTTCTTTAATTTCTTTTCCTTCATCAGCTGAAACGTTTTCTTTAATTACAGCAGGAACTTTGTCAACTAAACCTTTAGCATCAACTAATCCTAATCCAGTAATTTCTCTTACAGCTTTGATTACAGCAACTTTAGTTCCACCAACATCAGTTAATGTTACAGTTACTTCAGCAGGTGCAGCATCAGCAGCATCAGCTCCAGCAGCAGCAACAGCAACAGGTGCAGCAGCAGTTACATCAAATTTTTCTTCGATTGCTTTTACTAAATCGTTTAATTCTAAAATTGTAGCTTCTTCTAAGTAAGCTAAGATATCTTCATGAGTTAATTTTGCCATGATAATTGTCTCCTTTTTCTTATTTCAATATTTAATATGTTTTGTTTTTGTTTGTTATTCAGCAGCTTCTTGAGCTTCTTCTGCTGGTGCAGCTTCTTTTGCATCAGCAACTGCTTTAACAACTCTAGCGAATTTGCTAACTGGTGCTTGTAACATACCAAGTAACATTGAGTACATTCCTTCACGTCCAGGTAATTTAGCAATTTCATTAATTTCATCAACAGATAATACTTTACCTTCAACAACTCCAGTTTTAATTACTAAAGCTTCATGATCTTTAGCGAATTTAGCTAGAATTCTTGCAGGTGCTACAGCATCACTGTTACCAAAAGCGATAGCATTTGGTCCAACTAATTGATCGTTGATTTCAGCAAGGCCAGCTTCTTCAGTAGCTCTTTGAACTAATTTGTTTTTGTAAACTTTGAAATCTACATCTTCAGCACGTAAGTTTCTACGTAATTCAGTGACTTCTGCAACTGATAAACCACGATATTCAACTACAACTACAGATTGTGCTTCTTTTAATTTACCAGCGATTTCTTCAACAACGACTTTCTTTGCATTAATTGCTTCTACTGACATTGTCACACCTCCTATAAAATTTATATGCAACAATATACACGCTATATAAAACTCCCGGTAGACGGGAGTTAATGTTTAAAATAAACTTAACACCTCGGTAACAAATTAAGGTTTCCCAGTTACTGTCTACGGTATATTGATTGCGACTTTTTAATAACTACTATTTTGCAACAGCAGCTTGAACTTTAATTGCAGGTCCCATAGTAGATGAGATCACTACATTTTTCATGTAAACACCTTTTGCAGTGCTTGGTTTTAATTTAACGATTAAATCATAAATTGTGTTGAAGTTTTCAACTAATTTATCATTATCGAATGAAACTCTACCGATTGGTAAATGTACGTTTCCTTCTTTATCTGTACGGTAAGTAACTTTACCAGCTTTTGTTTCTTTAACTGCTTTAGCAACATCCATAGTTACTGTTCCAGTTTTTGGGTTAGGCATTAATCCTTTAGGACCTAAGATACGTCCTAATTTACCTAATTCAGCCATCATATCAGGAGTAGCGATCATAACTTCAAAATCTAACCATCCTTTTTTGATGTCTTCTAAAATTTCTTTTCCACCAACTACATCAGCACCTGCTTCTTGTGCTTCTTTAGCTTTTTCACCTTGAGTAACAACTAAAACTTTTTTAGTTTTACCTGTTCCATGAGGTAATACAACAGCCCCACGTAATTGTTGGTCAGCTTGTCTAACATCTAATCCTAATTTGAATGCAACATCAACACTAGCATCAAATTTAACTGTGCTTGTTTTTTTAACTAATTCTACAGCTTCTTCAACTGAATATGCTTTTCCAGCTTCAATTTGTGCAGCTGCTTCTGTATATCTTTTACTTTTCTTTGCCATGTAATTTCCTCCTTAGTGGTTATAACGGATTATCCTTCCACATGATGCTTACGCATCGAATCCTTCAACTTTAACACCCATGTTTTTAGCTGTTCCAGCAACGATTTTCATTGCAGCATCTAAATCATTTGCATTTAAGTCAGGCATTTTGTATTCAGCGATTTCTTTTAATTGATCAGCTGATAATGTACCTACAGTAGTAGTTCCTGCATTACTAGAACCTTTTTTGATTCCTAAAGCTTTCTTGATTTTTTCTGAAGCTGGTGCAGTTTTTAATTCAAAACTAAAATCTTTATCTTCATAAACAGTTAATACAACTGGTACTGTTTCACCCATACGATCTTTAGTTTGATCATTGAATGCAGTACAGAATTTAGGCATTTGAATTCCTGCTCCTGCTAACGCTGGTCCAGGTTTAGCTTGTCCAGCTTGGAATTGAATTTTCATTACTCTAACGACTTTTTTACTCACGTGACATTCCTCCTTATAAAATTTTGTCCGTGCTGTGGTCAAACAGACAGCGTCAAGTCCTTCCACGCTCAGTAACATAAACACAGTAATATACTGCGTCGCTAAAACATTATACAATATTATTCGATAAATGCAACATTTTTTTATAATTTTTTTATTCTTCTTTCCTCTTTATTCATTCATCGCTATAATATAAAAAAACGAGAGGTGAATTTATGAAAAAAATAGCTATCTTATCATCTAGCCGTGTTAGTGCCGGCATGAATACGATTATCTATCATCTATTAAAATCATGTTATAACAATCATATTGAATCATATGGTATTTTAGATGGATTTAATGGTTTAATGACAAATCAGATTATAAAACTAGAATATCAAAATTATTTAAGTATTATGAATCAAGGTGGTACTATTCTTCATACCGGTGATCCCCGTGATTTCATTAATCAAGAATATCTTGAACAAGTCATCAATCACTATTATCAAAATCAATTTGACTGTCTATTTGTCATCGGCGGTCATGGTAGTTATAACATCGCTAGAAAACTAATTAATAAAGGTATTCATTGTATTGTTATTCCTTGCACTTTAGACAATGACTATTCAGTAGGGTACAGTAGTGCCCTTGATACCCTTGTCAATATGCTAGACAAACTCTATGACACATCAAGTTCCCATCAAAAATGTACCATCATTAAAATTGAGGGATGTTCAAATAATAAACTGATTAAAGATGTTTGCTCTAGCATGGATGCTCTTTATGTGGATAACCATTCTTTATCACACCCTCAAAAATTACTCAACAAATTACAAGTTTGTTATGATACATCAAATAATGCAATGATTTTATTATCATCAAATTTTAATCAAGGTGAACAATTAAAAAACTTTATTGAAAGTAAAACTCAGTTTGAAGTAAGATACAATGATATAACATTTCTCTATCGAGGAGGTATGCCCAATGCTTACGATCGTATTCTTGCACGAAATTATGCTTATAAAGCCATAGAACTCTATAATCAGCAACAGACTAATCAATATCTTAAGTTAAAAAACAATAAGGTTATCGCTGTTAATATCATATAAAAAAAGTCCCAGAAGTAATTAAACTTTTGGGACTTTATATATTTTATTCTTTATTTATTATCCTAAATTTTGAACCATTGCTAAATATGATTCTGGTTGTAATGAAGCTCCACCAACTAATGCTCCATCAATATCAGGTTGTTCTAATAAAGCTTTTAATCCTTCAGGTTTAACTGATCCACCATATTGGATTCTTACTTTATCAGCAACCTCTTGTCCATATAATTCAGCAACAACTGTTCTAATATATCCACAAACATCTTGAGCAATTTCATTAGTAGCAGTTTTACCTGTTCCAATTGCCCATACTGGTTCATAAGCAATAACAGTTCTTGAAGCACAATTTGGACATACATCTTTGAATGCACCAACAACTTGAGTTTTAACAACATCTTTAGTTGTTCCAGCTTCATATTGTTCTAATGTTTCACCAACACAAACGATAGGTGTCATATCATTTTTTAATACTTGTAACATTTTAGCGTTAACTGTTTCATCAGTTTCACCAAAATATTGTCTTCTTTCAGAGTGACCTAAGATAACCCATTCAACTCCGATTTCTTTTAACATTTCTACAGATACTTCACCAGTGAAAGCTCCGCTATCTTTGAAATGGCAGTTTTCAGCAGCAACAATTAAGTTTTTAGCTCCTGCTTTTGCAGTTTGTAATGATAAGTATGGAGTAGCAATACCCCAATCAGCAGATGCTGAAACTTTTGCATCAACTGCTTCAACAAACGCTTTAGTATCAGCGATTGTTTTATTCATTTTCCAGTTTCCTACGATAATTGGTTTTCTCATGACTTCTTTATCTCCCTTATTATTTGTCATCAATAGCAGCAATACCTGGAAGAGTTTTACCTTCCATATATTCTAATGAAGCTCCACCACCTGTTGAGATGTGAGAAACTTTATCTGCGAATCCAAGTTGCATAACAGCAGCAGCACTATCTCCACCACCGATAATAGTATTAGCATCTTCTAATTCTGCTAATGCTTCACATACAGCGATTGTTCCTTTTGCGAATGGTTCCATTTCAAATACACCCATTGGTCCATTCCATACAACAGTTTTAGCACCAGCTAAAGCAGCTTTAATATTTTCTACTGATTTAGGTCCGATATCTAATCCCATGTATCCATCAGGTACATCTTCACCGCATACTTTAATATCTCCTTCAGGAGCAAATGCAGTATTGATTACAGAATCTACTGGTAAGATTAATTTATCTCCAGCTTTAGCTAAGATATCTTTAGCTACATCTAAACGATCATCTTCAACTAAAGAGTTACCAATTGTATGCCCTTGAGCTTTTGCGAAAGTATAGCACATACCTCCACCAACGATAACTTTATCAGCAATTTTTAATAAGTTTTCGATTACTAAGATTTTATCAGAAACTTTAGCTCCACCTAAAATAGCAACCATTGGTCTTTCAGGATTGCTTACAGCTTTTCCGATATATGCGATTTCTTTTTCTACTAAGAAACCAGCAGCAGATGGTAAATGTTGAGGTATTCCTGCAGTAGAAGCATGTGCTCTATGAACAGATCCGAATGCATCTTCAACAAATACATCACCTAATGAAGCCCAATATTTTCCAAGTTCAGGATCATTTTTAGTTTCTCCAGCTTCATAACGTGTATTTTGTACTAAAATAACTTGTCCATCAATAGCATTAGCTACAGCATCTTCAAGTTCTTTTCCTCTTGTACAGTTAACGAATTGAACATTTACTCCTAATAATTCTGATAATCTAGGAGCAACTACAGCTAAATCATTTTTAGCTTTGTCTTCTTCAGTTTTAATTTTTCCTAAATGTGAGAATAATACAATTGCTTTAGGTTTTTGTTCTAATAAATATTTTAGAGTTGGTAAAGCAGCAACAATTCTATTGTCGTTTGTAATTTCTCCAGTTTCTTTGTTTCTAGGTACATTGAAGTCAACACGAACTAAGACAGTTTTTCCAGCAACTTCAATATCTTTAATAGTTTTCTTATCCATCTTTAAATCATCCTCCATGGCTGAATTATATCACTGTTACACATTGTTTTCAATTAATTTCATATTATATTATGAGGTGATTTCATGAATTCTAAACCCATTATTCAAGCCCAATTTTTATCTACTCTTTTAACCAAAAAATATCAGTTTATTGATTTAAGAGATCCCTATGAATTTAACAAACTTCATCTTTCTCCTTTTATCAATATTCCTTTTGATTCATTTAACGAGCATATTCCCCAATTATCCAAACAAATACCCATTATTTTACTTTGTTATACTGGTCATCGTTCTTTAAAACTCGCCCAATCACTCAATCAATTAGGCTATCATGCCTATAGCGTTGAAGGTGGTTTCTATACTATTCAATATGAATTAAAGCGACACTCATCTTTCTAAAGAAAAGCCACGTCCACCCACTTCATCAACATGACTGACAACAATAAAAGCATGTTGATCAATATGTTTAATCATTTGTTTTAACATCGGTAACTTATCATAAGGAACTACCGTTAAAATAAGTTTAGACTTTTCACCACTATATCCCTTTTCAGTTTCAATAAATGTTAGTCCTGCATCACCTTGATTTAAAATGACTTGTTTCATTTGTTCATACGCATCTGAAATAACCATTAATTGTGCTAATTGACGTCCATTTGATAATGTCTTATTCATCATAAAAGCCGTTAAAACAACTGTTACAATTCCATACGTCACATGTGTTATATCATGGAAACTCATTTGTAATAACAAGATTGTTAAATCTATAAAATTCATCACGATATGTGTAGGTGCGTTGGTCTTTTTATTCACACATAAAGCAATAATATCAATTCCACCAGTAGAGCCACCTGAACGAATAACAAGACCAATTCCTATACCTATTAAACATCCTGCAAGCACAGCCGCAAGTAAAGGATCATCAAGTACATGTTTAAACATAGGATTATTTTGAAAAAAACCTAACATAACAGGGAAAACAATAGATGATAATAAAGACTTCATAACAAATTCCTTATCCATTACAACCCAACCTAAAACAAATAAAATGACATTAACCACACCTACTGTTATTGAAACTGGCAAATACATATAATGATTCATCACGACACCTATTCCTGATACCCCACCAGCAATAATATGGTTATCCAACAACAAAACTGCTACTGCAAAAGCAATCATGACATTTCCAAAAATAATCATCATCAATTTCATTAATCTTTCTCTCATACTCTCACCTCGCTTATGACTTTAACACTTTATCTTTCGTAAAATTGTAACCTATGTTACAATTTAAGCAAGGAAGTGAAAAAAATGAAACTTGATGAAAAACTATTTACATATTTCAAAAAAGCCGGTACCCAAGTAACATATCATCCTAAAGAACTCATTTATCTTCAAGAAGATCAATCTCATGAACTTTTTTTAATTTTAAAAGGAAGAGTCCGCGTTTATACTCTAACAAGCCAAGGTGATGACATCACAATTGATGTTTTAGATAAAGGAAGAATTTTTGGTGACTCATCTTTTATCCAATGTTCTTCTAGACCCACTACTGTAGAGGCTATTAATGAAGTTCAATTAATAAAATGCAAACTTAACCAATTTTATCCTTACTTGCATGAATCTCAAGAACTGACAATATCTTTGTTGCAAATCATGACTGATACCTGCAATTACCTAACAAACGCAATCAAAAGAGCATACAGTTATAATCGCTATGAAAAAGTTGCTGCATTCCTGCTTGAACTTACACAAAAGGATAACATTGAAAAGGGAATTCTTAATTCTACCATACCTTACACTCACGAAGATATCGCTAATAGTGTTGGTCTAGCAAGAGTAACTGTTTCTAAAATACTTAAGGAATTTGATCAAAAGGGTTATATAAAAAATTCATATCGTAAAATAAAAGTAGTGAATAAAAAAGCATTAGTGAACCTCATAGAGGATCGCTAATGCTTTTTAATCTAATGGTTTATTATAGAAACGACCAACATAGTTTTCTGTTTTCGTCACATTGACAATAACTTGAGGGTCTATTTTTTGTAGTAATTCAATCACATCCCCTACTTCGTAACTTGATACAATCGCTGTAAGCAAACTAACAGGTTCCCTTGAATAACCACCAAAGCCATCTAAAGCAGTAATTCCATGATGGAAATTCATGATATAAGCATCCAGTATGGGATCTTTATGTTGGGTATAAATATGTAACATAACTTGTTTGTAGCGGTTATGAAAGTTAGAAATAGTACGTGTTGATAAAAACTGAAACAAAATGGAGTATCCTGCTTTATCAAAACCAAACAAATAACCAAATATAGCAAGTAAACATGCATTAAACACAAAGACCTGCATCCAAATTTCTTTACCGCTTTTATTGGAAACATATAAAGCAATATAATCGGTACCACCACTTGAAGCATCGCCTTTTAACGCAACTGTGATACTGATGCCCCAAATAAAACCACCAAAAATAACATTCAATATTTCTTCATCAAATAACGGAAATGCTGGAACGATTTGCAAAAAGAATGAAGTTAAAAAAACTTGCATCATAGAAAAAAAGACAAATCGCTTAGATATCTTATTAGCACAAAATAATGCCACTGGAATATTTAAGCATAATAAACCTACTGAAGTTGGTATAGATACATGTACTAATTCACCTATCATATCTATAAGAATCGCAATTCCCATAAATCCACCCGATAATAAATGTGCCGGTCTAACAAATGTCTTGGTTGCCATAGCCATCATAAGTGCAGAAACAATCACACATCCTGCTGATTTTAAATTTCTTTTCGTTAGTAATTTCATAATTTTCTCCCTAAAAACATACTATATTGTACTCACTTCAAAACAATTTACAACCCTAAAAATAAAAAAGAGAATATCATTTTAAATGATACCCTCTTTTAGTATTATTTATTTTTTAAATCTGTTTCATCAAAAGCTGATGAGATTGCAGAACCAGGTGCAACCATAGGGAATACTTTGTCATCTTTTCCAATTACAACTTCAATTAAAACCGGTCCTTCATATTCCATTGCCTCTTTGATTGCAGGTGCAACTTGTTCCTTAGTTGTCACTTTAATAGCTTTACAACCTAATCCTTCAGCAACTTTACAGAAATCAACTTTATCTTCTAAAATAGTATTACTGTATCTTTCACCATAGAATAAAGTTTGCCATTGTCTTACCATTCCAAGAACATGATTATTGATAACAACTTGAATAATTGGAACATTATAACGACTTGCTGTAGCTAATTCATTCATATTCATTCTAAAGCATCCATCACCAGCAATATTGAAAACATATTTATGAGGTTGACCATATTTAGCACCAATTGCAGCACCTAAACCAAATCCCATTGTTCCAGCACCACCCGAAGTAATAAGTTGACGTGGATGACGGTAGTGATAATATTGCGCTGCCCACATTTGATGTTGACCAACATCAGTACAAATAATAGCATCACTATTTGTTAGATAATCGATTTGTTCAATAACATAAGGTCCAGTCAATTCAGTTTGATCATAACTTAATGGATATCTTTCTTTTAAATCACGAATTTCTTTTAACCATTGAGGATGACTTTGACGTTCAATCATATGATTTAATTCTTTAAGAATCATTTTAGCATCACCAACAACACCTAAATCAACAATAATATTCTTATTAATTTCTGCAGTATCAATATCAATATGAATAATTTTAGCATCTTTAGCAAATGTTGCTGTATTACCAGTAACACGATCCGAAAAACGTGCTCCAATAACAATTAATAAGTCACATTGACTGACTCCAAAGTTACTTGCTTTCGTTCCATGCATTCCAAGCATTCCTGTATAACGTGGTCTCGTATTATCAAAAGCACCTTTTCCCATTAAAGAATCTGTAACCGGTGCATCAATCTTTTCAGCAAACTCTTTAAGTTCATTGCTTGCACCAGAAGCAATTACACCACCACCAACAAAGATAAATGGTTTCTTACTTTCTTTAATCATTTCTACAACTTTTTCTAATTCTTTTGAAGAATAAGTATAAGTTCTAGGTTCAATGACTTCAGGAACTTGAGATTCAAATTCCATTTTTTCAGCAGTCACATTCTTTGTAATATCTACTAAAACAGGTCCTGGTCTACCTTCTTTAGCAATTTGGAATGCTTTTCTAATTGTAGGTACTAAATCTTTAATATCCTTAACAATAAAATTATGTTTAGTAATTGGCATTGTCACACCAGTGATATCAATTTCTTGGAAACTATCTCTACCTAAAATAGAAACTGCAACGTTAGCTGTAATTGCCACTAATGGAATAGAATCCATATAAGCTGTTGCAATTCCAGTAACTAAATTTGTTGCTCCAGGTCCAGATGTGGCCATACAAACTCCTACTCGACCTGTTGCACGTGCATAACCATCAGCAGCATGAGCCGCACCTTGTTCATGCGAAGTTAAAATATGATTAATTTTATCTTTATATTGATATAAAGCATCATAGACGTTTAGAATTGTTCCTCCTGGATAACCAAACACCGTATCAACACCTTGTTCGATTAAGCATTCACAAATTATTTCCGAACCTGTTAACATCATATTCTCTTCCCCCTTTTATTATTTTTCTTCAGGTGCTTGTAAAATAGCTCCTTTATCAGCAGATGTAACTAATGCTGCATATCTTACAAGATAACCTTTTTTGATTCTTGGTTCTCTTGGTTGCCATTTTGCTTTTCTAGCAGCCAATTCTTCATCACTTACACGTACATTCATCGAATGTTCTAAGATATTAATATCAATAATATCTCCTTCTTCAACTAAACCGATAGGTCCACCAGCAGCTGCTTCAGGTGAAACATGACCAATTGATGCTCCACGTGTAGCGCCAGAGAATCTACCATCTGTAATTAAAGCAACATCTTTATCTAATCCCATACCGGCAATTTCAGAAGTTGGTGATAACATTTCACGCATACCAGGTCCACCTTTAGGTCCTTCATAACGAATCACAACAACATCACCTTTTACAATCTTACCAGCACGAATAGCTTTAATGGCATCATCTTCACTATCAAAAACACGAGCAGGTCCAGTATGAACCATCATTTCTGGTGCTACTGCTGATTGTTTTACAACAGCACCATTTGGTGCTAAGTTTCCTTTTAATACCGCAATTCCACCATATGGTGCATAAGGATTTTCTACTGGTCTAATAATATCTGGATTTAAGTTAACACATCCTTCAATATTTTCTTTTACAGTTTTACCTGTAACAGTTATTAAATCAGTGTGTAATAAACCTAATTTATTAATTTCATTCATCACTGCATAAACACCACCAGCATCATTTAAATCTTCCATGAAAGTATCACCAGCTGGTGCTAAATGACATAAGTTTGGTGTTTTCTTAGAAATTTCATTAGCGATTTCTAAGTTTAATTCAACTCCTGCTTCATGAGCAATAGCAGGTAAATGTAACATTGAGTTAGTAGAACATCCAAGTGCCATATCAATAGTTAAAGCATTTAAGAATGCTTCTTTTGTCATAATATCACGAGGTTTAATGTCCTTTTTAATACATTCCATAACAGCCATACCAGCATGTTTAGCTAATCTAATTCTTTCACTATATACAGCAGGAATTGTTCCGTTTCCTTTTAATCCCATACCTAATACTTCAGTTAAACAGTTCATAGAGTTGGCTGTATACATTCCTGAACATGATCCACAAGTAGGACATGCTTTTGTTTCAAATTCTTTTAATTTTTCTTCCGTCATTTTACCAGCATTAAATTGCCCTACCGCTTCAAATAATGAAGATAAACAAGTTTTTTTATCATCTAGCTTACGTCCAGCTAACATAGGTCCCCCAGATACAAAAACAGTAGGAATATTTAAACGAGCAGCTGCCATTAATAAACCAGGAACGTTTTTATCACAGTTAGGAATCATAACCATTCCATCAAATTGATGAGCCATTGCTAGTGATTCCGTACTATCGGCAATTAATTCACGTGTTACTAATGAATATTTCATTCCTGTATGATTCATGGCAATACCATCACATACAGCAATAGCAGGTACTTCTACTGGTACCCCACCAGCTAAATAAATTCCTTTTTTAACAGCTTCACAAATTTTATCTAAGTTCATATGACCTGGGACAATTTCATTATATGAATTCACTACCCCAATTAATGGTCTATCTAATTCTTCTTCAGTATATCCTAAAGCATTGAATAGAGAACGATGAGGTGCTCTTTCAACACCACTTTTGACATTATCACTACGCATCTTTGTTCCTCCCTTTATAAATGACTTACAATTAAGTCTCCCATTTCTTTTGTACCAACTAATTTCTTTCCTTCAGACATAATATCAGTTGTACGATATCCTTCTTTTAATACTTTTTCAATTGCATCTTCAATATCTTTCGCTTCTTGATCCAAATCAAAAGAATAACGTAACATCATCGCAGCAGATAAAATAGTCGCAATTGGATTAGCAATATTTTGTCCTGCAATATCAGGAGCACTACCATGACTAGGTTCATACATACCAAATTTATCTTCTCTTAAAGAAGCACTTGATAACATACCGATAGATCCCGTAACCATACTTGCTTCATCAGATAAAATATCACCAAACATATTTTCAGTTAAAATAACATCAAACTGTTTAGGATCTCTTACTAACTGCATCGCACAATTATCAACTAACATATGTTCATATGTTACTTCTGGATAATCTTGAGCTACTTCTTCTATGACTTTACGCCATAAACGAGATGTATCCAAAACATTAGCTTTATCTACACTTGTTACTTTTTTTCTTCTTTTCATTGCAATATCAAAACCACGTTTAGCAATTCTTCTAATTTCAGTTTCACTATAACTCATCGCATCACGTGCTACTAATTGACCATCTTCTTCTTGAGTAGAACGTTTACCAAAATATAAACCTCCAGTAAGTTCTCTCATAATCATCATATCAAATCCACCTTCAGTTAATTCTTCTTTTAGTGGACAAGCCCCTTTTAGTTCATCATATAAATAAGCTGGTCTTAAATTAGCAAATAAGCCTAATTCTTTTCTTATTTTTAATAACCCTGCTTCTGGTCTTAATGAAGGTTCTAATTGATACCAAGGAGAAGTTGATGTATTTCCCCCAATGGCTCCAAGTAAAACACTATCACTATTTTTAGCGATATTTAATGCTTCATCGCTAAGTGGAACCCCATAAGCATCAATAGAACAACCACCCATTAAAATTTCAGTATAATTAAATTGATGATGATATTTATTTCCAATAGCATCTAAGACTTTCATTGCTTCAGTTACAATTTCAGGTCCAATGCCATCTCCTTTAATGACTGCAATATTCTTTTCCATTATTCTACCCCTGTTTTTTTTGAATTTACATAGTTAACCAAACCTTCAACTTCAATCATTTTTTGTAAGAATTCTGGGAAAGGTTGACTTTGATAAGTTTCATTTTTTGTTTTATTAGTAATCACACCAGTTGTAAAATCAACTGTAACTTCATCCCCTGCTTCAATTTTTTGCGCAGCTTCTTTACATTCCATAATTGGAAAACCAATATTAATTGAATTACGATAAAAAATACGAGCAAAGTTTTCAGCAATAACACATTTAACACCTGCTGTTTTTAAACATAAAGGAGCATGTTCACGAGAAGAACCACAACCAAAGTTTTTACCAGCAACAATAATATCCCCTTTTTCTACAGTTTTCGCAAAATCAGGATCAATATCTACCATTGCATGAGTGGCTAGTTCTTGAGCGTCAAACGAATTTAAATAACGTGCAGGAATAATAACGTCTGTATCGACGTTGTCACCATATTTATATATTTTCATTACATTTCACCTACTTTTTCAGGATTTGCGATATATCCAGCGATCGCACTCGCTGCAGCAACTTCTGGAGAAGCTAAATAAATAAGAGCTTCTGTATCTCCCATACGTCCAACAAAGTTACGATTTGTCGTTGAAACACATTTTTCTCCTTTAGCCATAACTCCCATATGACCACCCATACATGGTCCACAACTTGGAGTATTAAAAGCACACCCAGCTTCAACAAAGATTTCTGCTAATCCTTTTTGGATACATTGTAAGAATATTTTTTGAGTTGCTGGCACAACCATAACACGAACATTATCTGCTACTTTTTTACCTTTTAAAATAGCAGCTGCTTTTTCTAAGTCAGATAAACGACCGTTTGTGCATGATCCAATGACAACTTGATCAATATAAATTTTATCCATAGCTTCAATTTCATCAATAGTATGACCATTACCTGGTAAATGAGGAAATGCTACTGTAGGTCTTACTTGACTTAAATCAATTTCAACAACTTCTTCATATTGAGCATCTTCATCTGCTTCAAATACTTCATAAGGTTTTGTTGAATGTTTTTCAATATAAGCTTTAGTTTGTTCATCAACAGGGAAAATACCATTTTTAGCCCCTGCTTCAATCGCCATATTACAAATAGTAAAACGACCATCCATTGTTAAATATTGAATACCTTCACCAACAAATTCCATTGATTTATATAAAGCACCATCAACACCAATCTTATCAATAATATGTAAAATAATATCTTTACCACTTACATACTTTTGTGGTTTACCAGTTAAAACAAATTGAATTGCACTAGGCACTTTAAACCATAATTCACCAGTAGCCATTCCAGTAGCAATATCAGTTGTTCCTACACCTGTAGAAAAAGCACCTAAAGCACCATAAGTACAAGTATGAGAATCAGCACCAATAATACATTCACCCGCTACAACAATTCCTTTTTCTGGTAAAATTGCATGTTCAACACCACATTTACCTTGTTCCATGCGATGAGTTAAACATTGTTTATTAGTAAAATCTAAAATAGCTTTAGAATTTTCAGCTGATTTAATATCTTTATTAGGTGTGAAATGATCTGGTACTAATACTACCTTATCTTTATCAAACACATGGTCAGCCATTTTATCAAAAATTGGAAGTGCCATTGGCCCAGTAATATCATTAGCCATTACAACATCCAATTTAGCTTCAATTAATTGTCCAGCTTCTACATGATCTAATCCTGCATGTTTTGCTAGTATTTTTTGTGTCATTGTCATTGACATTTACATATCCCCCTTTTTAACCTTAGTAGGTTGTAATTAGGGAGTATTGCTACTCCCTAGTTACAACACACTAAGTGTGTTGTTTATATTAGTTGTTGATTAATTGATCTTCATCTGACCAAGAATATAATTTTCTGATTTCTTTACCAACTGTTTCTGATTGATGTTCAGCAGCTAATTTACGCATAGCTTTGAAATGAGCTTGACCACCAGCAGCAGACATATCTAATAAGAAGTCTTTAGCGAATGTACCATCTTGAATATCTTTTAAGATTTGTTTCATAGCTTTCTTAGTATCTTCTGTAATGATCTTAGGTCCAGTAATATAATCACCATATTCAGCAGTATTAGAAATTGAATATCTCATACCTTCGAATCCTGATTGATAAATTAAGTCTACAATTAATTTCATTTCATGAATACATTCAAAGTAAGCATTTCTTGGATCATATCCAGCTTCTACTAATGTTTCAAAACCTGCTTGCATTAATGCACAAACACCACCACATAATACTGCTTGTTCACCAAATAAGTCAGTTTCAGTTTCAGTTCTGAATGTAGTTTCAAGAACACCAGCTCTTGCTCCACCAATTGCAAGGGCATAAGCTAAAGCTAAGTCTTGAGCTTTTCCAGTATAATCTTGTTCAACAGCAATTAAGCAAGGAGTCCCTTTTCCTGCTTGATATTCACTACGTACTGTATGTCCTGGTGCTTTAGGAGCAATCATAGTAACATCTACGTTTTTAGGTGGTACGATTTGTCCAAAGTGAATATTGAAACCATGTGCGAACATTAACATGTTACCTTCTTCAAGGTTTGGTTCAATTGATTCTTTGTATAATTTTGCTTGTAATTCATCATTAATTAAGATCATGATGATATCAGCTTTTTTAGCTGCTTCTGCTGAAGTATAAACTTCAAATCCTTGTTCTTCTGCTTTTTTCCATGATTTTGAACCTTCATATAAACCAATAATGACATGTACACCAGATTCTTTCATGTTTAATGCATGAGCATGTCCTTGAGAACCATACCCAATAACTGCTACAGTTTTACCATCTAATAATGATAAATCACAATCTGCTTCGTAAAAAATTTTAGCCATTTTTTCATCCCCCATATAATTTCTTTGTGACTTTTTGAAGTTCATATGTTTCCATATGGGCCGCTAAGGCGACTTTTAGTTTCCAAGGCTCACTTCCAAACCAATTATTTATCAACATGACTAAGACCACGTTTCATACCGGATAATCCAGTACGTACGATCTCAGTTACATTGAATCCATCTAACATTGCAAGTAATCCTTCAATCTTTGATGCATCTCCAGTTACTTCAATGATTAATGATGTCGGTGCGACATCAATAATACGAGCTCTAAAAATATCAACGATTGATACAATTGAAGCTCTTTGTGCTTCATCAGCTTCTACTTTAATCATGACTAATTCACGATATACGGAATCAGCAGGATCAAGTGGAAAGATTTCAAGCACTTCAACCAGTTTACCTAGTTGTTTTTGAATCTGACTTAGAATTTGTTCGTCACCTACAGCGACAACTGTCATTCTTGATATTCCAGGTTGATTTGTTTTACCAACCGATAAACTGTCAATTCCATAACCTCTACGGCTAAATAAACCAGCAACACGGCTTAATACACCTGGGTTATTTTCTACTAATAAAGATAATACTAAACGATTCATGATAGCCTCCTTTATTATTTCAAACGTGCATGAATACGGTTCATTGCTGAAATAATTGCTTTAATTGTTGCTGTTGTAATATTTGGATGAACACCAACACCGTATTCTTGAATTGCACTTCCTTTAACTCTTAAATAAACATATGCTGCCGCTTTAGAACTAGATCCTGAAGTTAAAGCATGTTCACTATAATCTAATAAATGTGTATAAACATAACCATTTGCATTAAAAGCATCTTTTACAGCATCGATTGGTCCATTACCATAACCCACAACTGTTTTAATTTCACCATGATCTTTTAATGTAATTTCAGCACGTCTTTCAAATTCATCATTTTCATCACTAATATCAATTAATTTTTGTTTAATAAAAGCATAAGGTTCTTCATTATCAACATATTCTTCAATAAAAGTATCATAAACTCTTTCTGGTGATACTTCACCTTCTTCTTCAGAAATATCTTGAATGACTTTAGCAAAATCAACTTGTAATCCTTTTGGTAAATGGTAACCATACATACTTTCCATAACGAAAGCAACGCCACCTTTACCAGATTGAGAATTAATACGAACGATTGGTTCATATTGACGTCCTAAATCACTAGGATCAATTGGTAAATAAGGAACTTCCCAAGTTGTTTGATGTCTTTCTTGCATTGCATGCATTCCTTTATTAATCGCATCTTGATGACTTCCAGAGAAAGCTGTAAAGACTAATTGACCTACATAAGGATGACGAGGTGGCACTTCCATCTTCGTACATTTTTCATAAACAGTTTTAATATGATTCATATTGGATAAATCAAGTTCTGGATCAACCCCTTGAGTAAACATATTTAATGCAATATTAGCGATATCGACATTTCCAGTTCTTTCACCATTACCAAATAATGTTCCTTCAACACGATCAGCTCCAGCCATTATTCCAAGTTCACTTGCTGCCACACCACAACCTCTATCATTGTGTGTATGTAATGATAAAATAACACGATCACGATTTGTAAAATGTGTTGCCATCCATTCAATTTGATCTGCATACACATTAGGTGTTGACATTTCTACTGTTGATGGTAAGTTAATAATCACTTTATTTTCAGGAGTTGCACCCCATTCATCCATCACAGCTTCACATACTTCTAATGCATAATCTAATTCAGTTCCCGTAAAGCTTTCTGGAGAATATTCTAGAATGACTTTTCCATCAAATTCTTTAGATAATTCTTTAACTAAACGAACACCTTCAATAGCGATTTGTTTAATTTCTTCTTTTCCTTTATGGAAAACAACATCTCTTTGTAAAGTTGATGTTGAATTATAAACATGGACGATTGCTTTATCTAATCCTTTTAATGCTTCAAATGTTTTTCTAATTAAATGTTCTCTTGCTTGAGTTAACACTTGAACTGTTACATCATCAGGAATTAAATGTTCATCAATTAAAATTCTTAAAAAATCATATTCTATTTGACTAGAAGAAGGAAAACCAACTTCTATTTCTTTAAATCCCATATCAACTAAGAGTTGAAACATTTCCACTTTTTCTTCAATTTTCATTGGTGTAATAAGTGCTTGATTCCCGTCACGTAAATCAACTGATACCCATGTAGGCGCTTTATCAATTGTTTTGTTAGGCCATGTACGTTCATCAAATTTGATTGGTTCAAATCTCTTATACTTTTGATAATTCATCATTTTCTTTCTTCCTCCTATTTTTATAAAAAAAACTCTCGTGTTCAAAATAGCCTTGCTATTTTGAGGACGAGAGCATCATGACTTCGTGGTTCCACCTCATTTTATTAATAAATCACTTTATTAACCTCATTGAGTACGCTACATATGTAGTCCATACTCTTGCGTGTTAACGGTCGCATGCCGTAGCCACCTACTTTAAGTTCAGCGCTCCACTCAAGGATGAGTTCAATAATCATCAAACGATTCTTTCCACCAGCCAGAACCTCTCTTTGCTTCAACGTATTATTTACTAGTTCCTATCGAAGTATTTGTTTTATTGATTGACTATTATGTTAGTCTTTTTTCTTGATAAAGTCAACCCTTTTAACTAAGAAATTGTGTTAATTTTTGCACAATCTTTAGTAGCATCCAAATTCATTTATTAATATTTAGGATTACCATAAAATTATCTATCAAACGCTAAAAGAATAACACGATCTAATAATTCACTATAACTAATACCAAAATCATTCATTAATTGAGGATACATAGAAATCTTAGTAAATCCAGGTAAAGTATTAATTTCATTTAAATAAATTTGATTTGTTTTCTTATCTAAAAAGAAATCTACCCTTGATAAACCATGTCCATCTACAGCTTTAAATACTTTCAAAGCATAGTCTCTAATTTTTTCCTGGATATTTTGATCTACTAAAGCTGGAATACATGTCTTACTTTCAGCATCTTCATATTTTGATTCAAAAGTATAGAATTCTCCATGAGGCATAATTTGTCCAACACGAGAAACAATTGGATCATCGTTACCTAATACTGCTGTTTCAAGTTCAATACAATCTACACATTCTTCAACAACAATATGACGATCATATTTTGCAGCGTCTAATAATTTGCTCATTAAATCGGCTTGTTTATCTACACGATAGCATCCTACACTCGAACCTGAGCGGCTTGCTTTAATAAAGCATGGAAAACCAAGTTCTTCTTTAATTGTTGTTTCAACATCTTTAATTTCATTAAATTGATGATCAACAACCACTAAATCACCATCATATCTCTTTTTAATATATAAAGATTTAACTTGAGGAATCCCTACAGTTTCTAAAATCTTTTTAGTATAAATCTTATCCATTGATACAGCTGAAGCTAAAACACGACATCCTACATAAGGAAGATTTGCTAATTCAAATAAACCTTGAATTGTTCCATCTTCACCATAAGCTCCATGTAAAACAGGAAAAGCAACATCTTGTTGTTTTAATAAATCAAATACTTGATCAATCTTTGTTGCACGATCCAACCAACTATCTTGACTTAAATCAGGAATATCTAAAGGTAATTGATACCAAGTTCCATCTTTATCAATTCCCACTAAAGTCACATCATATTTATCTTTATTTAAATTATTTAATACTGAAGTACAAGACATACGTGAAACAATATGTTCACTTGATTGTCCCCCACAAATAACAATTAATTTTTGTTTCATCTTATTCTCCTTTTCATTTCACTTGAATTATACTCTTAAACCATCAACATTCAATCATTAATGATATAATTCCAACCAATCATCTACAAATGACGTATCTTGATAGTAACGTAAAACATGATAAACATACTTACTATCTCCATATACACTCACATTTTTTTCTTGTTTACACTTATTAGAAAAATCTATTGCATTTTGATATGTATACTTACCACCATGAAGATTAACATAGTATATATATCCAACCCCATAATTATATCCTTGTAAAGCTAAATAAATTTTATTTTTATCATCTAGCGATGTTACTTTGGCCTTCTTTAAACATTTAGCAAAATATTTAACTCCCACTTGAATTGAATACTCTGGTTCTGTAATCGCATTAGGCTTCTTTTCATACTGTTGGTTAAATTCACACTCACTAGATTGCATAGGATCAAGACCATTACCCCCTGATTCTTGCATCATCATGGCTTCTAATAAAGTTACATACTCTTCAATTTGATTTTGTTTAGCATATTTTGTCAGTGTATCATGATACGCTGATACTTCAGAAGAAACTAAATCATTTTCTACTTTTAAATGTTCTTCAATTAACTGATAAAAAGAAAAAGCAAATAAACCTAACAAACAAATAATAAGAATAAAGAAGGGTTGTTTTTTTAAACGCAGTTTTTTCTTTTTCATGATTATCCCTTCATCAAGGCATCAACAATTTCTTTTAAATGCATACCATGACTTCCTTTTAATAAAACAATATCTTTTTCTTCTAGTTCTTCCTTTAAAAAAGCAAGTAATGCTTCATTATCATCAAAACAATAAACTTCCTTCATACCTTGTTTTAATGCTTCTTCTCCAATATAATGGGCTTCTTTCCCTACACAAGCTAGAACATCAATATGATGATCAACAACACTCTTACCAACTTGACGATGTAAAGATTCACTATAATCACCTAATTCTAACATATCTGCAAGAACTGCAATTTTTCTTCTTTGATAACGTGATAACACGGCAAGGCTAGAAATCATGGAGTCAACATTAGCGTTATAAGTCCCATCAATTAAAGTCACCCCATGATCAATATTAATCACATCCATACGATTTTTAGTTAACACAAAATCTGCAAGTCCTTTTTGTATCGCTGCTACATCAATATCTAAAGCTCTTCCTATCGCTATGGCAATCAACGCATTACTGACATTATGTTCACCTTGAACATTTAAATGAAAATGTTCTAATTGACCGTCAATCATCACATCAAAATCACTATCATTTTCATTTAAAACAACATTTTTTAGACAATATTGATCTTCATCTTGATGTCCACAGCGAATCACATTCATATTTTCTAATGATACTGTATGCAACATATCATTATCATCATTAATAACTAAAGAACTCCCCTCTTTCATTCCATCAACAATCTCTAATTTTGCTTTTAAAATATTTTCTCTACTTCCAAGTTCTCCAATATGAGCTGTACCAACATTCGTAATACAAGCAATATCAGGTCTAGCAATATAAGATAAACGAGACATTTCTTTTAAATGATTCATTCCCATTTCTAAAACCATCACTTCTTCATTTACATAACGAAGAATAGTAAGCGGTAAACCTATTTCATTATTATAATTTCCTTCTGTTTTTAAAGTGTGATATTTTTGTTTAATCACACTGTAAATCATATCTCTTGTACTTGTTTTTCCAACACTTCCAGTCACCCCAACAACTTTAACTGGTCGATGTTCTCTTAAATATATAGCCATATCCTTTAAAGCCTGCATCGTATCTTGAACACGAATTACAATTTTGTCTGGATAACTTACATCTTTATGACTAATAATCGCATCAGCCCCAGTATCAAAGGCACTTTCAATAAAATCATGACCATCAAAGCGTTCTCCTTTTAAGGGAATATACATGCCACCTTGTGCCATTTGACGACTATCTTGGCTAAAGAAAGTAATATCCTGGTTTATATTTCCCGACACTAATGTTCCTTTTGTTGCTTCTACTATTTCATATACATACATCTTGATTCTCCTTTAAAAATCTCTTGCATCATCAAATTTATTCACCGCTTGAGATTGTTTTAATTCTTTAATTGTTCCTTTTTCATCCACTAATAAAGTCATAGTTTTATTGTCTTGATAACTATCAATGATGATATCTTGTCCAATAACTTCCAATGATGTCACCATGCCTTTATAAAATGTAGTTTGTTTATGACTATCTAACGATAATCTTTGAATTCCTTGATTATTAACAAACAATAAATCATCTTGATAAATTTGAACCAGTGAACCTGTCTTTACTAACTGTTTAACTTGATGATCTTTCTTTGATATTTGAATAATACCGTCACCTGTAGCAACAAATAATTGGTTTTGATTCATTGTGAGAGTTTCACATTCTTCTTGATCATAAATAGTTTGACTATTTTGTCCGTCTAAATCCATCACTTTTAAAGTATTCTTTTTATCAACTGGTGATAAATAATATAATTTTTGATTCTTTTCATCAATCATTAAATCATAAGATACTTCATTATTTAATTTATGATCTTCTTCACTCTTTAAGTCATAACAATAAATACTTTCGTTATCTTGATCTTTTTGATAGTACAATTTATCTTGATAAATAACCGGATAATAAATCTTTTCTTGAATCAATTTCTTCTCTTTTGTTTTTAAATTATAACAATAATAATTATAATCTTGATCACAATAATATAATTCTTGATCAACTAACGTTAAATACCCCTCACAATCATCTAAAACTAATTCTTTATTTTCTAAATGATGATCTAAGCGATATAATGATTGATTCATGACATAATATAAATAATTTTTATCTTTAGCAACATGTCCACCATATTGATTATTACAATAATAACTTTCTCTTGAATAATTTCCTTTTAAAGTTATTCCTGTTTGATTAGACACACGTAAGGGATGACTTTGCATATAAGTCACTAATCCTAAAGCAAGAAAAATACATAATAGTGAAACAATCCAAACTTTAGGCTTTTTCCAATACCCAGCATAAGGATCAACTTGCTTAGAAACCACCTCTTGTTTTGTTTTACACAATGGGCATATCGTTGCATCTTTTGCGATAGCAACCCCACAGTGTATACAAGATTTGTATTTTTGAATCTTTTGACCACAATTTGGACAAAAGACCATATCCTCTTTTAATTCACATTGACAATTTGAACATTTCATACGACCACTCCTAGCGTCTCCATTTTACCATAACCATCATCTAAAAAGAATGGTCAAATGTAATGACTAAGTCAGTATATAAAATATAATTCCTCTTTTTTATTCATTATTACCAATATTAGTCATAAAAATAAGGAAATTATACATTGTTTGGATAATAAACCAAATAATTATCTTTTTTATTAAACCCCAGTTTTACATACATTTCCATGCCTTCATTTGAACTGTTCAAACATATCATGCCAACATCTCTTTGATAATGACTTATTAAATAATGAATCATATATCGACCTATTCCTTGATGTCGATATGATTTTTCTACCCATACATTGGTAATTTGACCAACTTTTCCCATCATATTTTCATTGCTTGGTAGAATGTGATAATAATAAATTGTTGCCGTAGCCATAATTTTATTTAAATGATAACCTACCAGCGTATGACATTCACCATTTTCAATTTTATGACTATAAAAGTTTTTAATATTTTCTATTGTTTCTTGACTTATCTTCTTATTGGAATACATATTTAGATCTTTTATTCTCAGTTGAACCAATAAATCTAGATGATCATTATTTAATAATTTATAAGTGATTTGATCTTTCATATTTATATCTTCTTTCATATATTTTCTATGATTTAATTTTAACACATTGCAACTTGTTTCTTTCTATAATCATTTTTGTATCGAAATTAAATCAACAAAATATATTATTCAATAAAAACATGAGTTTAATTGACCTTATCATGAATAGTTGATATAATCTTTTTGCAAAGAAAGTATACCGCTGACCAATATGCGGAATATAAATGGTTGGGGTGTAAGTGTAAGTTCTTCACTCAAAGTGAAGGACTTTTTTATATTCAAAAGGAGAATTCAATATGATTAAATCTGGTTTTTATATAATAAAAGATAGTTTCTTTGAAAAAATGTCTGATCCTTATCTCAAAGGGAATAAAAAACAAAATAGACCTCATTACTATTGTTTAAAAGAAGAAGATAATGAAATATATTGGATGATTCCTTTATCAAGTAAAATTCACAAGTATAAAAAAATCATTAATTTGAAAGAAAAAGAAGGAAAAAAATGTGATATTCTTCATATCACTATGCTAGACAATGATAAAGAAAGTGTTTTTCTTATTCAAGATATGTTTCCTATTACTGAAAAATATATAGAACGCAAGTATACAATAGCAGGGAATCATTTGATTTTATAAAGTGAGCATCAAATAAGAATAATTGATAAAAAGGCAAAAAGAGTAAAAAACATGTTAATGCGAGGTGTTAAATTCATGCCAACACAAGTCGATGTCATAAAAATATATAACACATTAAAAAAGGAACAAAGTCATCACTTTGTTCCTTAATCATCTTCTTTTTCTGTATAGTTTACGTCAATAATATCATCGCTTCCTGAACGATAAGCTTCTCCTGATTGATAAGCTCTTTTCTTTTCTTCAGCTTGTCTTTCAAATTCTCTGTTATATTCATCCATCTCTTTTTGATAAAAATGACGTTTAATCATTGAATAAATAAACAAGATAGCAACAATAATCCATGTAATTGGACTAAACAATAAATGGAATATTAAACTTAATACAATAACTATTACAGCTACAATTAAAATAACTTCATATAATGGCATTATTCGTCCTCCTTAAAATCAAATAACTCTTTTATACTTACTTGTAATCCTTTTGCTAATTTTTCTATTGCCTGTAATGATATATTTCTCGTTCCTCGTTCAACATCAGAAATATAATTTTTTGATAAACCACACCGAAAGGATAATTCTTCTTGGGAAATATTCTGGTTATTTCTTATATCTTTAAGACGTTGACCAAACTTTACTTCCACTTTCATTATTCATTCTCCATTTTTAATAACTTTTGGGCTTCATCACTGATCTTTTTAAAACGATGATGCAATCCTGATTTACTAATTGTTTGTCCCGTTTCTTGAAAGTAGACATCACATAATTCATTTAAAGATAAATCCGGATGTGCTCTACGAATTAAAGCTACCGATCTTGTTTTTTCGTCTAGCATATCAATACCCATAAACATATCTACAATATTAATATCTTCTAATTGTTTATTTGATGAAGCCATTGTTTTGACTTCATTAGCTATATCACAATTATTCCAACGATTCACTGTATTAGACATATTACGATCAATTCTTGTACTTTCAAAAGTAAGCACGGACTGGCTGGCACCAATTGCTCTTAGAAAATCACCTATTTTTTCTGATGATTTTAAATAAACAACATACTTATTTCTTCTTTTTATCATTTTGGCATTTAAATCAAAATGATTCATTAAATCTTTAATATAAGTTGCATATTCTTCTTCATTAACAGACATTTCTAAATGATAATTTGAAGTTTCAGGATTATTCACCGATCCACTTGATAAAAAGACTCCTGCAAGAAAAGCTCTTTGACAACATTCTTTAGAAAGAATCTTTTGACTAGGAATAAGATGAAAACCTAAACCATTCATTAATCCTAAATCATCCAATATTTCTCTTGCTTTCGTTACTTTTAATTTATAAACATTATTTTTTTGTAACTTCATTTTACGAGAAACCATGAATTCAATACTAGGATGATACAGTTCTTTTAACATTTTATGAACTTTTGATGCAATTTTAGCATTTTCTGTTCTAATCGTAAGCAATAAGCCTTGATTTGATAAAGATAAATTCCCATTAATTTTAATTATAGAACTTAATAACGCCTTTTGACAGCATTCATCAAAATCATTAAAAACCACTTCTTCTTTAACTTGTCTAGCAAAAGAAACTTTCATTAATGATCAGCATCTCGATGCAAACGATGAACTTGATAGATTTGGCTATAATGATCAGCAAAATAATTAGTTAAACTTACTGAACGGTGTTGTCCACCGGTACAACCAATTCCGATAATTAAATGCATCTTTCCTTCTTTTTCATATTCAGCTAATAAATAATCTAGTAAATCTAGCATTTTTGTGATAAAGACTTGGGTTTCTGGTTTATCAATAACATAATCATAAACTGCTTTATCATTACCTGTAAGTGGTCTTAATTCTTCTATATAAAATGGATTTGGTAAAAATCTTACATCAAATAATAAATCTGCATCTTTAGGAACCCCATATTTATATCCAAATGATACAAAACTAATACGGAAAGGATCTACAGACTTTTGATTAAAATAATTTTCAATCGTATTTTGTAATTTAGCTTTTTTTAATTTAGTAGTATCAATAGTAAAGTTAGCTAATCTCATGATTGGATTAGCAATCTTACGTTCAAATTCTATAGCTTCCATTAAACTAGATGCTTTATTTCCAATTAAAATAGGATGACATCTTCTTGTTTCCTTATATCTTTTTAAGATAACTTCATCATCACAATCTAAAAAAACAACTGATAAATGAATCCAATCCACATTTGATAAAATGCGAATAGCCTTTGTAGCATCATCAAGACTAACAGCCATTGCCGTCTTTTGATACTTGGCACATTGTTGAATCATTTCAGCAAATTCAGTTAAAAGTGCTACTGGATAATTATCTATACAACGATAAGCCATATTTTCAAATACAGCCATTGCAGTTGTCTTCCCTGCTCCTGACATTCCTGTCACAATCACAATTTCATTTTGATCCATGATTTCACACCCTTTCTTCACACCTATTCTATCAAAAAACTATATATTTTAAAAACAAAACTTATTTTTATTTTCATCACATTTTTATTTTTGTTATAATAAATAAAAAAGGTGGTATCAATCATGAAAATAGCAATTATATACGATAGTCTTACTGGTAATACCAAGATGTTAGCTCAACATATTGAAATGACTTGTCAAAATGAAGAAATCGTTTATATCGGGAAGCCAAAAGAAATCCAAGCTGATTTATATTTTATTGGTAGTTGGACAGATAAAGGAAATTGTAGTGAATCTATTCAACAGTATGTAAAAACCTTAGATAATAAAAAAATTGTCTATTTTGCAACATGCGGTTTTGGGGGTTCACAAACATATTTTGACCAATTAAAACAACGTTTTAAACAAATACTTCCTGCTTCTACTACCCTTGTTGACTGTTTTATTTGTCAAGGAAAGATGCCAGAATCTGTTAAACAACGTTATCTTTCATTATTAAAAAAGAATCCTGATAATCAACAATTACAACTCGCATTAAATAACTTTGAACAAGCTTTATCACATCCTGATCAACAAGACTTAAACAATCTACAAAATCTTACATTACAAATTATTCATCAAGTAAAAAATCCACAGTAGTGGATTTTTTATTTATTACATATTTGCATAGCCACGCCATCTTCCATAATTTTGAAACCAAATTTTTGATAAAATAAAGCATTTTTACTTTCTTCTGGCATGACTTCTATATATAAATAATCTTTATATTTTTCTTTTACCATTTCGATCATTTTTCCAGCAATTCCCTGTCCTTGGTAATCAGGATGAACTAACACATAATGAATATATGCCATCATTGCACTATCATCTAAAACTCGAACTAAACCTACTAAACGTGCTTGATCCCCTACTGTAATAACTGTTGATGAATGCATTAATGCTTTATATAAACGTTTTGGATAATTACCTGACAGCCAATTAATAGATAAAAATAAATCTTGAACTTGTTTTTCGTTAAATATCTTTTCTTCTGTATATTTCATAACTTCCCCTTTATTTATAATCACATCTTTGACATTGTATCATTGTATGTTCATTGTCTTCTTTATAAAAAGCTCCAGCCCATTTACAAATACTTTGTAATATTGGTACAACTGATTTTCCATAATCAGTCAACGAATATTCTACTCTTGGTGGAATTTCATCATAAGATTTTCTTAATACAATTTGATTTTGAATTAATTGTTTTAAAGTTGAAGCCAAAACAGCATCTGTAATATTGCCCATTTCTTTACGAATTTGACTATAGCGTAAAGTCCCAGTTGTTGCTAGAACACAAATAATTCGTGAATTCCATTTACCCCCAAAGATTTCTAACCCATATTCTAATGGACAACGAATATCTCTTTCCAATTTTTTTTGATACATTATGTCTCTCCCTTTTCTTTGTTTATTATATTTAATCCTCTTTTTTCTACAAGTTACTATGAAATTTAATAGTTACTTATAAATTTGCTTATATCTTATCAACTCATAGCCACTTTTCTATAATAAGTATAGATTAAAGGAGGAAATAAAAATGAAAGTTAAAGCATACTTACAAATCACAATGTATATTGAGGAAGAAAAGCGACCTGATGCCGCAAAGGTTTATCAAGATTACCGTGAACCTTTCTTAAAAACAATTAAAGGAGCGCTTACTAAAGACCTATTAATTCGTCAAGAAGATATCCAAGTATTGCATGGCTTTGATAGCGTAGAAAACGCTCAAGCATCCTTATCAAGTGAATTGTTTAAAAATGATGTCTTTGTTGGATTACAACCATTATGGTCAAAAGATCCTGAAGTTAAAATTTATACTGTCGCATAAATAAATAATCACACTACATTGTAGTGTGATTATTTTTAATTTTCTTTACCTAATAATTGTAAGATATCTAAGAAGATGTTAACGAAATCTAGATATAATGTAAATGCACCATAAATACTAAGTTTAGTAAGCATTTCATTGTTGGATTGCGCTTGATAATAAAATTGAATTGCTTTTTGCATATCATAAGCCGTAATTCCTGCAAATAACACTAAAGAGATAAGTGGTAATAGTAAAGAACTTATACCTAAATTAAATATCATCGCAATAATACTAAAAATAACATAAACAAATAAACCTGTATAACAGATTGTTCCAATCTTTGTTAGATCTTTTTTTAACACTGTTCCAACAATAACTAATACTCCAAAATAAATAGCTGCTACTAAGAAAGCTAATGTTACTGACATTGCAGTATAACAACTAATAACAATCGAAAAAGTCATTCCGGTAAGAACAGAATAAGCGATATATAAAAACTTCATCGTCGATGCTTTCATTGAAAGTAAGTGTCTAGCAATTCTTACTGCCACAAACAATTGTAAAACAATCGCAATTAAAGGAATTAATCCAGCATCATATACAAATGATGTTCTTTCTAAACCAAATGCTGTTAGAAAAGTAATCGCTACACCTAAAACCATCCATTTAAAAATATTATTAACATAATGTTGGATAGAAATAGATTGATCTTCTACATATTCATAAGTATCATTCATCTTCATTTCCTTCTTTCTTTAAATTTGAAATATATTGTCCAGCAATTGCTCCATCATTAACCGCTGTTACAACTTGTCTTAATGTCTTTTCTCTTACATCTCCCGCAGCAAAGATTCCTTTTACTTTTGTTTCCATATGTTCATCAGTAGGAATATAGCCTTGTTCATTCGTAATTTTTAAATCATCTACAAAATCAGTAATTGGATCTAATCCAATAAAAGGAAAAATACCTGTTACCTTTAACTGTTCTTTTTCTAAAGTTTCATTATTTTGAATAACTAATCCAGCAACTTTTTTATTTTCCTGTAATATTTGAAAAGGACTATGCTTCAGATGTACTTTTATTTTATCATCTTTTAAAACTCTATCAACAATAATTTGATCCGCTCTAAAAACATCTCTTCTTACAATCAAATGAACTTGCTTACAGATCGTAGCCAAATATAATGATTCTTCTAATGCTGAATTACCACCACCAATAACCGCTACTTCTTCATCTTTAAAGAAAGGTCCATCACAAACAGCACAATAAGAAATTCCTCTTCCTGTTAGTTCTTCTTCATGCTCAAGATTCATCTTTCTTTCCTTTGTTCCTGATGCTATCAAAACATACTTTGTCTGATAAGTTTCATCATGACATTTCACTTCTTTATAACTTCCATAATCAATGACTTTTTCTACAATTCCATATGTTTGTTTTCCACCAAAGCTTAATGCTTGTTCATACATTTGGTAAGCCAGCTGTGGTCCGGCGACACACTCTTGTCCAGGATAATTTTCAATCTGTGCCGAAACATTCAATTTTCCACCTGGTGCTCCTTGGTCTAATACAAGTACTTCTAAACCAGCCCGACTAGCATATAAACATGCAGCTAATCCAGCAGGTCCAGCGCCAATAATAACTAAATCTAACATTGTTCATCCTCCTTTATATAAGGTATAATTTCTTTCATTTGATCAATCAATAAATCCGGATTTAATTGTGCCATCGCATCATATCCTTTAGGTGACCACTTTACACCTATTGTTTTGACACCTGCTCGTTTTCCAGCTTCAATATCGGTTGTATTATCCCCAATATAATAAGCTTTATTAACTTTTAATAATTCCATTGCTTTTAAAATACCTTCGGGATCCGGTTTTTCATGTTTTACACGATCACGACCAATAACGACATCAATGTAATCATCTAAATGAAAGAGTTGAATCCCTACGTCTGCTGATTCTTTCATCTTTGTTGTTACGATAGCTAATGGATAACCCTCATTTTTTAATTGTTTAAGTGTATCCATCACGGTAGGATAAGGATAAACAAAATCTTCATGATGAGTTAAATTATATTCTTGATAGCATTGAATAGCTTCATCAACCTTATTTTCTGGTAAATACTTAGAAAAAGTCTTTTTTAAAGAAGGTCCTAAAAATGATAATATTTCTTCTTCACTTAAAGTATAATCAGGCATCATTTTAGCGAATACACGAATAAATGATTCTCTAATTAATTCATCTGTATATAATAATGTTCCATCTAAATCAAATATAACTGCTGGTTTCATACAATCTCCTTTTTTTGTAGTATAGCATAATGAATGTTTGATGAAAAATATTATGCTTAATCTTGATAATCATGAATAACATATTCATCTTGCATTAATAAATAATCTTGTTTTTTATGTCTTATCATTTTACATATAATAGAAAACAAGAAAAATAAACTGATAAGACATAACCATAATTGATAACTTTGTTGGTAATGATAATATATGTATCCTAATAAACAAGTCACTACCAAAGATATCAACAAATAATATAATGGTAAGGGTTTTAAAACCAACTTTGATTTTTTTAATAACATATAAAGTGTTTCTTCATCCCATAGTTCAACATGAATATTTTTTGCTAGTTCTTTAGCTGCCGGCGTAAATACATAATTTGTAAAAACAACAGGAACATCACATTGATAATAATCACACCCACTTTTAGCCTCTTGTACTGCTTTAATACCAACCGGTTTAAGATATCTTTTACATTGAATTGCATATGTTACCTGTTTTTTACAGGCAAAAACATCTATACCGTAATCTCCTTGACTTTGACTGACTTTAACATGTTTAAACCCATTTTTTTCTAGGAGCCTTTTAGTAAAATACTCAAACTCATGACCGTCCATATGATGTATTTTATTTAAATCATATTGATTAAAAAAGATATTTTTAATCACTGTAAAAAAACAAGAAATGATTAATTTCATCATACGAAAAGGCAATAATAAAATTGTATATAAAATATATTTCATACTCGCTCCTTAATAAAAGGTTGCTTATGCAACCTTTGCTTTTACTCCATATTTTTTACACCAAAGAAAACCAATTACACCAATAATAATAAATGCGATTGATGTTAACTGTGCCATCTTTAATCCCATAAAGAATAAACTATCTGTTCTTAATGATTCTACAAAAAAGCGAATCACCCCATACCAAATAAAGTAACTAAAAAATTGTTCTCCCTGCTTAGTTTGAAACTTTCTAATCACAAAATAAATCAATAAAAAACCAATCACATTTAACACAGATTCATATAAAAAAGTAGGATGATGGTAAACACCATCAATACACATATTAGAAATAATAAAATGAGGTAAATGTAATGATTTTAAAAACGCTAAACTTACACTTGATCCATAGGCTTCTTGATTAAAGAAATTACCCCATCTGCCACAAGCTTGAGCAATTAATACCCCCGGCATAATGGCATCTCCGGCAAGCAAAAAGGGAATATTGTGCTTTTTAAAATACCAATAACTAAATATCAAGCCTGCTATGATCCCACCTTGGATAGCAAGACCTCCTTGGTTAATTTGAAATATTAATGATAAATCTTGGGCATAGATTTCATTCCACATAAAGATCACATACCAGATTCTAGCACCAATAATACCTATAATAAGGACACCAAAGAAATAATCAGATAGAATATCTTTATGATATCCCATCTTTTTAAAATGATGTTGTCCAAGACCATAGGCAATAAAAGCACCTATTAAAATACAAACAGCATACATTTGAATAGTCCATGAACCTAATTGTAGAAATGTTTTAGGATTAGGAAAAAATTTCATAATTACTCCTTACTATTTTTATCAATATTCTTTAAAATACGATCAACAAATTCTTTACTTGAGTCAATACCATTATCACGTAAACGCATATTCATTACTGCCGTTTCAATAATAACAGCCATACTACGTCCACTTGATACAGGAACAACAACCTTAGGAATCTTAACACCTAAAATATCTTCTACTGCCTCATTTTCTTCAACCCCTACACGTGTATATTCACGAGAAGGAACCCAACGATCTAATTGAATAATCAAATCTACATTATCTCTTTCTAAGACAGAACTAATACCAAACATCTTAGAAACATCAATAACACCAATACCACGAATTTCTAATAAACTCTTTAATACTTCTGGCGCTTTACCTACAATACGTTGACCAATTAAATATAATTCAACAGCATCATCAGCAATCAATAAATGTCCTCTTTTAACTAATTCTAAGGCAATTTCTGATTTACCAATACCACTATCTCCCTTGATAATAACACCTTTACCATAAATATTTAAGAATACTCCATGCATTAATGTTTCTTTAGCTAATTGTTCTTCTAATTCATTAATTAAATTATTTGATACTCTACCTGTAGGAAGTTGTGAAATAAAGATTGGAAAGTTCTTAGCAGCAGCAATATCTTTTAAAATTGCTGGACATTCTAATCCTTTACAAATAACAATACATGGTACTAAATCATTTATTAAGGCAGGGAAAATTTCTTTTTGACGTTCGTCACTCATTTCATTAATGAATGCTATTTCCTTTTCTCCAAAGATAATAATACGTCTAAAATCACTATGTTTAAAGAAACCTGCTAATTCAAAACCTGGTCGATTGACTTCACTTACAAGAACTAATCTTTCTAGTGATTCTTCATTTCCTGTAATTTGTACATAATCTTCACTTTTATTAAATAATCTTTTTACTGTTGTTGACTTCATATTTTCCCCTCCTACAACATTTTCTCTAAGAATTGTCCGGTATAACTATCCTTGCATTGAGCGACTTTTTCCGGTGTTCCTGTAACCACAACAGTTCCACCACCATCTCCACCTTCAGGACCTAAATCAATGATATAATCCGCAACCTTGATCATATCTAAGTTATGTTCAATCATAATAATCGTATCCCCTTGATCAACAATTCTTTGTAAAACACTAATTAAACGATTGACATCATCACTATGTAATCCTGTTGTTGGTTCATCAAGAATATAGACTGTTTTACCAGTTGCCTTCTTTTGTAATTCACTAGCTAACTTAACACGTTGCGCTTCTCCCCCGGAAAGAGTTGTTGCACTTTGTCCTAATTTAACATAGCCTAATCCCACATCATAAAGTGTTTGTAATTTATTTTTTATTTTAGGTAAGTTCTCAAAGAATGATACAGCATCTTCAACTGTCATTTCTAGTACATCATAAATATTTTTATCTTTATATGTGACTTGTAACGTTTCTTCATTATAACGTTTTCCTTCACATTGTTCACAAGGCACATAAACATCAGGTAAAAAATGCATTGAGATCTTTTTAACACCATCACCTTGACAGGCTTCACAACGTCCTCCTTTAACATTAAATGAAAAACGTCCTTTATCATATCCTCTCATCTTCGCTTCATTAGTTTTAGCGAATAAATCACGAATATCATCAAAAACACCGGTATAAGTTACCGGATTAGAACGTGGTGTTCTTCCTATTGGATCTTGTGATACTTCAATCACTTTATCAATATTTTCAAATCCTTTAATTTCACGATACTTACCTGGTTTTTCTTTTGAATGATAAACATGTTTCATTAAAGCTTTACCAAGAATTTCATTCACTAATGTTGATTTTCCACTTCCAGATACTCCGGTTACCACATTAAAACATCCTAGTGGAAACTTCACATTAATTTTCTTTAAGTTATTTTCTTGTGCCCCTTTAATTTCAATAAACTTACCATTACCTTTTCTTCTTTTTTGAGGCACTTCTATTTTCTTTGCCCCTGATAAATATTGTCCTGTAATAGACTCCTTGCAAGCCATAACTTCTTGAGGTGTTCCTGCCACAATGACATTTCCCCCATGAACTCCGGCACCAGGACCAATATCAACAATAAAATCACTTTCTCTCATTGTATCTTCATCATGTTCTACAACTAAAACGCTATTTCCTAAATCACGAATATCCTTCAATGATTGAATAAGTTTATCATTATCACGTTGATGTAAACCAATCGAAGGTTCATCTAAAACATAGAGAACACCTGATAAACGTGTTCCAATTTGAGTAGCTAGACGAATACGCTGTGCTTCACCACCTGATAAACCACCAGCTCTTCTAGCAAGAGTAAGATAACCTAATCCAACATTATTTAAGAATTCTAAACGATCTTTAATTTCTTTAATAACTAAACGTGCAATATTTAATTGATAATCTGTTAATTGTAAATTTTTAATAAACTCTAAAGCTTGTTCAATTGACATTTCTGTAAATTCAGCAATATTTAAATCACCAACTCTTACAGATAAGACCTGATCATTTAATCTTCTTCCCTTACATGTAGGACATACATGTTCTGCCATAAATGAAGCATACCATTCTTTAGACCAACTTGATGTTGTTTCTTCATAACGTCTTTCAATAAGTGTTTTAACACCTTCAATGAACTTTGTTGTTTTACTTACATTACCACTACTTGATACAATTTCATAAGTAATAGGTGTTGAAGATCCATATAAAATATAATGCATTTCCTTTTTAGTAAAGTCTTTTAATGGTTTATCAAGATCAATATGATATGTACGACATAGCACTAAAAAACGTTGCCATTCAATACGATCTGTTCCTACTGATGTTTTAAAATAACGAATTCCACCTTGATTAATAGATAAATTCATATCTGGAATTAATAAATCAATATCGACTTCATTTTTAACTCCTAATCCTCGACAATCAGGACAAGCCCCTAAAGGATTATTAAAAGAAAATAATCTTGGTTCTAATTTAGGAACTGAAAAGCCACAAATAGGACAAGCTAAATGTTCACTAAATAATTCTTCCTTTTTCTTAGTAAGGTTAGAAACAATGACTTCACCACCAGTCAGTTTTAATCCTACTTCTAAAGAATCTATTAAACGACTACGATAACCTTCTTTTTTTATAATACGATCGATGACAACATCAATATTATGTTTTTTATTTTTATCTAGTTCGATTTTTTCATCTAATAGGCGCATCTCACCATCAACAATGACACGTAAGTAACCCTCTTTTAATAAATCATCAAAATAGTCTTTAAATGTTCCCTTTTGATTTTTAACCACTCTTGCTAGAATTTGTAATTTATCACCATCATCATAATGATCTATGATATCTGCCATTTGTTTAATTGTTTGACTTTCAATCACCGTACCATGAGTTGGACAATACGCTTTCCCTACACGAGCATATAATAAACGTAAATAATCATAAATTTCCGTTACTGTTCCTACAGTAGAACGAGGATTATTAGAAGTCGTTTTTTGGTCAATCGCAATTGCAGGCGATAATCCTTCTAATACATCCACATCTGGTTTTTCCATATTTCCTAGAAATTGTCTCGCATAAGCAGATAAGGATTCTACATAACGTCTTTGTCCTTCTGCATAAATCGTATCAAAAGCGAGAGAAGTCTTTCCTGAACCTGATAATCCAGTCATAATGACTAACTTATTTTTAGGAATCTCTAAACTAATATTCTTTAAATTATTTTCTCTAGCACCTTTAATAATTAATTTATCTTCCATTTAACTTCTCCTTTATTAAATGCATTATATCAAATTTATCGTGCCCTTTCATTTGTAATTCATAAGCCCAATCTAATAATTCTTTAAACTGGGAACCCCGAATACCTAAAGGTAATAAATCTTTTCCTGTAATGACTGGTTTTAAAGCTTCTTTCCCTAAACGACTTGTTTTATCTTCAATAAAATCATCCAGTAATTTAATTGTCTCTGGTCGATTATCATATCTACCTAATTTATCACATTTTGAAATCAAGACTAAATCTTCTAAAGGCATAATCCCATCAATGCCCTTTAATAGTTGATAAAAACGAAAATCACGACTATGATTCCTTGCCATATTCATTAAATGCATATGATAATAAATCATGGTTTTCACATACTGATTGAGTCTTTGATTTTGTAAAATACCGGCAAAGTATTCATTAAAGACTTGAACACCACTTTCATTATGTCCTGGTGCTCTACCATCAGAAGTCGTAACAAGTGGTTTACCAATATCATGTAATAAAGCACCCCACATAAAGCCTAAAGGATAACTCGTATGATGTTTACATAAAGCTGCTAAGTCTACAACTAATAATGTATGCGACATCACATCATCTTCAGGATGATAGTCTAATCTTTGGTGACAATCTTTTAAAACCATCAATGGTTTAAATAAACCATTGATTTTTAATAAGAATTTTAACCCGATTGATGGTTTGTTACTCATTAATAGTTTGTTATATTCACTTACAATTCGTTCATGACTCAAATGTTGTAATGCTCCTGCTTGAATCATTTTTTTACATAATTGTTGAGTTTGAATATCAACAGTCATTTCTAATCTTGAAGCAAATTGAGCTGCTCTTAAAATGCGTAAAGGATCTTCTTGAAAAGACTTTTCATCAATCATTTTAATAACATGATGATTTAAATCTTCAATCCCACCAAAAAAATCATAAATATGATGTGTTTGATAATCATACATCAAACTATTCATCGTAAAATCTCTTCGTCTACAAGCCTCTTTTAAATCCATATCTGGATTAAGAGAAACTTGAAAATCTCGATGTGTATGTCCTGTTTTTACTTCTATCCTTGGTAAGGCAAAATCAAAACGAGGTAAAGTATCTAGTTTGACAATGCCAAACGATTTACCTACAGTACGAACATGTCCATATTGAGATAAAATTTTAATCAATTCATCAATCGGTAAATGATAAATTTCAATATCTATATCATGAGGATTTGTTTTATTAAAAAGAATTAAATCTCTTATCGCACCACCAACAATATAAAGTTTAGCATGATGTTTAACTAAATCATCCAGTACTTTCTTTTCAAATGCATCAAATTGAAAACTATTTTTCACCTTGTAACTCCAACATCATATCTCTTAATTCCATTGCTCTTTCAAAGTCTAATTCTTTTGCTGCTGCTTTCATTTGTTTTTCAAGTTCAGCAATCACTTTCTTTTTATCTTGAGCTTTGGCTTTCTTACCTTTTTTAACTAAACTACTTGCATTATCAATAACTTCTTGACCATGAATTGCTTCATGAATTTCTTTACGAATAGTTTGTGGAATAATATGATGTTCTTTATTATATGCTTCTTGGATTTGGCGACGACGATTCGTTTCATCAATCGCATACTGCATTGATTCAGTTATTTTATCACCATACATAATAACCTTACCATGACTGTTTCTGGCTGCACGTCCAATTGTTTGAATTAATGAACGATTTGATCTTAAGAAACCTTCCTTATCAGCGTCTAAAATACATACCAGTGATACTTCTGGTAAGTCTAGCCCTTCTCTTAATAAGTTGATTCCTACTAGAACATCATACTTACCTAAACGTAAATCTCTTAAGATTTCCGTTCTTTCTAATGTCTTTGTATCTGAATGTAAATACGCTACTTTTAATCCTAATTCTTTTAGATAGGCACTTAAATCTTCAGCCATTCTCTTTGTAAGCGTCGTGATCAGCACTCTTTCATTAACTTCCATGCGTTGATGGATTTCATCAATGATATCATCTACTTGTCCTTCAATTGGTCTGACTTCAATTAAAGGATCTAATAAACCTGTTGGTCTAATAATTTGTTCAACAACATGATGATTCACTTTTTCTAATTCATAATCACCAGGTGTTGCTGAAACATAAATAGCCTGATGAATCAATGATTCAAATTCTTCAAAATATAAAGGACGATTATCTAAGGCACTAGGTAAACGAAAACCATACTCTACTAATGTTTCTTTACGACTACGATCGCCATTATACATTCCTCTTACTTGAGGTAACATGACATGACTTTCATCAACAACTAATAAAAAGTCATCCGGGAAATAATCAATCAATGTATAAGGTCTTTGTCCTGCTTTTCTGCCATCAATATGACGAGAATAATTTTCAATTCCGGGACACATTCCCACTTCTCTTAACATTTCTACGTCATGACGTGTTCTTTGTTCAAGGCGTTCATATTCAAGAAGTTTCGATTCAGCTTTAAATTCTTTTAAACGTTCTTCTAATTCTGTACTAATCGTATCACATGCCTTTAACATTTGTTCTTTTTTGGTTACATAGCCATAGGCCGGATAAATAGTATAAGTATTGTAACTGCCAAGGACATGTCCTGTTAATGGATCTACTTCACAAATCCGTTCTACAGTATCACCAAATAATTCTATTCTAATCAAATAAGACTCTGTATGACCCGGTACAATTTCAATTACATCACCACGAACTCTAAAAGTTCCTTTACTCTGTTCAATATCATTTCTTTGATACTGACGATCTACTAAAAAGGTTAATAATTCCCTGCGATCTATTTCTTGATCCACTCTTAATGAAAAAATCATTTCTTTATATTGTTCGGGGTTTCCTAGTCCATAAATAGAAGCCACCGAAGCCACAACAATGACATCTTTTCTTTCAATTAAAGAATTCATTGCTGCACTTCTTAGCATTTCTATTTCATAGTTTGTTTTAGCATTTTTATCAATATATAAATCACGTCCAGGAATATAGGCTTCCGGTTGATAAAAATCAAAGTTAGAAACAAAGTATTCTACTCTATTTTCAGGAAAGAATTCTTTTAATTCCGAATATAATTGTCCAGCTAACGTTTTATTGTGTGCCAAAACCAAAGTAGGCTTATTCACTCTCGCAATCACATTAGAAACAGTAAACGTTTTCCCTGTTCCTGTTCCCCCAAGTAAAACTTGTTCTTTTTTTCCGGCTTCAATTCCCGCTACTAATTCTTCTATTGCTTCTGGTTGATCTCCCATGGGTTGATAATCAGATACCAGTTTAAATTTTTCCATAGGCTTTCCTCCTATTGCATTTCTTGTAGTAAACGTGCATATTGTTGATCATGGCTTTGATCTTGAATATAGGTCATTACTCTCGCAATCAACATTAACTTATCATCTTCGCTATATGTGCCATCTTCAGTTAAGTTGTTATCTTTTTCAAATTGTTGTAAAGCACTCATAGATGCTTGAGAAAAATAACCATCTTCACGATCGACTTGATATCCTAAAATCTTTAACATCTTTTGCATTGATTTAACAGATGAACTCACTTGATCTACTTGTAATGGTGTTTTTATTTTCTTAATTGTAATATTAGATAAACTTGCATTATCTACTTTAATATCAGGTGTTAATCCTTTACCATGAATACATTTACCATTAGGTAACATCCATTTAGCATAAGTATATTTCAATACTGATCCATCAGATAAAGTTAATTGTGTTTGGGCTGTTCCTTTACCATAAGTCTTTGTTCCAATGAGCTTATATCCTAATTGATTTTGTAAAGTTCCTGCTGTTAATTCTGAAGCACTGGCTGTATTTTCATTAACTAAAATATAACCATAATCAAAATGATAATAATGATCTGTCTTAGCATAGTACTTTTTAGTCGCACTATTCTTTTCTTTCATTTGATAAATACATTTATCACTTGGTAAAAATAAATCTAAAATATTTACTGCTGCATTTAAATAACCTCCACCATTATCTCTTAAATCAATAACTAATGATGTAAGGTTTTTCTCTTTAAATTGTTTAAGGGCTTCTTCAACTTGATTAGCCGTATCAGTACCAAAGGTACTCATTTGAATATAACCAAATGATTTTCCATCTTGATTACGAATTTCATAACTTACAGAAGTATCCACAGCTTTTCTTGTCAGTGTCTTAGTAAACTGTTCTTTGCCCCTTAATATTCCTAATTCTACAGTAGTGTCCGGTTTACCACGTACATATTCTTTCACCTTATCAGTATCTAAACCAGCTAAAGGATGTCCATTAGCACTTACTAAAATATCTCCTGTTTTTAAATCTTGTTCACTGGCTGGTGAATGATCGTAGACTTTAGTAATCATCGCTCCTGCTGAAACCATTGTATAACCTACACCTATTCCTTGGTAGTTACCACCAACACTTTCATTAAATTGTGAAGCTTCATCGCTGGTAAAGTAACTAGAATGAATATCACCTAAGCCATCAACAAAACCTTTTAAACCGTCTGTTTCTATATCTACCTTTTCTCCACTGGCATTCACCCAATTATTTTTCATTGTTGAATAAACTTCTTCAACGACTCCTTTTTTATTAGTTGAATGAACAACATTTGTCTTTTTAGAAAAATAACCGGCAACAAAACCTAACGCTAAAGAAATAACAATAACAATTATAATTAACGTTTCTTTTACAAAACGTTTATCTTTCTTTTTTTCGACCTTCTTTGGTGGTCTAATAAAATCATCCATCGAATCACCTCGCCTTTTATTTTAACATAATTACAATTAAAATACTTTGCTTGATACACATTTTATTATAACCAACTTGAACTTAAACAAAAAAGAAATCTTGAAAAGATTTCCTTTAAGATAACTTCTTATATAAGTGATTACCAATAGATTGAATAATTTGTACAAAGATAATTAAAATAATACTTGCGGCAATAAGATAAGGTATTTGATAAGCCTGATAACCATAACGAATAGCAATATCACCAATTCCTCCGGCACCCAAAGCACCACCCATTGCACTATAGCCTACAATACTAATCATGGTAAGAGTAATGCCTGATAAAATACCTGGTAAGGCTTCTTTTAAGTAAACTCTGATAATAATTTGAAAATCACTTGCACCAAATGATCTCGCCGCTTCCACCAAACCAATATCAACACTTCTTAAGGCACTTTCAATAACTCTAGCAACAAAAGGAATCGCTGAAATAGTAAGTGGTACTAAAGCTGCTGTAGTTCCAATAGCCTTACCAGCAATTAATCTCGTAAGTGGGATCACAATAACCATCAAGATCACAAATGGGAAACTTCTAAAAACATTAACAATGACATCTAAAATATGATAAACAACTTTATTCGGTTTTAATCCTTCCGGTGCTGTTAATGTTAAAACAATAGCCGGAATAAAACCTAAAATCACTGCAAAGAACGTTGAACCTAAAACCATATATAATGTTTCATATGTGGCTTGTATTAATACTTCACTCATCCTATTTCCTCCCATCCAATTTGATGATCATTTAAATATTGTTGTACTGCTGGATAATCAGCTAATTCAACATTAATAATTAAACTTCCTAACATTGAACCTCTAAAGTTTTCTAATTTACCTTGGCAAATATCAAAATCAATATTTAAAGTTCTCGCTAAATCAGTAATCGTATGTGATTTAGCATTATTATTAGTAAAGAATAATTTAATATTCTTTCCTGTAGTAGGTAAAATTTCTATATCATCACCGATAAATTTTTGTATTTCTTTATCAGGTCCTACAAATAAATCTTCAGGTTTTCCTACTGATAAAACATGTCCATCCTTTAAAAAAGCAACTTTATTACAAATTTGTTTAATGACTTCCATTTGATGGGTTACTACAACAATAGTAATATCCAATTCTTTATTGATTTTTTGTAGTAAGTTAAGAATATCTCTTGTAATTTGTGGATCTAAAGCTGATGTCGCTTCATCACACAACAGAATCTTAGGATTTAAGACTAACGCTCTAGCAATAGCGACTCTTTGTTTTTGACCTCCACTTAATTGACGAGGATATGCTTGGCTTTTATCCTCTAAACCTACTAACTTTAATAATTCATCTATTCTTTTTTTATTTTCTTCACTTTTAGGGTTTTGTTTCCAAAACTTTAATGGTAAAGCAATATTATCATAAACATTTAAACGATTTAATAAGTTGAAGTTTTGAAAAATCATTCCCATTTCTTTTTGAATATAACTTAACTCTTTTTTGTTTAATGATGATATGGGCTGATGATCTACAATGACTTCTCCTTTTTGAAAGGTTTCTAAACCATTGAGACAACGTAATAATGTTGATTTACCTGCACCACTTTGACCAATAATACCAAAGATATCACCCTTATCAATGTTAAAAGAAATATCATTAAGCACTTCTAATTGTTCATAACTTTTATATAAATTCTTTATTTCTATCATTTTATATGTTCCTTTCAAATTGTAAACATCAGCCCTTATCATTAATCAGTAAATACGTCTTTTACAGAACCTTTATATTTTTTAATATATTCTTTTACTGCATCTGATTGTAATGCTTTCTTTAATGCTTTTGTTTTAGCAGATTTTTCATTTCCTTCTTTAACTACTAAATAATTAATATATGGTTTAGCTTCTTGATCAGTGAAATCTTCTGCTACTAAGACATTTGCTTTATCTCCTAAGTTATGTTCTAAAGCATAGTTACCATTAATAACCGCTACATCTACATCTGGTAAGTTATTAGGTAAATTAGCTGCTTCTAATTCTTTAAATTGATAATTGTGTGGATTTGAAGTAATGCTTTGTAAGTTATAATTTTTATCATTGTTTAACTTAATTAAACCTTGTTTTTGTAATAAAGCTAACGCTCTTGATTCATTAGAAGTATCGTTTGGAATAGCAATAGAAGCTCCATCTTTAATATCATCTAATGATTTAATATCTTGAGAATAAATTCCCATTGCTTCATAATGAATTCCTGCTACCGCTTTTAAATGCAAACCTCTTTGTTTATTTTGAGCTTGTAAATAAGATAAAGTTTGGAAATAGTTTGCATCTAAATCTCCATCTTCTAAAGAAGTATTAGGTTTAACATAATCAGTAAATTCTACTACTTTTAATTTATACCCTTTATCTTTTAATTCATCCTTTACCACATCATTGAGAATTTGTGCATGTGGTATTGCTGTTGCTCCTACTTTAATTGTTTTATCATCATTTGATGACCCATTAGCGCATCCTGCAAGTGTTAATGCAAATGCTGCCGATAATAATAATTTTAATCCTTTTTTCATTTTTATTTTCCCCCTCGTTTATTTTCAACACAACAAACAAAAAACTCATCCTTATCTAAAGGACGAGTTATACCCCGTGTTACCACCTTAATTTAAAATAATTTCACAATTATTTCCTCATCGAGTACTATCATACTCTATCACTGTAACGGGTGAAACCGTCATAGCCTAGCCTGTAATCAGGTTCGGTATGCAACTCCAAGGCCATCTTCGTTTATCATTCATCTTTCTTTTTCACCAACCAAGAATTCTCTATGCATGTTTGATAAATTACTTTCCTTTTCAATGTCTTTGTTGTATTGCGTAATTCATATTAAACCTATATGAATTAGATGTCAATAGTTTTTATATATTTTTCATTCAAAATAAAACTCACAAACCAAAAACACTTTGATTTATGAGTTAGTTATAAGACACAAAAAAAGGAATCTTATTTTTCAAGATCCCTTTTTGTTGTTTCACAATTGGATTATGCTAATTCAGCGAAATATTTAATAGTTCTAACCATGTTAGAAGTATATGAGTTTTCGTTGTCATACCAAGCAACTGTTTGAACTTCAGTAGTTCCGTTGTCTAATGGTTTAACCATAGTTTGAGTTGCATCGAATAATGATCCATAAGTCATACCAACGATATCAGAAGATACTAATAATTCTTCAGTATATCCGAATGATGGAGTTGTTGCTGCTTTCATAGCTGCGTTAACTTGTTCAACTGTTACTTCACCTTCAACAACTGAAGTTAAGATAGTAGTTGATCCAGTTGGAACTGGTACACGTTGTGCAGAACCGATTAATTTTCCGTTTAATTCTGGGATAACTAATCCGATTGCTTTTGCAGCACCTGTTGAGTTAGGTACGATATTTACTGCAGCTGCACGAGCTCTTCTTAAGTCACCTTTTCTATGAGGTCCATCTAATACCATTTGGTCACCAGTGTAAGCATGTACTGTTAACATGATACCTGATTTGATTGGAGCTAAGTTATTTAAAGCGTTAGCCATTGGTGCTAAACAGTTAGTTGTACATGAAGCTGCTGAGATGATTTTGTCTTCTGCAGTTAATACACCTTCGTTTACACCGAATACAACTGTTGGTAAGTCATTTCCTGCTGGTGCAGAGATAACAACTTTTTTAGCTCCTGCATCGATATGAGCTTGAGATTTAGCTTTAGAAGTGTAGAAACCAGTACATTCTAATACTACGTCTACTCCTAAATCTCCCCAAGGTAATTTTGAAGCATCAGCTTCTGCGTAGATTTTAATTTCTTTACCATCTACTGTGATTGATCCTTCACCAGCTTTTACTGTATCAGCTAAAGCATATTTACCTTGTGCTGAATCATATTTTAATAAATGTGCTAACATTTTAGGATCAGTTAAGTCGTTGATTGCAACTACTTCATATCCTTCAGCGTTAAACATTTGTCTGAATGCAAGACGTCCGATACGTCCGAATCCATTAATTGCTACTTTTACTGCCATTTTAATTTTATTCCTCCTTGAAATATCTTTTATGACCATATTATAAGTCAAACCCCTATTAAAAGCAACCTATTGAAAAGGGTTTCATGTAAAATAATTTTTCTTTTTTTATAACTCACCATTGTCATAATCTATATTCTTTTCTATTATTCGTAATTTTATACTTCTTTTTTTATTCATTCCTTAAAATATGTTTTAAGAATAATAATGAATTTATGAACTATACTTAAATATGGAGGTCAAGTTATGCATTTTATTCCTACTGTAATTGAAAAGAATCAAACAACCCAATATGCTTATGATATTTATTCTCGACTATTAGAAGAAAGAATTATTTTATTAACAGGCGCTATTGATGATCAAATGGCTAGTTCTATTATTGGTCAACTGTTATATTTGGAAGCCAAAGACAGTCACCAAGATATTTTTATGTACATTAATTCTCCTGGTGGCAGTGTTTCAGCCGGTTTTGCTATTTATGATACGATGAACTTTGTTTCCTGTGATGTCAGCACAATATGTTGTGGCATGGCAGCAAGTATGGCTGCCTTTTTACTGAGTTCCGGTCAAGCAGGTAAACGCTGTGCCTTACCTAATAGTGAAATCATGATTCATCAGCCTTTAGGAACCATTGAAGGTCAAGCTACTGATTTAGAAATCAATGCCAAAAGAATTATTAAACAAAAAGCAAAACTTGCACGTCTATTATCCAAGAACACTCATCAACCATTAGAAAAAGTTATGGATGATACGGAACGTGACTATTTTATGGATCCTGAAGATGCCTTACAATATGGTTTAATTGATGAAATAATTAAAAAAGCACCTTAGTGCTTTTTTATTTTACAAAATAGGTTTGATATACCAATTCAGCAAATAATGAATTGGCCCAAGCAAACCAAGGTCTTGTATATTCACTTGGTTGATCTTTATTAAATCCCTCATGACATAAACCTTCATTATTATTTGTTTTTAAAATTAAATCAATCATTTCTTTCGCTTCTTCTTTAGAACCTGTTAATCCTTGCATTGATAAAGCAATATGCCAAATATAATTCTCTGGAGTATGAGGACTACCAATACCACTGGCACATGTTCCTTGATAAAAATAAGGATTATGATGACTTAAAATAAATGATCGTGTATGTTGGTAAAGTACATCGTCTTTTGTACAATAACCTAAATAAGGCATAGAAAGTAAAGAAGGTACATTGGCATCATCCATTAAACAATAATTACCAAAACCATCTGTTTCATAAGCATACATTTTACCAAATTGAGGATGAAGGTAAATACCATAACATTGAATACCATAATCAATATCCCATTTTAATTGTCTTGCTTTTTCATATAAAACATCATCATGATAAATTTCTCTAGCAAATTCTTTAATATATTCTAATATCACACTCGCAAACATATTGGCAGGAATAAGATAATTAAAACGACAAGCATCATCACTTGGTCTAAAAGCACTCCATGTCATTCCAGTTTCATTAACCGGTAAACCTTTCCCCTTTCTTTTTAAGGTCTCTGTTTCTTCACGTTTCCAAGTTCTAGCAATCGGTCTTTCAAAGCGATATGTTGAAAGACGATGATCTTGTTCTAATACAAATGTATCCACGATTTTATGCATGGCTTTTAAAAAATCAGGCGTAAAAATATCGTATCGTTGACTTTGTTTATAAAACTGATATGCTAAACGAACTGGATAGCATAATGAATCAACTTCGTATTTTCTTTCCCAAATCATCGGATTCATGTCTGTACAATCATAATATTCTCTTTCATAGACCGGGTTTAAATTAAAAGCATTAGCATAAGGATCTAATAAAATACATTGAACCTGTTTATTAATAAGTCCCGCAATTAAATCGGATAATTCTTGATCTTTTGATACAAGAGGTAAATAGTGATTCACTTGAGCAGAAGAATCTCGCAACCACATAGCAGGAATATCTCCTGTAATGACAAAAGTTTCATTATCATTAACTTTTTTTAAAGTTGTTTCAATCGTTGAAACAAAACATTGTTTGAACATTTTTAATAATACAGGATTATCTTTTAATACATAATCTGCTTGTTTTAGTACTTCCTTAATTTGTGATGTTATCATAATTAGTCTCCTTTATCTTATTATATAATAAGATAAAAAAATAAAGAAAGATTTTCATAAAATAAAAAGCACTTTCGTGCTTTTTATTAATCTTCAATAACAAAGGCATTTCTAAGCATCTCTTCAATACCTGGTGCTTCAGGATCATGAGATGTTTTACCTGTATCTAATTGTCTCATTTCACTTTCAGTTAAAGAAAAATCAAAAATATCAATATTTCCTTTAATACGTTCTTTTTGTGAAGATTTAGGTAAAACAATCAGTCCATCTTGTACTTCAAATCTAAGGATGATTTGTCCGGCATTCTTATGATATTTATGAGCTAATTGTTGTACTAAAGAATGATTTAATAGTTCTTTATTACCATGTCCTAAAGGATAATAACATTCTAATTTGACATCATCTTGAGCCATAATCTTTCTTAATTCTTTTTGTTGACAAAAAGGATTACATTCTACTTGGTTCACTGCCGGTTTGGTTTTGAAATGAGGTACAAATTGATTCCATAGATGAGGTGTCATATTACTTACACCAATAGATTTAATTTATCCTTTTTCTTTTGCCTCTTCTAAAGCTTTCCATGCTCCTAAAACATCACCATAAGGTTGAGGAATTAAATATAAATCAATATATTCTGTTCCTAATTTTCTAAGTGATCTTGCAATTCCTACTTTAGCTTGTTCATATCCATAATCTTGTAACAACAATTTACTTGTAATAAAGATTTCTTTTCTATCAATACCACTATCTTTAATAGCTTTCCCTACATCTTCTTCATTGAAATAAGCAGCAGTATCAATATGACGATATCCTGCTTTTAATGCTTGTAACACTGCATCATATGTTGGTCCATTATTATCAATCATAAATACCCCAAACCCAATAGCTGGTATTTCATGACCATCATTTAATTTTACTGTTTCCATATTATTCCTCCTCATGTGCTTTAACACTATGTACCATACTTACAAATTCAGGATCAAAATGATTAACAATATCACTCTTTCCCGTATCTAATTTTGCTATTTTATCCATGTCTTCTTGATCTAATTTAAAATCCCAAACATCAATATTTTGTAAGATACGATCTAGATGGACTGATTTAGGAATAACGACAACTCCTCTTTCAATATTCCATCTTAAAGCAACTTGGGCTGCTGTTTTGTGATATTTTTTACCAATTTCAGTTAATACTGGATGTGTAAAAATACCATGACCACCTTCAGCAAAAGGACCCCATGCTTCTAAAACGACACCATATTTTTGAGCCGTTTTTAAAGCAAGTGGCTGTTGAAAAAAAGGATGGAGTTCTATTTGATTAACTGCTGGAATGATGTCTACTGTTTCACAAATATCCGCTAAAATATAGGGATAACTGTTACATACGCCGATTGCTTTTATTTCCCTGCTTTATAATTTTCTTCCATCACACGATATGCACCAATATAATCTCCCATCGGTTGATGAAATAAAGATTCACATAATCTAAACCTAATTTATTCAATGATGTATCTATTGCTTTTTGTACTTGGTTATAATCTTGTAACCTTAACTTCGTTGTAATAAATAAGTCTTCTCTTGTAACAATACCTTCATTGATTGCCTTTTTTATGGCTTTTCCAACTGCGACTTCATTTTGATAAACAGCAGCAGTATCAATTAGACGATATCCTGCTTTAATAACTTGATAAACTGATTCTTCACATTCTTTTTCATCTATAACTTGGTAAACACCAAATCCTTATAATGGCATTTTTAGACCATTATTTAATGTTACATATTCCATTTTTTATCCTCCTATTGGTAATCTTGCAATAATATTTTAAGTTCATATTGACAATAATGTTCCATCATAGAAACTAAAGAACGTTCTTGACCCAGAATACACCAAGATGCTACAGCACCATAATACTGATTCATCATCATTTCAGTTAGAATTTCTACCGGTGTTGTTTGTTTTAATTCTTTTTGATCAATTCCATTGTTTAAAATTGAAAGAATATTATCATAATCAAAACGATATTTTCTGGTACCTGCTTTTTCTTCTTGTAAAGGAGCAACAGCGCCTTTCATCCATTGTCTCGCTACTGATAAACTATTTTTTTCAATAATCTTTACTGATTGTATAAGATAATACGAAAGTTGTTGTTCAACTCCTTGAATACGACTTACATCATCCTTTAAAAAAGCATATTCTTGAAAATCTATTTCTAAAATAACATCTTCTTTACGTTTAAAGTGTGTATAAAAACTTCCCTTAGCAATACAGGCCTTCTTTGTGATTTCTTCAATACTGATTTCTTCGGGACTTTTTTGTTCAAGTAATTGCTTAACAGCCTCAATGATCTTCTTTTTTGTTTCTAATGCTGCTTCTTGTCTTTTCCCCATATTCATCCTCCTGCCTATAATATAATACATTCATTGACTCAGGTCAACGAATGTATTCAACTAAGTGATATAAAAAAAGCTATTCAATTAAGAATAGCTTCTCTATTATTTATTTTTTAAATATTCATCCATAGCTTGAGCTGCTTTTTTACCAGCACCCATAGCTAAGATAACTGTTGCTGCACCAGTAACAACATCGCCACCAGCATAGACACCATCTTTAGATGTTTTCATTGTATCTTCTTCAACGATAATTCCACCCCAAGATTGGCAATCCAATCCAGGTGTTGTATGTCTAATTAATGGGTTAGGACTTTGTCCAATCGCAACAATAACAGTACCTGTTTCAATTGTGAAGTTAGAACCTTCTTTAGCGATTGGTCTTCTTCTTCCAGATGCATCAGGTTCACCTAATTCCATTTCAATACATTCCATAGATTTAACCCAACCATCTTCACCATTGATTTTAACTGGATTTGTTAGTAATTTAAAGATAATACCTTCTTCTTTAGCGTGATGTACTTCTTCAGCACGAGCAGGTACTTCTTCAGGTCCACGACGATAAACGATATAAACATTTTTAGCACCTAAACGTTTTGCTGTTCTCGCTGCATCCATAGCTACGTTACCAGCTCCAACGACACATACTGTATCTGTAATCTTAACTGGTGTAGGATGTTCTGGGAATTGATATCCTTTCATCAAGTTAACACGTGTTAAGAATTCATTGGCAGCATAAACACCATTTAAGTTTTCTCCTGGAATTCCTTGGAAACGAGGAAGTCCAGCTCCACTACCTACGAAAATTCCTTGATATCCTTGTTCTTGTAATTCATCAATTGTGATTGAACGTCCTACAACAACGTTTGTTTCAAAATCAACACCTAAAGCAGCAACTCCATCTACTTCTTTTTGAACTAAAGATTTAGGTAAACGGAATTCTGGAATACCATAAGATAAAACTCCACCTGTTTTATGTAAAGCTTCAAATACAGTGACATCATATCCTTTTTTAGCTAATTCTCCAGCACAAGTGATTCCTGCTGGTCCAGATCCAATAACCGCTACTTTCTTACCGTTCTTTTCAATATTTAATTCTACATTTTTTCCATGTTCACGATGATAATCAGCAACGAATCTTTCTAATCGTCCAATCGCAACAGATTCTGCTTTTTTACCACGAATACAATGTCCTTCACATTGATTTTCTTGTGGACACACACGACCACAAATTGCAGGTAAAGCATTTTCTCTAGTAATTGTAGAGTAAGCTTCATCAAATTCTCCTGCAGCTACATGTTGAATAAATTCAGGAATAGGTACCCCTACTGGGCATCCTTCCATACAAAATGGTTTTCTACAGTTTAAGCAACGTGTTGCTTCTTCCATAGCCATTTCTTTTGTATATCCTAAAGCAACTTCTTCAAAGTTTTTATTTCTTACATTAGGATCTTGTTCAGGCATTTTAACCTTATTTGGTGACATATTAGGCATTATTTTACACCTCCCATTAAATTACAGATACGGTCTGCTTTTTCATCAACAACGTGTTCTTCTTCTTTAAACATTCTTTGACGAGCCATTAATTCATCAAAATCAACTTGTAATCCATCAAAATCAGGACCATCTACACAAGCAAATTTAATTTTACCATCAACTGTAACACGACAGCATCCGCACATTCCAGTTCCATCAATCATAATAGGATTTAATGAAACCATTGTTTTAATATTTTGAGGTTTAGTTACTCCAACAACAGCTTTCATCATCACTACTGGTCCAATAGCGATAACTTCATCAATAGGATCTCCACTATCAATTAATTCTTGTAATTTAACAGTACCAAATCCTTTTTCTCCTAAAGATCCATCATCTGTCATTACATACACATTTTTACAGAATTCTTTGAATTTATCAGCCCATAATACATATTGTGCTTCACGTCCACCGATGATGACATCAACATCAACACCCATTTGAGCTAATTTCTTTAATTGTGGATATAAAGGTGCACTTCCTACCCCACCAGCAATACCAACAACATGTTTAGATTTATGTAAATCTGTTGGTACACCTAATGGTCCAACGAAATCAGTGATTTCATCGCCTTCTTCTAATTTTGCTAATTGTTTAGTTGAATAACCAACAATTTGATAAATAATCGTGATTGTTTCTTTTTCACGATCATAATCAGCAATGGTTAATGGAATTCTTTCACCATCTTCTCCAACTCTTAAAATAATGAATTGGCCAGGTTCGCATTTTCTTGCTACCATTGGCGCATGTACTTCCATTAATTCAACAACATCATTTAGTCTTTCCTTTTTGACTATCTTGTACATTTTGGTTCCCCCAGTCTTTCTATACTAATAATAATTATATCGTTAAATGCCTTAAAAAACAATGACCTCTAGACATTCTTGTGATAATATTCACTCAATTTAGTTTGAACATAAAAAAAAAGGACTTTGTCCTTTTCCTCCTATTTCGTATCTATTAATTGAGTTGCGTATTTTAAAATACCATCACCATTTAATAAACCAAAATCTCTTAATGAAATGACTCCTACCGGTACTTTTACTACTGTTTTAATACCTTCTAAATCACCTTCTCGTTGTGGTGTGAGTAACACCACATCTGCTTCATCCATCTTTTGATTAAGATTGACTTCTATATCTAAATATCGGCTTTTCGCTGCCTCTTCGATTTTTTTTACAAGCATACTTCCAGAAAAACCTGGCTTACTTAATAAAGTAATCCTCATTTTTCATCCTCCTAACTTCTACTTTTTTATAGAATAACACAATTTATCATAATAATCTTCAATTATTGTTTTCGAGTATAGAAAAAATGACATAAATTGATTTTTTCTATTATAATATTGGTCATAAGGAGTTTAAAGTATGCAAAAAAGGAAAATATTATTTTTTGATATTGATGGAACATTATTAAGCGAAAAAACACATACAATTCCATCCAGTGCTATTCAAGCATTAGAAAAAGTAAAAAAACAAGGACATCTCATTTTTATTAATACAGGTAGACCCATTTCTACTATTGATCAATGTATTCAAGATCTTCCTATAGATGGTTATATATGTGGATGTGGTACTTATATTACTTATCATGATCAAGTTTTATATCACCATACCTTAAAATCAGAACGTTGCTATGAAATTGCTCATCTTATTAAAGAAAATAAAATAGATGGTGTTTTAGAATCTTATGATGGTGTCTATTTTAATCAAAACATTAAAAACAATGATTTAAAAGAAATGAAAGAACGTTATCTACAAAGAAACTTTCCTGTCTATGACATGAATCATCCATACCTTCAATTTGATAAATTTGCTGTATGGTTTGATCATAACATCAATGATTTTAGAAAAAACATCTTACAAGATTTTGATATTATAGAAAGATCTCATGAAATGTTAGAAATTGTCCCTCAAGGACACTCTAAAGCTACAGGAATTCAATTTCTTGTTGATTATTTTCATAGCCATTTAGATGATTGTTATGTTTTTGGTGATTCTTATAATGATGAATCCATGTTACGTTATGTTAAACATTCTATCGTCATGGCTAATGGCGATCAAGCAATGAAAGATATTGCTTATTTTATAACAAAAGATATTGAGGAAGATGGTTTAGCTTATGCCTTAAATCACTTTCATTTAACAGGAGAATAAAAATGGAAAAATTAAATTGGGGAATAATCGGTTGTGGTACCATCGCTCATGAAATGGCACAATCAATGTTAGATATGAATCATGAGATCTATGCCGCATCTCATCATAACAGCATGGAAAAAGCATTAGATTTTGCTATGAAGTATAAAATAAGAAATGCTTATGCTACAGTAGATGATTTATTAGCTGATGAAAATATTGATATTGTTTATATTGCTTCACCTCATAATAGCCACTATGACATTATGAAAAAAGCTATTTTAGCTAATAAACATATCTTATGTGAAAAAGCCATTACTGTAAATGATCGTCAATTAGAAGAATTAGTTGTTCTTGCTAAAGAACATCATGTCGTTATTCAAGAAGCAATGACGATTTATCATATGCCACTTTATAAAAAATTAAAGGAAATTATTGATGATGGTGCTATTGGTAAAGTCAAAATGATTCAAGTTAACTTTGGTTCATGTAAAGAATATGATGTGAATAATCGTTTCTTTTCTAAAGAACTAGCCGGTGGTGCTTTATTAGATATCGGTGTTTATGCTACTTCCTTTGCACGCTATTTCTTATCATCTAAACCAAATACTGTTTTAACTACTGTGGACTATTTTGAAACCGGTGTTGATGAACAATCTGGTATTATCATGAAAAATCAAGATGGGCAAATGGTTGTGATGGCTCTTACAATGCGTGCTAAACAGCCTAAACGTGGTGTCATTGCCGGTGAAGAAGGTTTTGTTGAAGTCAATGTTTATCCTCGTGCCAGTAAAGCAACAATCACTTATACAATCGATGGACATCAAGAAATTATTGAAACTGGCGATAGTCAAAAAGCTTTACAATATGAAGTCATTGATATGGAAACAGATGTTATCAACCATACCGGTGAAGATGTATTACAATTAAGTCGTGATGTTTCTTCATTACTTAGTGCTATTCGTTGTCAATGGGGTATGACTTATCCTTTTGAATAATAAAAAGAACTTGTCGTAAGACAAGTTCTTATTTATTTTGACCCCAATCTTTCATTGAACCACCTTGATATTCAACAATACCACGATGACCATGACATTCAATATGATTAAGTGATTCTTCTAATTTTTTAAATTCTTCATCAAATAATTCAACTTGACAAGCATCCAAATTTTCAATAATTCTTTCTTTATTTTTAGAACCTAGAATAGGTACAACATGAGGATATTTTTTCAACATCCAAGCTAAAGAAATTTGGGCATTAGTAGCATGTTTCTTTTTAGCGTATTCGTTTAATAAATCAATAACAGGCTGATTAGCTTTGATATTTTCATTTTTTAATTGAGGAACAAATACCCGAACATCATCTACTTTTTCAAACTGTGAAGTCGATATTACCTTTCCTGATAAAAAGCCTGAAGCAATAGGTGAAAAAGGAACCAAGCCAATATTGTGTTTTAAACAATAAGGTATAACTTCCTCTTCACAATCTCTTTCCAACATATTATATAAATTTTGTACTGCCGATACAGGTGTAATTTCATGTGCTTTTTTTAATAATTTTTTATCTACTTGTGATAAACCCCAACCACGAATCAATCCTTCATCAATCAATTTACCCATAGCTTTGGCTACTTTTTCAATAGGAACCTGTAAATTAACACGATGTAAATAATAAAGATCTACATAATCTGTTTGTAATGCTTTCAATGAAGCTTTTAAATGTCTTTTACATACCTCATACATATCTTCATTGACTTCATCATCATGAATCTTTAATTTAGTCGCTATGACAACTTGATTCCTTACATCTTTTAAAGCTTCCCCTACGATTTCTTCATTATGATGTTCATAGTATAAAACATTTCCATAACCTTCTGCTGTATCAAAAAAAGTACAACCATGCTTATAGGCTTGTTGAATTGCCTCAATAGCGTATTGTCTTGAAGGGATTTGACCATAACCGTGTGAAAATGCCATACATCCCATTCCTATTGATGATACCTTTATATTACCTAAATAACGTGATTCCATTTTTATCATTTCCTTTCCATCAATCATTAATGCTTTTTATAATTTATCTCTAATTTTAATATACCTATTTCAATGACTTGAGTCAACGAATAAAGTCAATTAAACATTATAAAAAAACTATTCCATAAAGAATAGCTTTTTATTGTTTTAATTTTTTCCCCAAACTTCTTCAGCAATTTCTTTGACTAATTTAATTTTAGCCCATTGTTCTTCATCAGTAAGAAGGTTTCCCTCTTCAGTTGAAGCAAAACCACATTGTGGTGATAAAGCTAATTGTTGTAAAGGTACATATTTAGCTGCTTCATGAATTCTAGCAATAATATCTTCTTTATTTTCTAATGTTGCTTCTTTAGAAGTGACTAAACCTAAGACAACTTTTTGATCTTTGATATAGCGTAATGGTTCAAAACCTCCAGCACGTTCACTATCATATTCTAAGAAGAAACCGTCCACATGACATCCACCAAATAGTGTTTTTGCCACCGGTTCATATCCCCCAGAAGTAAACCATGTTGATCTAAAGTTACCTCTACAAATATGCATTGTAATGACCATATCATCAGGTTTGACTTCTAACGCTAAGTTAATCATATCAACATATTTTTTAGCGATTTCATCAACATCAATCCCTCTTGCTTTGTAAGCTTCTCTTTTTTCTTTTGAACAGAATTCTCCCCATGAAGTATCATCTAATTGTAAGTAACGACATCCTGCATTATAAAAAGAAATAATTGCTTTTTGATACGCTAAAGCAATATCACGATATAAATCATCTTCATTTTGATAACGTTCAATTGGTTGATAGTTTTCTTCTCTCACACAACAAATCAAATGCAACATAGATGGTGAAGGAATACATTGTTTAACTTCACTATCTTGAACTATTGATTGCATAAATCTAAAGTGTTTTAAAAATGGATGATCTTGAGGGAAATCAATTTTATCAACAATTTTTAATGTTTGACTTTTAGGTTGATGTCCCTTAAAAGCAATAGAAAAATGATCAACTGATACACGTTCTACACCTTGTAATCCCCATAAAAAATCTAAATGCCAAAAAGCACGACGATATTCACCATCAGTTACCGCTTTTAATCCTGCTTTTCTTTCATTATCCACTAATTTTTCAATACTTTGATTTTCTACTTTTTCTAATTCTTCTTGTGTGATATTCCCTCTAGCAAATTCACTTCTTGCATTTTTAATTTCTGCATTACGTAAAAAGCTTCCGACAATATCATATTTATATGGTGCTTTCATTTAAAAATCTCCTCATTTATACTTTATATTCATAAAGTATAAACGAAGAGATAATAAACGTATAATATAAATATTATTCACTTATCTATAGTTAGAAACTATATCTATTTCAACAAAGAGAAGATAAAAATCGCCATTCCAAGGACAACAAGGACGACCCCTGTAGCACGATTTAGCGTTTCTGGCGTTGCTTTATTAGCGAACAAGGCTGCAATTCTTGCCCATATAAGAGTAAAGATAATACATAATATCCATACTGTTATATCCGGCATACCACCAATCATAAAGTGAGAAACAGCACCAGTTAAAGCAGTAAAAGTCATAATAAAAACACTTGTTCCTACAGCCGTTTTTAATTCATATCCCATGACAGTCGTTAAAATAAGGAGCATCATCATGCCACCACCAGCTCCAATAAAACCACAAATGAACCCAATCATCATCCCGCATAAAATAGATTGTTTGGCTCTTTTTTTAGAATCAACATTGTTCATTGTTTCTTTTGTTGTCATAACCGGTTTGACAATAAACTTAATTCCAAGTAAAAATGTCATAAAGACCGAAAAGTTTCCCATCGTTGTTGAAGGAAGTAAACTGGCTACATAACTTCCTACAACAGTAAACAATAAAACACTCACCATCATTAATAATCCATTTTTAATATCTAGATTTTTATTTTTACCATAAGTATAAGCAGAAATGGCACTAGCTAAAACATCTGATGATAAAGCTATGCCTACTGCCATATAAGGATCCATATTCAAAAATGCAATTAACATCGGACTAATAACAGCCGCCGCCGACATCCCAGCAAATCCCGTTCCTAGTCCAGCTCCCATTCCTGCAAAAAAAGTCACTATTAAAACATTAACTATATTCATCATTTAGCCTCCTTTAATTCATCTAAATTCTTTTCTATCATTTGTAAGATTTCATTAAATAATGCTTGTTGTTTTGCATCAATACCTTGCCACATTGTTTGAAAGAATTGCTTTTGAAACTGTTGTCCTTTTTTGATAACTAGCTTGGCTTTTTCACTGCAAACAAGTTTAATTTTTCTACGATCTCCCGGTATAGCCAATCTTTTTAAATAACCTTCATTGACTAATTTATCTACATTAACTGAAACTAAATTAGCTTTAATTTTCCTGATTTCTACAATATCTCGTGCACTTTTATATTCTGGATGATTCCCTAAAAACATTAAAATATCAAATGCAGTTTGTGGTAAATTTAATTCTTTGCATATTGATTTACATTGTTGATGATAAACAAGATCTATCTTTCTAGCAAATTCTAACCCTTTATTCATCTTATCTCTTCCTTTTTGAATAGTTCGTTTTTGAACAATTATAATTCTTTATCACTTCTTTTGTCAAATAAAAAAAGGTGGTTACCCACCTACTTCATTAAATCATCTATTGCTTCACCTAAAATACCTTGGTCGTGATGACAACCTATTTTATATGCCTTATTCTTGATTTCATCATCCGCATTACTAGGCGCATAAGAATAAGGGAAAATATCAAACATCGTCCCATCATTAAGACCATCACCTAAAACAATGACTTCTTCTTTTTTAATTCCTAATAGTTGAATTGCTTTTTCTAAAATTAAACCTTTTTGTGCCTTTTGATGCGTTACTTCAACATTATCTTCAAATGAAGATAAATAAGCAATTCCTGATAATGAAGCTAATTGTTTTTTAGCTTCTTTAATTAAATCAACATCTAACGAATATGATTCCACTTTAATAATATCTAAATCTTCTTTTAGAAATTGTTCTTTAGAAACCATCGGTTTTAAATTCATACAAGGACTATCTTTTCTTTTTCCTTGAGGAGTAAAGTCTTCATAAGGTACATGTAAATGTTGGCATGTTCTTTCAATAAAACAGTTTTTAGAATATTCTGGATCTAAAGCATAGTAGCCTTTTGTCGTAAAAACAATATAGGGTAAATGTAGTTGATCAAATATATCAGTAATTGGTAAGAAGTGTTCTTTATCGAGATAAGCCGACATTAATACATGGCCATTTTGATCTACAAATTGGGCCCCATTTCCTAGCACCATATAATCAGCTTTTAAATGATAAATATCGGTTGCTTCTTTCATTGAAGCCCAGTCACGCCCTGTTGCTATACCAAACAAGGCACCTTGACTTCTAGCGTAATCAATAGCGTCTAAGTTTCTTTGGCATATACTACTATCACTAGAAAGCAATGTACCATCCATATCGGTCATAATTAATTTTATCATAATTGATCCCTCTTTATTATAAAATGATTTCTATTAATGCCACGACACCACAACCGATACAAGCAACTTGAATTAAACTCAGTTCCTTATATGAAGCATATAGGATAATGATTGTCGCTACAATTCCTGAAATAAGATTACCCGTTGAATAAAAAATATCAGGAAAAGTCATCGCTGCCAGTACGGTATAAGGTATGTAGTCTAAAAATGATTGAACTGTTTTATTGGTTATCTTTTTATTAATGAAAACAAGGGGAATAGCACGGATAGCATAGGTAATAACTGACATAATCAGTAAATAGATAAAAAAGTTTTTATTCATGTATTTCCTCCGTTGGATAGATAATGGCTCCTACTAATGCACTCACTAAAGCACTGATTGTCATCGCAAAACCACTTGATAATTGATTTAAAATAGGTAAATAATAAAAACCTACTCTTAAAATAATCGCTAATAAAACAATCTTAATCATATGATGATGTTTTTTCATACCAGGAATAATAATAGCGATAAACATGGCATATAAAGCAATACCTAAAGCATGATGGACAATGGTAGGAACAATTGTTCCCAATATAGCTCCTGATGTGGTCCCAATAATCCAAGCACTCGCCCCAGCAAAAGCTAATCCAAAAAAATAAGCCTTACTTACACTTTCTTCCAGCATCGATACCGCAAAGATTTCATCCGTAATAAAGAAACTTAATAACCATTTAAAGATACCTTTAAAACGATCATCTACTTTTTGTGATAAAGACAACGACATAAAAGCATAACGGATATTAACTGTTAACTGAACAATCGCCATTTCAATAAAGCTTCCTTGTCCCGTCATAATTCCTAATGAGGCAAATTGTCCTGCTGAAGTCAAATTACATAATGAGATTAATACAGCTTGCCACCAATAAAAGCCCATTGATACCGCAATTGCTCCAAAAGAAAATGATACTGATAAGTAACCTAACGCTATTGGTATTCCATTTTTCATTCCTCTTCTTATTTCTTCCATAACATCCCTATTATAACAAAAACAGTGGTATTATCCACTGTTTTTACATCTTATTTCTTTAAAAAAGTGATATCTGTTTTAAATAAATCGCCATCTACACTTAACTTAAAACTTCCATCTTGGACTTCTACAAAGCTTTTAACAATAGCGAGTCCTAACCCAGATCCTTCCATTTTTCGTGATTCATCACCTTGAACAAAACGATCCGTTAACACTTGAGGATCACCATGAATCTCTCTAGCAGATATGTTTTTAATAGTGAGTTTTACATAACGTTCATCTTCTACCATATCAATATAAACTCTTGTATGATCTAACGCATACTTACAAATGTTTTGACATAAGTTTTCTAACACCCGATAAGTTTTAGCACTGTCTAAATGACAGATGACTTTATGATCTGGATAGTTTTCTTTGATTTGTAATTGTTGTTTAGAAAACGAATCTTGATATTCAAAGACAACCTGTTGAACTAAAGCATGGAAATCAAGATCAACAAGATCTAATTTAACATTACCACTATTGACTTTACTCACTTCAAATAAATCTTCTATTAAAGTTTTAAGTCTTTTAGCGTTATGATCTAATACTTGAATATATTCTTTTTGTTGATCTTGAGTTAAGTTATCATCTTTTAATAAATCAACATAAGAAATAATGGAAGTAAGTGGTGTTTTTAAATCATGAGAAACATTACTTATGAGTTCAGTTTTCATCTTTTGGGAGGCTACTTCTTTACTTACGGCATCTTTAAATCCATCATTAATACAATTAAATTCATCTTTTAATGTATTAAATAAACCTAAATCTTGTTCTATTTTATTATTAAATTCTCCTTTAGATAACTGATGAGTAGAATCTAATAACTGTTGATAATCATGTAAAACCTTTGATGATAATTTTTTAGCAATGATAACAACAACGATACCTGATCCTATTGATAAAATAAGCGTCAACCAAAAGTAATATCTAAATGAGAAAGAATAGCGATAAAAAACATCCATGACTAATCCAGCAAACAAGAATAGTCCTTCAATAAAGCATCCACTCATAAGTCCCATCTTTTTAATATTTTGAGTTAATCCTTTTTCTAATTGCGTATCCGTCAAATGATAAACCTTTGTTTTAAAATGATAATATAAACTATAAGCTAATGTGTGTTCCTTAATAAAGGACTTAACTCCACCTACAATGATCATCTTGATATAAAAGATAAAATACATCACCATCGCATAGAATACAAACCAACCACCGATATTGACTAATGGTTCTAGTAAAACCCCAGCACCAGCCAGTCCTTTTTGTCTTACAATATAAGCAAAATCTCCTTGCCAGGTTGTTTGTAAAACACCTGTCATCATTGTAATCCATATCGCTACAACAATTAAATAAATAAGGAAAGTAAAAATAAGTTTAGCTTTCACTACTGTTTTAAATGGTTCTAATTCTAATAATTCTTTTACCGGCATAAATAACATCATGATTATAATAAGGATTACAAATATGATGACATAAGTAAATAATGTTTGTGATATAGATTGTCCTTTTAAATAATTTTGAGCTAAAAAAGTATTAGAAGAAACTTTATTAGGAATTGCAAAAACAACTTTCATGTTCGTTGGGTTTTTCATATGAAATTGATTAAGAAATTGATTATCTTCATCACTTAAATAATCATTTTTAAAAAGTTCATCAAAAGATGTATTATAAAACTTATTACCCCAACCATCTTTATTATTTCCATCAACCTGAATATTTCCATCCTGATTAAATGTTAAAACCATATACCATTGATATTTCTTTAATAATTTACTCTTAGAATTTGTAAATAAATCTTTTAAATTTGACTTCGTATTTGTAAGACATCTCTTGTTATCTTGCATATCATATGCATAATAACAAAATCCTTTACTAAAATAATTATCCTGATCTTCCATATTAAGTAGACTATCATTAAATACTTCTTGCAGATTATCATTATATTGGTCTTTTAAACTATCTACATTATCACCATTTACATAATAATGATAGAGATCATAATTTCCTTTACGTCTTTGTAATTGAGCATCTAATAATACACTTTTTTTAACTAAAATATTGGTAATCGTATCACGATCATCATCAAAATTTAATTTTTCATTCGTATTAAAAGTATTTGTCCCATAACTTAGATAAGTTATAACAGAAGCGACAACTAACAAAATCATCATCAAACTATGAATAAGCCACTTTTTCTTTTTCATTTTCTCACCTACTATTTTTCAATTTTATAACCAACACCCCAAACAACTTTAAGGTATTGAGGATTTTTAGGGTCGAGTTCTATTTTTTCTCTTAGGTTACGTACATGGACCATCACCGTCTCACTATTCACTGCCTTTTCATTCCATACCCGTTCATAAATATCATCTGCTGAAAAGACTTTGCCTGCATTTTTCATCAGTAGTTCTAGAATTTTAAATTCAATAGGTGTGACTTTAACCGGTTTTCCATCTACACTTACTGTCTTTGTTTCATCATTCAATTCTAACCCACCACAAATACAAACATGACTGCTTTCTTTAGGTAATGTCGCATCTAAATATCGACTATAACGTCTTAAATGTGAATGAACCCGGGCAATCAATTCCATTGGTACAAATGGTTTGGTTACATAATCATCGCCACCAATATTTAAGCCCATAATTTTATCCATATCCTCTGATTTAGCTGATAAGAAGATAACAGGAAAATCATATTTTTCTCTTAATTTGGTAACCATGGTTAACCCATCCATTCTTGGCATCATAATATCTACTATCGCCAAGTGAATCACTTCTCGATTAATGATGTCTAATCCCTCTAGACCATCATGACCAATAAAAACATCATAACCTTGATTTTTAAGATAAATTGATATCGCATGAGCAATTTCATGGTCATCTTCTACAACTAATACATGATACTTTTCCATAATCTTCTCCCTTATCTAATCATCATTGATAAAACAATGAGACATACTCCCATATAACCTATAAATAAATAACTAAATAAAACCAATTCATTGATTTCAAATAGACTTTTCACTATCCTCACCCCTTACACCTATGAGTATAAAGAATAAAAATAAATTTTTACTTTTTATCTTTCTTAAGAATTTCTAAAGAAAAAGCAGATCTTCAAGATATGCTTTATTGATGTAATGATATTTCATTAATAATTTGATGATAATATTGCCCCTTTTGATCAACAAAAGTAACTGTTCCATCATCATTTAACTTTGTAAAAGTAACTGGACCATACTCCAAATAATTGACTTCTTTATCTTTTAAATAAGAAATATTATTAGCGTATTCTAAAACCTTATCAAACTGATTTGTTTGATAAAGATTATAATAAATATTCATAAATGTTTGTAAACCTATCGCTAATTGTTGAATTCGATAACTTTTACCTGTGACTTGTTTCATAGAAAGATAAGGTCCTTGTCCATTAACATTAAGACCTATTCCTACAATAACTCCTTTTAAATCAGGATCTAATATTGTTTCTGTAAGAATACCACATATCTTTTGATCACCTACATAAATATCATTAGGCCATTTAATCATAGCTTTAATATGATGACGGTCAAGTAAGCCAACAACACTGCACGCTGCCAACTGTGTTATTTTCCAAGCGTCCTCAATCTTTTTAAAATCTTTATATAAAAAACTCATTGTTAAGTTTTCATTGGGTTGACTTTGCCAAACATGACCGTTTCTTCCTTTACCATGAGTTTGATGATGTGCATAAAGTGATACTTGTTGATCTAAGTTTTGATATTCTCTTTTTAAATATTCATTTGTTGAATCTACTTCTTCTAATACAATTTGTTTCATCTTTTTTCCCTCTTATCTCTATTATACTTTAATTTAATCAAATTACGATAAATAGTATAAAAAATCACTCTTGTACGAGTGATTCTAAGAATGTTTTTATATCAGTATTTAAACAATAGGATTGTTTTTTAATTGACTCAGGACAATACGTTTCTTGATTAATACAAATATAGGTTGCCTCTTTATTCTTTTCTACCATTTTCCAAAAAGGATATTTAATAATGGATGGCGTATTATAACCAACACCTAACTCAAGATAAACAACCTTTAATCCTTGATGTCTTCTTAAAAAATCAAGATAACGATTCATAGCCTGTTGCCAACCTTGATCTTCTACAAAAGTATCATCACATCTTAAATTTATTGTCATTGCTTTACCACAATGAGGACAATGTGGAATAAGATGCGTAGGAATTTTCATATCTCTTTGTTCTTTTATCATTTGCTTAATTCGTTTTTCATTATCATATGTTTCTTGATGGCATGGTTTGCTACATTGTAATAAGCCATAATCTCCCTGCGTGTAAAATAATCTTTGCTTATCAAAGCCTGCTTTTTGAAAACAATGATCAACATTCGTTGTAATCACAAAATAATCTTTATCTTGAACTAATTTAAGTAATTTTTGATAAAGTTCTAGATGATCTTGATAACGATTATAATAAATATGTCTTGACCACCATGCCCAATATTCCTCTAGACTTTCAAAAGGATAAAAGCCTCCTGAATACATATCTTGAATCCCATATTTTTCTTTAAAATCATGAAAATATTTATCAAATCTCTTACCATCATAAGTGTAACCGGCTGCTGAAGAAAGTCCCGCCCCAGCACCAATGATAATAGCGTCAGCCTCATCAATCACTTGTAAGATATTGTTTATAGATGTGTTCATCTTCTTCTTTGAAAACATTAAAAATCACCTTCTTAATACTTGTTTGTTTTTTTAGAAATGCTTTTACTGTCTTAATAGCCAAATCAGCTGCTAATTCTTGAGGAAAATGAAATTCCCCGGTAGAAATGCAACAAAAAGCAATACTTTCTAATCCATAAGTTGCTGCAAGCTGTAAACACGATTGATAACTTGATATCAGTAATTCTTGATCATGTTGGGTTACTTGTTGATCAATAATAGGACCAACAGTATGAATAATATAACGACAAGGAAGATTATAGGCTTGGGTTATTTTTGCATGACCCGTTGGTTCACTTCCTTGGTTTTTCATCATTTGACTACATTGATAACGTAATTGCATTCCAGCATAAGTGTGAATACAATTATCAATACAACGATGATGAGGAATATAACAGCCTGTCATTTGACTATTTGCTGCATTGACAATAGCATCACATTGAAGGGTTGTCATATCCCCTTTCCATAGATAAATCCCTTCTTGAATAGGTTTTAAATCATCTAAATAGGTTATTCCTTTTTGTTTAATTTCTTCTTTTAAATAAGCATCTTGTACTTGATAAAACTGTAAGTGTATTTTTTTAGGTAACCGTACATTCATTAGATCTCTTAATAAGAGCTTTTGAGATTGCTTATCTTGAGGGACTTTGATATCTTGGTATTCAACTCTTTCATTTAACAATTCTTGAATTAAATAAAGTCTTCTTTCATCTTGATTCATCTTTTACATCTCTTTTCTTGTTTAAGTTATTTTTTTATATTATTATAGTATATATAATAAACTAAGTATCTATTAGAAACTTTCGAGGTGATAACATGGAAAAAACAAATATTGAATTACCTGCATGTCCGGTAGAAACAACATTAACATTAATTAGTGATAAATGGAAAGTCTTGATTTTAAGAGATTTACTTCCTGGAACAAAAAGATTTGGTGAATTAAAGAAATCAATCGGGCATGTTTCCCAAAAAGTCCTTACCAGTCAATTAAGACAAATGGAAGCCAGTGGTCTTTTAACTCGTACCGTTTATCCTGAAGTCCCTCCCCGTGTTGAATATTCTTTAACTGATTTGGGATATAGTTTAAAACCTATTTTAGATGCTATGGCTTCATGGGGAGAAAACTACAAGAACTCATTATGAGTTCTTTTTTGTTAGAGCGCAATATTTACAATCTTGAAGCTTATCTTCCGGTAATAAGCAGTAACGTCGTTGTTTATCAACAAGTTTTTCTACAAATGGTGTGGCTGGATGTTTTAATATTTCATCTGGTGAAGCATATTGTTCAATTTTTCCTTCATTCATTACTAAAACCTGAGTACCTAATTTTAAAGCTTCTTCAATATCATGTGTAACAAATAAAATAGTAAGTGATGTCTGTTTATAAATCTTTAATAATTCATCTTGTAATTGTACTCTTGTGATTTCATCAACAGCACTAAATGGTTCATCCATTAAAAGTATTTGAGGTCGATTGATCAGTGCTCTAGCAATACCTACTCTTTGTTGTTGACCTCCAGATAATTCACTAGGATAGCGATTGAGTAAATTTAAATCTAACTGAACTGTTTTCATACATTCTATAATCTTATCATTTATATCATGATTCTTCTGACTTAAAGAAGGTACATAGGCAATATTTTGTTTTACAGTCATATGAGGAAATAATAAACTCCCTTGAATAACATAGCCAATCTGTCTTCTAAGTTGAATTAAATCATGTTCTTTCAAATCTTTTCCTTGAACGATGACATGACCTTGAGTTGTTTCTATAAGTCCATTGATCATCTTTAAAACTGTTGTTTTTCCACTTCCTGATGTTCCTACAATGGTGATGAATTCTCCCTCATTAACAGAAAGATTAAAATGTTCTAAAACTGTTTTTTCCAAATATGATTTTTTTACATCTTGAAATTCAATTATTGTTTCCATTTTATGACTCCTTTAATAATTTCTTTTCTTTTAAATAGCGTTTTGCTACATCTCTAGGTTCTTGACCTTGACTTTCTACTTGATGATTCATATAAGCCATTTCATCATCACTGATAATGTTGGATAAGTCTTTTAATACTTTTTTTAATTCCGGATGTTTTTTTAATACTTCACTACGAATAACATTGCCACATAGATAGCTTGGATAGAAATGTAAATCATCTTTCAATACAACAATTTGATCATTCGCCAATTGTCCATCTGTTGTAAAGATTGTCATGACATCAACATTTCCTTGTTTTAAAGCTTTATATTTTAAACCAATATCTAAATCTACTGTCTTTTTAAAATTCATATGATATGTCTTACATAAAGCATCATAACCATCTTCTCTTTCAAAAAAGTCATATTCACCACCAAATGTCAACTGATCAGCAACTTTACTTAAATCTGAGTAAGTTTTTAATTGATATTGTTCACTTATTTCTTTTCTTATAGCTAAACCATAAGTATTATTAAAACCATATTGACCAAACCATTCCATCTTTAATTTTTTCTTGTATTCTTGATTCATTTGCTTAAACAAGTTTTCACTATAAATATCATTTTTCTTTAATACTGCATTCCATCCTGTACCCGTATATTCAGGATATAAATCAAATTCACCTTTTTTCATTGCTGGTACGATATTGGATGTTCCCCCACCTACTCCTTGAGTCAACTCTACTTTTAAGTTTGTTTCTTGTTCAATATAGATATCTAACATTTCACCTAGGATGTATTGCTCTGTCATTGGTTTAGTCGCTACATGCAAAACCTCTTGTTTTTGATGAAAGATTTGTGTTATTAACGCTAAACAAACTAAAATAATAATTCCTATGATTCCTTTTTTAGATTGTTGTTTTTTTGATTTTATTCGTTTTTCTATTATTGATAAAACAAAATCAACAACTAAAGCAAATATCGCAATCATCAAACTACCAATTAATGTCATGGTAGCATTATTCGTTGTGATACCACGATAAATAGCTACTCCTAATCCGCCAGCGCCAATAAAAGATGCAATCCCTGCTAAAGCAATCGTCATGACCGCCATATTACGTATTCCTGCCATCATAAAAGGTAAAGCTAGAGGTAATTTTACTTTTGTAAGGACTTGTCTTGGGGTACTTCCTAAACCTGTTGCTGCTTCAACTATTAATGGATCGACTTGTTCAATTCCAGTATAAGTATTTCTTACCATAGGGAGTAATGCATAAATAACAAGAACAATCACAGCAGTTTGATTACCAATTCCCGATAGTGGAATAAAAAAACCTAATAAGGAAATAGAAGGAATTGTGTAAACAAAATTAATGATACCAAGAACTGGTTTTGCTAGTTTTTTATGTTCGCTAATAAAAATACCAATCATCCCACCAATAATGATAGCAGTGATAACAGTAAAAAATGATATACCCACATGTTGCCATAATAAATTTAAAAAGAAAGCTTTTCTTTTAATAAATAAACTGATTAAACTATTCATATTCTTCCCTCCTAATTGCCTGAACTGGACATTTTTCATAACATAAACCACAATGTAAACAATGATTTTGTTGAATCACATAGGGGTTCCCTGATTCTATACATTGTTGAGGACACCATGTTTTACATTGGTTACAGCCTATACACTTTTCACTGATCATAAATCCTTTTCTTTTTTTCTTTTTACTTCCTATAACAAAGGTTTGTCTTTCTATGGGTTGAACTCCTAAATCAAAAAATTCAACTTCTCCTTGTGCAATACAAAATGGTTCTAAAACATAACGACTCTTTCCTGGATAAACATCATTCATCGTAGGGTTATGTTCAAAGATTAAATCAATCCATTTTTTGGCATCGTCTAATTGATATGCTTCTCCTGATAAACGTATCATCTGATAATCTTTATTCATTCCTGTAATAGCGACATGAGGATGACTTTGTAATTGATGATAAAAATCTTTCCCTCGTGACGTACAAAAATATAATTTATCATTTTCAACTAACATTACATCAATCATTCTGATTTGGGGTAATCCTTGATCATCTACTGTCGCAAAAGCTACATCTTTAATTTCTCTTAATATTCTTAAACAATCTTTTACTTCCATTATTAACTCTCCTTTTTTCATTTTTTATTATATTTTTCTTTTAAAATAAAAAAAGTACGCACAATATTGTGCGTAGGTTACCTAGAAGAAACTAAAAGAACTCAATTTTAACAATTAAATCACGGTACTCATTAATACTAATGATACACAAAGTAAAATAATACCAACTATCAAAAAGATGCTGTAAATCCAACGCTGTCCATTGTCCCCTTCAATATAACAATGATTTACATTATCCGGTTGAACCAGTACCGTCACACTTGTTCCTACTTCATACTTTGGTTTACTTGTACCAATAGATATTTCTTTTTTAATATACTGTCCATTCACGTAATATTCGACAACTGGATAATAATAAGTATCCCATGTATGATCATCAATTGATGATTGCCTTCTTGCAATATTATCTACAACCTTACCACTTACTCTTTGCGTACATTGTTTCATTTTCTTTTTATAATTGATAGCAATACCAATTCCAATAGATAAAAATACAATACATAGTAATCCGGTAATGAATAATGGTAAAATCATATGCTCCCCCTTTTTTGTTCATTATAACAAAAAAGGTAGGCATTGTACCTACCCTTTTATAACTATTTAATTGTAATGTAT
>NZ_QUIN01000057.1 GCF_003480255.1 Erysipelatoclostridium sp. AM42-17 | reverse complement strand
GAAAGGATAAAGTGATATTTATGTACTGGCAAGGTACGTTTATATCATACAAGGAATTATGTATTCGTTACATCATATTGCATTAAAAACCAATGATATTGAAAAAACAATTCAATTTTATCTTGATATATTTGAAGGTAAAATAATAAAAAGATTTGAATTAAAAGGGAAACCCGCTTGTCTATTATCTTTAGATCACTTGGTATTAGAAATATTTGAGGAAAATGAAAAATATCCAGAAGGAAGTTTTGCTCATATTGCTTTAAAGTGTAAACAAGTAGATAACTTGTATGAAAAAGCAATAAGAAAAGGTGCTCAATCTCATGTAGCACCCAAAGATATTACTATTCCAATGAAAGCAAGAATTGCTTTCATTAATGGAACAGCTAATGAAATTATTGAATTATTTGATGAAAAATAAAGATGCGTTTAACGCATCTTTTATATTATAAACCTTTTTCAGTTAATTGACGAGCAACGTCATCTTTAATAGTTACACCTTCAGCTTCTA
>NZ_QUIN01000056.1 GCF_003480255.1 Erysipelatoclostridium sp. AM42-17 | reverse complement strand
TTGACAGTGCTAAAAGAGAGAACTATAATGTATTTAGAAATTAGGAAAGAGATAAAAAAAGAACCTAGTTTCAGTAAGTTAACACCGCTTGAAACAACGATGCGAATAATCTAAGTATCTAGATTGAAAGGGGAAATGACTTATGATGATGCCTAGTATTTTTAAAGAAAATTTATTTGATGATTGGTTTGATGATTTTGATAATGAATTCTTTGGAAAGAAAAATCCATTATATGGAAAACATTCAAAGAATATGATGAAAACAGATGTTCGAGAAACTGATCACAGTTATGAATTAGACATGGATTTACCAGGATTTAAGAAAGAAGATATTTCAATATCGTTAGAAAATGGATATTTAACAATCGCCACAAATAAAGGTATTGATAAAGAAGAAAAGAATGAAGAAGGACAATATATCCGAAAAGAACGTTATGTAGGTTCAATGGCACGAAGTTTCTATGTAGGAGAAAATGTTAGAAATGAAGATATTGAAGCCAGCTATGAAGATGGTATCTTGAGACTTACAGTTCCTAAAAAAGAATTAGAAACACAAGATACAAAATACATTACAATTAAATAGTTATAAAAGGGTAGGTACAATGCCTACCTTTTTT
>NZ_QUIN01000055.1 GCF_003480255.1 Erysipelatoclostridium sp. AM42-17 | reverse complement strand
GAGTATTTAAAATAATCTGATATTTTAGTTTTAAACAAAAATAGTATTGGTAGTAACATTACCCATATATAAAATCCATGTGGTTTATGTGTTTAAAATAAATTTCATTATTTTCATCATTTTTTGATGTCATTAATGAATTTTTTTATTATGATTTACTTATAATCCTATAGAAAGAAAAAGGATAATAAACCATCCCGACCAAAGTTTGATTCATTATCCTGTCCATAAGAACACTATGATAATAATAGAATTTCACAAAAAAATCAATACAATTAATCAGAATATTTATTCTTCTGTCATTAGTTCCCTGGATTTTTCTTCTGTTCATTGTCCAAAGTGCAATGAATCCGGTCTAAAGGTTCATGCTTATTATTATAGAGCTTTTAAAAATAGTTCAATTAGAATCACCAGATTAATATGTCCTCACTGCGGTTCAACTCATGCAGTTCTTCTTTCTCCTATGATTCCTTTTATATCTTCTGTTTCATATGATGATATGATTAGTATTATTGTGCACAAAAATACCGATGCTGAAATTGATAATTCTCTCATTTCCTATTTCCACACCAGATTTGTAAACTGCTTTGGAGATTACTATCATATCTGTCTGTTCAATTCCAGAAATCTCTTTTTATCTTTCGTTACCACACATGATTTGTTTATTATTCCTCCCTTTTCATCTATTCTTGAATCATAAGGAGGACTTTCACTATGGAA
>NZ_QUIN01000054.1 GCF_003480255.1 Erysipelatoclostridium sp. AM42-17 | reverse complement strand
TTGGTGATACAACAAAAGTAGATCCAGAACAAATCGAAGTAGATCCAGCAGTAGAAAAAGTAATGCATGTATCAGAACCATATAAATTAGCTAACAGAGCATTCCATCCAGATGATTCAATCATTGATGTAAGAGGAGTAAAAATCGGTGGTGGAAACCTAGCCGTGATTGCAGGACCATGTTCAGTAGAATCAAAAGAACAAGTGATTGAAATTGCTAAGGCAGCCAAAGCAGCAGGAGCTAATCTATTAAGAGGGGGAGCATTCAAACCAAGAACATCACCATATGCATTCCAAGGAATGGGATCAGAAGGGTTAGATATTTTAGTAGCAGCCAGAGAAGCAACAGGATTACCAATCGTATCAGAATTAATGGATGCAGAACATTTAGATGAATTTATTGAAAAAGTAGACTTGATCCAAATAGGAGCAAGAAATATGCAAAACTTCGATCTATTAAAGAAGGTAGGGAAAGCAACAAAGAAACCAATCTTATTAAAAAGAGGATTAAGTGCAACATATCAAGAATGGATCATGTCAGCAGAATATATCATGGCTAGTGGGAACCCAAATGTCATCTTATGTGAAAGAGGAGTCAGAACATTTGAATCATATACAAGAAATACATTAGATTTACAAGCAATCCCAGTAATTAAAGAATTAACACACTTGCCAATCATTATTGATCCAAGCCATGCAGGAGGAAAATGGTGGTTAGTCAATCCAATGGCAAAGGCAGCAGTCGTAGCAGGATGTGATGGATTAATGATCGAAGTGCATAATAATCCAGAGAAAGCATTATGTGATGGACCACAATCATTAAAACCAGCGAAATTTGCTCAATTAATGGAAGAATTAAAACCAAT
>NZ_QUIN01000053.1 GCF_003480255.1 Erysipelatoclostridium sp. AM42-17 | reverse complement strand
ATCTCTTTCCTAATTTCTAAATACATTATAGTTCTCTCTTTTAGCACTGTCAATAGGTGAGTGCTAATTATTTATTTTTTGAATTCTTAATTTTTACCCTTTTGTATGAAAATTTAATTGATCATCAATATTTCTTCTACTATACATCACTCTTAAAATTGTAACTATTTTTGTAGTACTATCTGGAATATAAAATATCACATAATGATCTACAGGCAATACACGAAGTCCTCGACTTTTCCATGGTTCTTCTTCGTATTGTCGATATCTAAATGGCATCATATCTAAACTCAATATATGTTCTTCTAAACGATATAACTGATTGATTGCATTTTGTGGTGATTGTAATTTAAATGCAATATATTCATAAATTTCTTTTAAATCATTTTCAGCCTGTTGAGATACATAAACTTCATATATCATAAACCATAATCCTTATGGATATCATGAAATGCCTGCTTTGCTTTCTTTGTTCGCCCAGTTTGCATATCTACATATCCTTTTTCTAATTCCTCATTTAAATCTTCTTTTGATAATGTACTTACATCTATCATACTTGTATCTGGTAACTTTACTTCAAATGGGATTCCTCTTTGTAAAATAATTTGTTTATAAAACATATTAATGGCATTTGAGGCAGAAATACCTAATGATGATAAAATTGTTTCTGCTTTTTCTTTAACTTCCGGTTCAATTCTTGCATATAAATTTGCTGATTTTGTAGCCATATAAAATAACTCCTTTCATATATAGTCTATCCTTCTCAATTCATTTTATGCGATTGTACATACATTAGCAATACATAAATTTATTTTCACAAAAAAAGGTAGGCATTGTACCTACCCTTTTATAACTATTTAATTGTAATGTAT
>NZ_QUIN01000052.1 GCF_003480255.1 Erysipelatoclostridium sp. AM42-17 | reverse complement strand
CAGATTGTTGACAAACCTATACCTTTACATAAAGATATAGGTTTTTTATATCTTATACAGGCAATTTCAAAAATAAAATTGTCTTTTTTTCTATATTTTGAAGAATATACAGAAGATTTTGAGGATTTTCTTCTATATTTCCCTCTCCAAAGGGACATTTTCTTCAAATTATGGCACGCAAAAATCAACCAAGCATTCTGTTGGTTTTTCTTCAAGCCTTTCAATCTTGTAAAGCGTAGTCCATTGTTTTCCTTACAGTCTGCAAATACTCGTTCAATGGTTTCTTTTCTCTTTGGATAGATTTCTTTCCATTCCATAGTATGACGGATCTCATCAGCATATTCTCTAAATTCTTCCCATAGATGACGTTCAATAACTTTTGTCATATTTTTACTCTTTGTACATTTATTTCTAAGAGGACAATCTTTGCAGTCTTTTGGATTGGATTTATATTGTCTGTAGCCATTTCTTGTAGTTGTTGTATACATAAGAAGCTTATCATTTGGACATAGATAACAGTCATATTCTTCATCATAGACATATTCGTATTTTTTGAAGAACCCTTTTTTCGTCATTGGTCTTTTATATGGCATATAAGGAATTTGATTGTTTTGTACAATAGTTCTACATATTGCGGGTGTCATATATCCAGCATCTAACGATACATTCTTAATTAGGTATCCATATTTCCCATTGTTCAATTCTTCATAGACATCAAAAAAACTAACACTGTCATGTACATTTCCGGGTACTGTTGTAACTGCCAGTACGAACGAGTTCTTATCACAGAATGTTTGATGCGAGTACGCAAAACATTTTTCCTTCTCACCTTTATGGAAGCAGCCACTTTCTGGATCTATAGTGCTCTCTGTAATTATTTTAGTTGAAGTCTTTTTTACTTCTTTACCTGTTTCTTCATCATGTACATATTCTGTATGCACCATTGCATCGAATGGGGCCTTGCCTATGTATTCTCTATCTTCGTTGATTTCAGTCAACAGATCATCTTCGTATTTCTTTTTGATGATCTCTACTTCTTTTTTTTCACTTTTTCTTTTATTGGCATTTGCCCTCTGATGTGTGCTGTCTCCAAATACTGTTGTAAAATCAACAAAACCGTACGCAACAGCCTGTTCCAGAATTTCCATAAAGATTTCCTGAAAAATAGTTGAATCCTTATATCTGCGAATATAGTTCTGAGACCATGTAGAAAAGTTTGGA
>NZ_QUIN01000051.1 GCF_003480255.1 Erysipelatoclostridium sp. AM42-17 | reverse complement strand
TGGATTGTCAACACTTTTTTGGACACTTTTTATGAGAACGCACGATATTCAATAGGTGTCTTATATCCTAGTGAACCATGAATTCTAATATTGTTATACCAATTTACATAATCAAACAATTCTATTTCTAATTCTTCAAAATCATCAAATATTCTATTAAATGCAAATTCTGTTTTTATTATCTTATAGGTTGCTTCTGCTACTGCATTATCATATGGACATCCTTTTGCACTAAGTGACCTATCTATTTTAAAAGTATCTAGTACTTCATCTATAATATTATTTTTAAATTCATTTCCTCTGTCTGTATGAAATATTTCAATTTTATTTAAATCATATTTTATTGTAGTTATTGCTTTTCTAACCAAACCAGCATCCTTATGTTTCCCTGCTGCATAGCCTACAATTTCCCTGTTATATAGATCTAACATTAAACATATGTAATTCCATTTTCCTGCAACATTGACATAAGTTAAATCACTTACAATTACTTTCATTCTTTCTTCTTGATTGAAATTTCGTTTTAACTTGTTATCTATTTTATCGTTATTGCATGTCTGTTTATGCACTTTATATTGTTTGACTGTGTACGTTGATACAAGGCCATTTTCCTTCATGATACGTCTAATTCGTCGCTTACTGGCTATAATACCCTTTTTCTTCAATTCAACTTTGATTTTTCTAGATCCATAGTTATTACGACTATTTTTAAATATTTCTTTAATATGTTGAGTTAGTTTTTCTTCTTCTGCGTTATATTTTTTTGCAGGTTTATTTTTAGCGTAATATAAAGATGATCTTGAAATATTGAGTAATTTACACATCGCGCTGATTGGATATTTATACGAATTGGATAAAATAACATTTATTTTCGTCCCATAATCAACGCCGCTTGCTTTAAAATATCATTTTCCATTTTTAATCGTTGATTTTCTTTACGAAGTTTGATTAATTCATTTTCTTCAGGGGTTCTGTTATCTTCTGCTTTAAACGAACCTGAATTATTGTATTTATTAATCCATGATGATAAAGCTGATGGTGTTAATTCATACTCTCTTACAAGTTCAGCTCTTGGTTTTCCACTATTATACAATTCAACAATTTTCTTTTTAAATTCATCACTGTAATTTCTTCTTTCTCTTGCCATTTTGGTTACCTCATTTCATTTTTATTTATTATAAACAGTTCTCTTTAGAATTGTCCAATAAAGTGTAACCTATCCA
>NZ_QUIN01000050.1 GCF_003480255.1 Erysipelatoclostridium sp. AM42-17 | reverse complement strand
TAATAATCGTTACTATCTGAAATTCATCTGTCCAACAAATTGGGTTCAGTTCATTTTGTAGTTAGTTTTCAAAAATCAAACTGGTGCCGGTGACAGGAATCGAACCTGCAACCTACTGGTTACGAGTCAGTTGCTCTACCATTGGAGCTACACCGGCAATTTGGCGGTACGCAGGCGATTCGAACGCCTTACCCCACGCTCCGGAGGCGTGTGCTCTATCCACTTGAGCTAGCGCACCACGTCGCATATATTATTTTACCACTATTTATTTATGAGTGCTATAAATATTTATTTGTCAATGATAATCAATTTTGTTAGAATGTCTACAATAAGAGGTGATCATAATGAAAAAGGGGGTTATTTTAACCGCACTTGGCGGTATTTTTTGGGGATTATCAGGAACAATAGGACAATTTTTGTTTCAAAATTATCATCTTAACACAACATGGTTAACAACCATGCGAATGTTAGGAGCAGGCATTATATTATTGATTATTTGTTTTATTAAAGATAGGAAGAAGTCTATTGCTATTTGGAAACATCAATCAGATGTAATTCAACTTATTTGTTTTTCTATATGTGGTTTAATGTTTTGTCAATATTCATATATGACTGCTATTTATCATTCAAATAGTTCTACGGCAGCTATACTACAATATCTTAATCCAGTATTTATTATGTTATATACATGTCTTGTTTGTAAAAGATTACCTTACAAAAAAGAAATTATTTGTATACTACTTGCCTTTAGTGGAACATTTATTCTTGCCACTCATGGTAATATTCATGAAATGAATATTACTCCTTTGGGATTATTTTGGGGTGTTATGGCTGGTTTATCAGCATCTCTCTATTCGCTATTACCAAGAAATCTTATGAATAGATGGGGAAGTTTAATTCCTATTGGTTATGCTATGTTAATTGGTGGTATTGTTTTAGGTATCATCGGTAAAGTGTGGACTATTCAAGTATCATTAGATTTTATTGGTATCATCGGGGTTCTTGGCATTATCGTTATTGGAACAGCATTGGGATTTTCATTATATCTATTAGGTGTACATTATATTGGGGCTATGCGTGCTTCGCTGATTGGAGCACTTGAACCTGTAAGCGCAACATTTTTTATGTGTGTATGGCTTCACTCTTCATTTACAGTATTTGATTTAATTGGTTTTATTTTAATTCTATCAACAATATTTATCCTAAGTTATAAAAAAGAAGCATAGCTTCTTTTTATTTTCGTTAAGTGAAAAAATAAAGTAATGTCTTGCTTTTTTGTCTATAATCATATGTGTAATCAAGGAGGAAAGATAAATGAATAAAAAACCTGTAAAAATTGTAACAATCGGTGG
>NZ_QUIN01000005.1 GCF_003480255.1 Erysipelatoclostridium sp. AM42-17 | reverse complement strand
TTTATTATAAACAGTTCTCTTTAGAATTGTCCAATAAAGTGTAACCTATCCAAATTTGAATACATACATTCATTGTAATATCCTGCCCATTAAAATAATAAATATCTTGCATGATAACTAAGCCTCCTTACATATTGTAAACATTTTAATGGCTTTTACTTTAATTCTTTAGATACCATTTCTTTTGTTTGTAAATATTGTCTTACTTGACTAATAAAATAAAGTGAACCCGTAATAAAAACTGTTCCTTGATGACAAAACGCTTCATCTACAGCTTTTTTAAAATCTGTTTCAATCTTGACTGGATAATCTTTAGCTAAATCCTTAGCTGTTGTACCACGAGGATGAGGAAACTGAGTAATAGTTAAATCATCTGTTAAAGTTAACAATTGTTCAATCATATGATTTGTATCTTTATCTTTTAAAGCACTAAAAACAATTTTAATATCTTGGTATTTTTTAGCTCCCTCTACAAAACGGGCAATTCCTTCTTTATTATGTGCACCATCTAAAATAACTAAAGGGTGTTCATGAATCTTTTCAAAACGTCCTGGCCAAGAAGCTTCATATAATCCCTTAAGTAATGTTTCTTTACTAAACTGATAATCATTATGTTCTTTTAAATATTCAAGTACACTTATCGCAAGCATACTATTATCAACTTGATAAAGAGCTGGCGTATTTAAAACAATATGTAAATCATGATAATCATAACTTACTTGATAACCATCTTGAATATTTTGTACTTGAGGAACTTGAATAAGCTTACTATGATGCTTTTTACATACTTCTTTAAAAACATCTAAACATTCTGCTTTTCTTTCCCCTGTAATATAATCAATTCCATCTTTAACGATTCCTGCTTTATTATAGGCAATACTTTGATAAGTATGTCCTAAATAATCGACATGATCCATACCAATGTTGGTATTAACAGCTACAAGTGGTCTAATAATATTCGTAGCATCTAAACTACCACCTAAACCTACTTCAAAAATAGCCAAATCGACACCTTTTTCAATAAAATACATCAAAGCAATAAAGACTTCAATTTCAAACATACTAATTTCATATTTTAGCCATAAATCAACATAACGATTAGCAAATCTTACCATCGTTGCATCATCAATAAATTGATTTTGTACTCTAATAATATCTAATCTTGAATACATTGCTGGCGAAGTAAATGTTCCTACTTTATAACCACTATCTTGTAATACTTCTCTTATATAGTTTGTAGTAGAACCTTTACCATTTGTCCCACCAATATGAACACAATTTAAAGCTAATTGTGGATTATGTAAAGCTTGCATATAATGTTTAAAGTTATCTAAACTATAAACCCGATCTTTTTGACTCGCTATAAAGTGACAGACTTGTTCATAGCTATCAAAACGTTTTTTAGTTTCTCTTGTATAATGAACTTGGTTTTGTTCTTGAACAAAACCAAATTGTTTATATAATGATATATCTGATGTTTGATATATTGCATATAAATCAATTGTTGTCAAATCAAGCGCTACTTGTAATAATTCTTTTTTTGACAGTTTGTTACCTAGTAAAAAATGAATAAAACCTGTTTTCATATTTAAAGAGATCATTCCCCCTTGATCATCTAAATATGTAAGTACAGTAGGATGTATGTAGTATTCTTTGTTGTTGTATTTCATCCATTGTTTTTTTACTGTTTCATCATTTGTACTATCAAGTTGTTTATTGACTAATACTATGGCTTGTTGCCAATTTTTTTTATTTAATAATTTTATCCCCATTTTTATCACCTTTTCTATTATATATGAAAAAAAGTAGCTAACGCTACTTTTTATTAGAATTTTTCAAAACGATCAACATCAACAACAAATACTGTTGCTCCACCTACTAAAACATCTACCATAATTGGAGTAAAGAATTCTCCCATTTCTGTTGGTGGTACTGTTGGTTCTTTTTCCACTCTTTTTTTAGAATGTTCTTTTATAATATTAATGACTTCATCTACCTTTTCATGATTTGTTCCAATGAAGAAAGTTGTATTTCCTTTCTTTAAAAATCCCCCTGTTGTTGATAGTTTTGTAACAAAATATCCAGCTTCAGTTAAAGCACCTTGTACTGAAGAACTATCATCTGAATTAACAATCGCAATAATGAGTTTCATAAAAGTAACCTCCTATCTTTACTTTATTGTAACACGAATTGCTGTCCTTGAATACAAACTTATTAAAGTTTTTCATCATGATGGATTGGTAAAAACAATCTTTGATATTCACTTAAAACATAACTATCCGTCATTCCCGAAATACAATCACTCACAATTAAAGCAGGATCATTTTTTTGATATGTTGGTAACATTTTATGAACATAACGACAAATGGGTGAGTCTTCACCGGATACAAGTTGGTCATAATAAACATGATATAGTTCTTTAATCATTCGTTCAAGTTTAATATTTTCTTGTAATAAAATAGGATGATGATGAACATGCGTTGTTAAAAAATCTAACAATGCACTTAAAGCATCGAAAACTTCACTAGAAAATCTAAGATAAGGCTTTTGATAACTGTGAATCACCAAATCCCCTATAAGTTTATTAATAATACTTTTATTATCATTACCAATAACTTGTGTTATTGATTCAGGCAGATCACTTCTTTCAATGATACCTACCGTAATTGCATCTTCAATATCTTTACCAATATAAGAAATCACATCAGAAATTCTTACTACACAACCCTCTAAAGTCATGGGTCTAATCTTCAAGCTGGTTCCTTCTTGATGCCAACAGTCTTCATATTCTTGCCAAAACTGAGCTACATTTTTATCTAAATCAGGCACATATTTTTTAGAGAGCATTTCACCATTATGACATAAAATACCATCTAATACTTGTAAGGAAACATTATAACCGATACCTTCTCGTTCTAAAAACAAAATATTTCTTACACTATTTGCATTATGACAAAAATAACCAAACCCTTTTTCTTGTAATAATTCATTAAGTACTTTTTCACCAATATGTCCATAAGGAGCATGACCTAAATCATGACCTAAAGCAATGGCTTCTAATAAATCTAAATTAAGATTTAAACCTCTACCTATTTGTCTAGCAATACGACTTACCCATTGAACATGAATGGATCTTTTAGAAATATGAGCATTCCTAAAAAAAGATAAAGCTTGAGTTTTATCAACATATCTTTGATATGATTTACAATATAAAATACGATCAATATCTTCTTCATATGGCCAACGAATATCAAATTCATCATGAGGTTTGATTGTATTTTTTACTTTAATACATTGACTATTCTTGGTTGCATACTTAGATAAACCATCATCATATTTTTTCGTCAATCTTAAAGTATTTTTAATAATATATTCTTCATTTTTCATGATTTCACCTACTTCATCATATGCTTATTTTAACCCATTTATCATTATCTATACTATTTACGCCATGTACTTGGGGCAAACAATAAAAGCATTGGGAAAATTTCAAGTCTTCCTGCTAACATATCAAAAGAAAGAACAAGTTTAGAAATATCTGATAATGATGAGAAATTTCCTACTGGTCCAACAACATTCATTCCTGGACCCACATTATTTAAACATGTCGCAACTGCAGAAAAAGCACTTGTAAAATCAATTTTAAAACAAGATAAAATAAGTAAAGAAATAACAAAGATAATCAAATAAATAACTAAATAACCATGAATAGAACGAATAACACCTTGATCTATGGGCTGATTTTCAAATTTTATAGTTTGAACACTGTGAGGATGTAAAGATTGTTTTAACTCTCTTTTAGCATTTTTAAAATACATCACAATTCTTGATATTTTGATTCCTCCACCAGTAGAACTAGAACACGCTCCTACAAAAATTAATATTAAAATAACCATTTGTGATAAAAGTGGCCATTTATCATAATCACATACAACAAAACCAGTTGTTGTAATGGTTGAACCAACTGTAAAACTTGAATAGCGAATAGCATCTAATATATTATTATACATTGGTAAAATATTGATGGTAATAATAATGATAGCAATTAAAATAACACCTAAATAATAATGCAATTCTTCACTTCTTAAAGCATCTTTAATCTTACCAATTAAAACAAAGTAAAATAAATTAAAGTTAATACCAAATAAGATCATAAAGATGGTAATAACCCAATCAAAATAAGCACTATGATAAGCAGCAATGCTGGCATTCTTAATAGCAAAACCACCTGTACCTGCCGTACCAAAGGCATTAAGTAAACTATCAAATAAAGACATTCCTCCAGCCAATAGTAAAATTACTTCAATAAAAGTCATGGCTGCATAAATAACATATAAAATACGTGCTGTCGCGCGAACTTTAGAAACCAGTTTACCTACAACCGGTCCAGGAACTTCAGCTTTTAAAATATGCATTGATCTTCCCGAAGCAATCGGTACAAAAGCAATGACAAAAACCAAAATTCCCATACCACCTATCCAGTGTGAAAAACTACGCCAAAACAAACTTGTATGACTCAAGGCTTCAACGTTAGTTAAAATAGAGGACCCCGTCGTAGTAAAACCAGAAACCATCTCAAAGAAAGCATCAATATAATGAGGAATTTCATGTGTTAAGACTAAAGGCACAGCACCAAGGGCAGAAATTAAAATCCAGCTTAACGCTACAATAACAAATCCTTCACGAGCATAAATATTTTTTTTCTTAGGGGGCTTTCTTGAAATCATAACTCCTAAAATGGAATCATCATTAATAATCCCGTTAAAGATAATAATTTACCTATTACAAAAACAATCATTCTTCTATTCATAGCTTAACCTCTTAAAATATCGCTCAGTGTTTTCATTGTTTCACCACGTGAAACTACAATCACACTGTCATCTAATTCAATTGTGGTGTCCCCTTTAGGAACAATAACATCTCTACCCCTACATATTGCAGCAATTAATACATGTTCTTTCACTTTCATTTTATTAATTGGTTTATGTAAATATTTAAATTTATTTGTTACTTTAAATTCTATCGCTTCTACTTCACCATCAACAATCTTATAAAGTGTTTTGACACACGAATCATCATCTTTATTCACTTTTGCACGGACATAACGAATAATTTGACTCGCTACAATCTTTTTAGGAGCGACAATACTATCAACTGTCAAGATATCAGATAAACTTGTATAGTTCATTCTTGTTACTTTCGCAATGGTCTTTTTATTAAATAACTTTTTAGCTTGTAAAGATAAAACAATATTTTCTTCATCTAATCCTGTTAACGCTAAAATAGCATCACAGCGTTCAATACCTTCTTCCTGTAATAATTCTTCATCACTTCCATCACCATGAATAATAGTTGCATAGGGTAATTTCTGTGCTAATTGTAAACATCTGTTTGCATCTTTTCAATAATTTTAACTTTAATTCCTTGAACACTGAGTAATCTCGTTAAATAAAAAGCAATTTTTCCCCCACCAATAATCATCACATTTTTAATTCGGCTTGTCGTCACACCAATATCTAAGCATAAATGTGATAAATCTTGATGCGTTCCCGTAATAAATAAATGGTCACCTTCTTTGACTACATAATTACCATCAGGAATAATCACATTTTCATTATGGCTAACTGCACAAACTAAAATATTCGTTTTCGTAATAAAATGTAAATTATTCAAAGCAAGACCAACTAACTGACTATCAGATTCAACAATAAACTCTACTAATTCCACTTTACCTTGAGAAAATGTATCTACTTTCGTTACTGAAGGAAATGATAAAGCACGTCTTATTTCATGTGCTGCTTCTAATTCTGGATTGATAATCATTGAAAATCCTAATTCATTACGCATAAATTCACGTTGTGAAGAATAATCTGGATTTCTTACACGAGCAATCGTATGTCTTGTTCCCATTCTTTTTGCCATTAAACCAGCTAAAATATTGAGTTCATCTGAAGCCGTAACACATATAATTAAATTGGCATCTTGAGCTCCTGCTTCTTGTAAAATATCATAAGAACCACCATTACCAACTACCCCTATTACATCATATAAATTAACAACTTCTTCTACTTTTTTAGCATTTTGATCAACAACAATAATATCATGATCCTCGTTTGCCATATGACCAATTAAAGTCTTACCGACTTTACCAGCCCCTAGAACAATGATTTTCATAAAAATACAGCCTTCCTTACTCTATTTGTATTTTACTTTCATTGTATATATATTTCAACATTGTTAACCATATCTTAACGTTATATGACTGCCAATGAAAAAATAAATTTTATTCATTATAACAAAAAAAATTACTTACAAAAAAAGATAGCTTTTGCTATCTTAATCTGTCATATAGTCAAATCTTTCTAGTTCATGTGTTATACCAAGTACTAAAAAATGATCTCCCTTTTGAATAATATATTCAGGATCAATATTAAGTACTAAATGATCATCACCGGCGTGTTTAATACCAATAACATTCATGTTATAAACACGACGAATATTTAAATCAATGAATTTTTTATCAAGCCATTGATGTGGTGCATTAATTTCAATAATCGAATGATCATCATCTAACTCAACTAAATCAACAATATTCTTTCTCAGTAATGACTTAGCAATACGGGTACCCATTTCTTTTTCAACACGTACCACACGATCAGCACCAATCTTTTGTAGAATTTGCATATTAGGTTTATTTTTAGCCTTTGCTACGATATAGGATGCTCCTAAATCTTTTACATTCATTGTCGCTAAAACAGCTGCTTCAAAATGATTTCCAACGCCAATAATAACAGCATCAAAATCACCTATACCTAATTCTTCTAATTCTTCACGATCAGTAATATCACCAACAACCGCTTTAGTTACACGATCAGCTACCCTTTCAACACAACGTACATCTTTATCTACTGCTAATACTTCACAACCTAAATCCGTTAAAGTTGTGGCTACCGTAGAACCAAATACTCCAAGTCCTAATACAGCAAATTGTTTTCCCTTCATTATGCTCTCTCCTATCCTAATAATATATGTCCATCTGAATACATAATTTCTTTTTTACCATCATGCATATTTGACTTACGGGCAAAAGAAATCACCATTGTAATTGGTCCAATACGACCAATAAACATTAAAATCATAATAACAATTTTACCCACTATTGTAAGTTGTGGAGTAAGTGAAGCACTTAATCCCACTGTTGCAAAAGCCGATACACATTCAAAAACAATATCAATAAATGGAGCTTGCTCACTTATTGATAAAATAAATATTCCCACAAAAGTGATCATTAAAGAAATAAACATAATAGTAAATGCTCTTAATATCACATGTTTGGGTATTCTTCTAGAAAAGACCGTTATTTCTTTTCGACCACAATAAACATGATAAACTAACAAAATGGCTATCGCAAAAACCACTGTTTTAATTCCTCCTGCTGTTCCAGCTGGAGAACCACCTATAAACATCACAATGGACATCATGAGTTTTGTTGCATCATTTAAACAATCCATTGGTACACTTGCAAACCCTGCTGTTCTTAAAGTGATAGATTGGAATAATGAGGCAAGGAATTGATCAAATGGTGATAGATTCCCTATCGTTTTTGGATTATTCATTTCACATAGAAAAAAGACAACAGCAGCAAATACAATCAAAAATGAAGTCATCGTCAATACAATTTTACTATGTACTGTCAGTGTCTTAAACAGCGGACGACGATTTTGATGACGACATTTAAAATACTTCTTTATTTTATCAGCTAAGTCAAACCAGACAATAAAACCTAATCCTCCTGCAACAATTAAAAAATCTATCGTTAAATTGACTATCATATTATTTTGATAAGGCATCATTGACTGACTTCCTAACACGTCAAATCCCGCATTACAAAAAGCTGAAACAGAATGAAAAATACCAAAATAAATACCTTTGATCCAACCATAACGACTAATAAACTGACTTGATAATAAAATAGCACCGATAGCTTCCACCCCAAAAGTAAAACATAATACTTTTTTGATAAAGTGAGGTAATTTATTCATGGAACTTTGATTTAAAGCTTCTTGTAATACGATTTTACTATTTAAAGTGAGCTTACGCTTAATTTTAATTAATAAAATATATAGAAAAGTTAAAAAACCTAATCCTCCTATTTGAATCATAATCATAATGACAATTTGACCAAACAAGGTATACTGCTGAGCTGGTACAACCGTGACAAGTCCGGTTACACATGTTGCTGAAACCGCAATAAACAAATGATTGATATAACTTGTTGATGTTTTTGCATTAGCAATAGGTAAAGATAAAAGCAATGATCCTACAAAGATGACACCTAAAAAGCTTAATGCAATCTGTCTTGTTGGTAACATATGATTTTGTTTTTTAACTTTTGAAATAACAGATTCAGCTATCATTTTCCTTCCTCCAATGACTATATCATATACCAATCACACAAATTAAACAAATACAATTTATTTTTAAGAAAAGAAATGATCAATTAAGACTTTAAAAGACAAAATAATCAAAATAATACCGCCTAAAAAAACAGCATGATTTTGAAATCTTTTTCCAATAAATGTACCTACATAACTTCCCATCATACAAACCAGAAAGGTTGTTAAACCAATTAAAATCACAGATAAATAAAGATGAACTTCTAAAAAAGCAAAAGTAACACCAATTGCTAAAGCATCTATACTTGTAGCAAGAGCAAGTAAAGTCAAAGACTTCCATTCAATAATAAATTGATTTTGACTTTCTTGTTCAAAAGATTCTTTAATCATATTTAAACCTAAAATAAATAATAGAATAAAAGCAACATAATGATCTATTTTAGCAATTTTATCAGCAAATAAACATCCTAAATGATAACCAATAAAAGTCATCATAGCTTGAAAAAAGCCAAAATAACTCGTAATAAATAATCTTTGATAAAGAAAAAGCGATGGCATCATGCCATAAATCATAGATACAGCACAGGCGTCCATCGCTAATGATAAACCAATAAAAATCAGTTCAATTATTGACACTTATCATTTCCCCTCATTAACATTTCACTACATTTTAAACCATCAATTGCACTTGACATAATTCCTCCAGCATATCCAGCACCTTCACCGATTGGATAAATTCCTTCAATATTACTTTGATAATCTTGATGACGTTCAAAGCGTACTGGAGCAGAACTTCTAGATTCTACACCTAATAATAAAGCATTGGATGTAAAACCAGAAAACTTTTGATTCATTAAGGCTAAGCCTTCTTTTAAATTCTTATTCAAGAAGCTTGGAAATAATTCGTTTAATGGGGCATATTTAATTCTTTTTACACTGCATTCAACATCTTCTTCATTAAAAGTATCATTTAAATAGTCCTCTACTTTTTGTACTGGTACCGAATAATCTTTACCACCTAAAATAAAAGCCTGATGTTCTAATTGACGTTGAAAAGCAATTCCAGCTAAAGGATGATCATCTTTAAAATCACTAGGATTGACTGTCACTAAAATAGCACTATTAGCAAACTTTCCATCACGTTTATAATTAGACATACCATTAACAACAACACTTTCTATTTCACTTGATGCGTTCATCACTTCACCACCTGGACACATACAAAAACTATAAACACCTCTACCTTCACTCGTTTTAACAGCTAACTTATAATCAGCAGCTTTTAAAGCAGGATGATTAGCAAAACGACCATATTGATGTTCATTAATAAATTGTTGTAAATGTTCAATTCGTAAACCAACCGCAAAAGCTTTCGCATCCATATTGATACCTTTTTGATAAAGCATTTGATATGTATCACGAGCACTATGCCCTATTGCTAAAACAAGTTGGTCAACCGGCATGACTTTCATTTCATTATTTTGTTTCATAACAATACTTTCGATTTTATTATTTTCAATATTGATATCAGTTAAAGTTGTTTCAAATAAAACTTCTCCTTGATGATTAATAATATATTCACGCATATTTTTAACAACTTCAATTAAAACATCTGTTCCAATATGTGGTTTATTTAGATACAAAATATCATCATGAGCACCATGTTTAACAAAAGTTTCTAAAATAAAACGGGCACGATGATCTTTAACTCCCGTTGTCAATTTACCATCAGAAAAAGTACCAGCGCCTCCTTCCCCAAATTGAACATTACTTTGTATATTAAGTTTTCCGGTATTTAAATAAGTATCAATATCTTTTTTTCTTTGATCAACCGGTTTTCCTCTTTCAATCAAGGTTACTTTTTGACCACTTCTCGCTAGATTATAGGCACAAAACAACCCAGCCGGACCACTTCCAACAACAACTACTTTTTGATGATTTGGTTTTAAAAGTGGATAATGATAATCTTTAACCACAGTTAATTTCTTTTTAGGATTATTTTTGATAACTTGCGCTTCATTTTCAGTTTCAAATGTAAAAGCACAATTAAAATGAACATGATTTTTTCTTCTAGCATCAACGCCTTGTTTAACTAATTTGACATGATGAATCTTTGATTTTCTAAGATTCAACATAGATGCAATCTTTCCTTTATAATCATGTTGATCTAAATCTATACTTACATCACTTATTTTTAACATATTTCCTCCTTGATTGCCCTTGCCACATATTCGCCACTAGCAAAAGCAAAATGTAAATTATATCCACCACAATCACCATCAACATCTAAAGCCTCACCAATAACATAAATACCGGGATACTTTTTTAATTGTAGATGATGGTCTATTTCATCTAAAGAAACTCCCCCATGACATACTTGGGCATGTTTCATACCGTGACTCTTTTCTACTTTAAAAGATAAATCTTTAATATTAAGTTGCTTTTCAATGATTACTTTAGCCACTTTTTCATGATAAAGTCCTTCAATTTGATAATCTTTCAACAAAGATAAATCATATTCAGGTAATAAATCCAAATGAATAACTGGCTGTTTCAAACGATAAATATGTCTAGATAATTGCATAATACAAATTCCTGATAAGCCATAATCAGTAAATAAAACTTCACCAGATACTTCATCTATTTTTTTATTATGATCATATAAAGAAGCTTTGCATTTGACCCGTTGTCCTTTTAATGATTTATAAACTGGCTTCGTTTCTAATTGCACTAAACTTTCTTTAAAAGGAATAATTTTAATTGAAAAATCTTTTAACATATCTAAATTATGGACACCTGATAGTTCACTGGCTGGTGAACCACTAGCAATAATAACTTTATCACCGTAATATGTTCCTTGATTGGTTTTAACTTCATACTGATTATTTTTGATAATTTGATAAACTGTACAGTCAGTAATAATAGAAACATCCTTTAAAGCACTTAACAATGTATTTTTAACAGTTAAACTAGATAAAGAATAAGGATAAATGAGCTCATGGTCATATCTAACCATCATTTTATTCTTTTTAAAAAATTCAACAACATCAAATTCTTTAACAATCTTTGTAATTAAAGGATGGTTTGTATTATAGTGATCCATTGTAATGGGAGTATGTGAGAGATTACAACGCCCATTTCCACTGGCTAAAACCTTTCTTGCGAGTTTACTTGCCTGATCTAAAATAATCACATCATAATTATCACTTTGTGATAATATTCCAGCAGCGACTAAACCACTAGCACCTCCGCCAACAACAATAATTGTTTCCATGATTTCACCCTTTCATTTTTTATCTTGCCTTATTATACTATATTTATATCATTTATAAAATGTCAAACCTTGAAAAAGCATGATGTTAAGAGTATAATTACAAAGTATTTAAGACAATAAGGAGGAATTATATATGGGAAGAGCGCATGAAGTGCGTAAAGTAGCCATGGCTAAAACAGCTGCTGCAAAAGCAAAATTATATTCTCGTTATGGAAAAGAAATCTTTTTAGCAGCAAAAGCAGGAGGAACAGATCCTGATGGTAACTTAGCTTTAAGAAGATTAATCGCTAAAGCAAAAAAAGAACAAGTCCCTGCAGATGTTATTAAACGTGCAGTTGATAAAGTAAAAAGTGGTGCCACTGAAGACTATCAAGAAAAAACTTTTGAAGGATATGGTCCAAATGGTTCAACAGTTATTGTTAAATGTTTAACTGATAATATTAATCGTACTATTTCACAAGTACGTCCTGCTTTTACTAAATCAAAAGCAAAATTAGGAAATGAAGGTTCTGTATCTTATTTATATGATACTTTCTCTATTTTAACTTTTAAAGGATTAGATGAAGAACAAACTTTAGAAGCTTTAATGGAAGGTGATGCAGATTGTCAAGAAATCGAAGCTCATGAAGATGGAACAATCGAATTAACAGGTGCACCTACTGATTTATATAAAATGAAAGATGCTATTGAAGCTGCATGTCCTGATGCTGAATTCGATGTTGAAGAAATTACAACAGCACCTCAAGATTATGTTGAGCTTGAAGGTGAAGATATGGCTCTATTTGAACGTTTAATGAATTTATTAAATGAATGTGATGATGTAGATAAAATCTATCATAACGTTTCAAACTATGAGGGAGAATAATTCTCTCTCTTTTTTTATGAAAGTTACTTATTTATTTAATAGTGGTTTTGTTGTTGAATTAGAAAAACATATTCTCATCTTTGATTATTTTAAAGGAGCCATTGATCATTTAGATCCTCATAAAAAAGTTTATGTCTTTTCTAGCCATCGTCATGAAGACCACTATAATCCTGATATTTTTAACTTCAAGCATCCTTCTATTACCTATATCCTATCCGATGATATTGATCACGATGGTTTTAAAGTTAAGCCTCATCAAACATATCATATAGATGATCTTTCAATTAAAACACTTTTATCTACTGATGAAGGCGTCGCTTTTGTTGTTAATGTAGAAAATAAAACGATTTATCATGCCGGTGATTTAAACTGGTGGAACTGGGAAGGAGAACCTCAAGACTTTCTAGATGATCAAGAAAGAATCTTTAAACAGGAAATCAATTCCATTAAAGATATTCATTTTGATATCATGATGATTCCTTTAGACATTCGTTTAGAAAATCACGCTAGTGATGGTATGAATTATATTTTAAGTCATATGAAGCCTCAATATGTTTTTCCAATGCATTGTTTTTCTCATCATAAAGAAATGTCTCAACTTCTTGATTTACCACCTCTTAATCAATATTCCATTTTTAAAATAGGAAAGCGTCATCAAATTTGGACATTAAATTAAAACACTTTACCTATTACAGATAAAGTGTTTTTTCATTATTTTTTACTAGGAATGATTTCTAACCAGTAATCATCCGGATCATGAATGAAATACAATCCCATAGCAGTATTTTCAAAACAAATGCATCCCATATCTTGATGTAATTGATGAGCTTGGTCAAAGTCTTCTACTTCAAAACAAATATGACTTTCATTTTCCCCTAATTCGTATGCTTGAGGATGATCTTTTAACCATGTTAATTCTATTTCAAAATCACTTTGTCCATCATTTAAATAAACAAGTTTAAAACTACCATCACTGGCTTCTTTTTCTCTTACAACTTGCATATTTAATGCTTTTTTATAAAACTCAATACTTTCATTTAAATTAGTAACATTAATATTACAGTGAATACATCTAAATTTCATATATTTCTCCTAATAAACAGTATGATAGTTTTGATCATCAATATCTAAGTCACCAAAATATTTTTCAAAATCAACACCTACATATTTTGATAAATCTTTCATTTCTAGTACAGTTTTTACATCAACATCAATACCATTAATTTGACGATCTTTTACAGCTTCAATTTCTTTTTCACCATGAGTGTAAATACGTGGTTGTCCTTTGGCTTTAGGAGCATCCCTTAATTCTTGTAAGAATGTTGATAAATGATTTTCTATATCTTCTGGATTACCAAATACTTTTGGATCAATAGCGATAAAACCATGACATGTTCCACCAACACCACCGATATGTGTATGATTAGAAGTTAACCCTTGAGATAAAATCGAACAGAAGATTTCACAAAGCATACCATAACCATATCCTTTATGACTTCCTAATTGTTCAGTAGAACCACCTAAAGGCATAATCCCCCCACCGACTTTATTGACAATATTATCTAAAACATCTGGGGCATCAGTTGAAGGATTTCCATCTTTATCTAAAGCCCAACCTTCTGGTAATTCTTTTTCAGCTTTTCGATACATTTCTAATTTTCCACGAGTAACAACAGTTGTCGAAGCATCAAAGAAAAATGGATAAGGTTTTGCTGGCATAGCAATAGCAATAGGATTAGATCCAAGCATCGCTTTTCTAGCAAATGTAGGAACCATGATGGCTTCCGAATTAGTAAAAGACATCCCCATTAATCCTTGATCACAAGCCATCTTTGCATAATATCCTGCAATTCCATAATGGTTAGAATTACGTACTGTTACAACTGCCATTCCTGTTTGTTTTGCTTTTTCAATACATTTTTCCATTGCAAAACGACCAATTAATTGTCCCATTCCGGCATGACCATCAATAACTGCTGAAACCGGTGTTTCAAATACAACTTCAGGTTTGGCATCAACATGAATTAAACCTTTTTCAATTCCTTTATGATATCTTGATAATCGTTGCATTCCATGCGATTCAATTCCATAAATATCCGATAATAATAATACATCCGTAATAATTTGACTTTCTTCTTTAGTAAAACCAAATTTTTCAAACGCTTCATTACAAAAAGCATTTAAAGTTTCATACTTAAATTTTAAATGTGCCATTTATTTTCCCCCAATATAATTTATAAAAATAAACTATCATATAATTGTAAATTCGTCAATTTGTATCAAAATTAAAAAAAGAAGAAATAATTATTTTATTTCTTCCAAGTTATACTGATTTTTATAAATAAGTATGATATTCATAATAATATCAATAGGCCAATAAAATAGAATAAAGACACTCAAGCCAACTAAAATTGAAAACTTTAATCCTAATACCATATATAATGCTGGAACTACTGAAATAATAGCAGGAATAAAGCCAACCCCTGAAGGGAAATGAATTTGATAAATTGTTCCACACTTAGGACAACGTTGTCTTGATTTATAAGCATATGATGAATCTTTAAATTCATAACTACAATGTCTACATTTCATTATAATGTACAAATCATCACTGTCATATCACCATCATAAACAACTTCTGTTTGATCTGAACATACAACAAAGTGATCTCCTAAACGAACTTCTTTTCCATCCACTGTTCCTTGACCTTTAATAATACTTACTAATTGGAATGGTTTATCATTTTTAATTGTATTTTTACCAGTTAAATCATATTTATTTAATGTTAAAAATTCTGATGAAACCATTAAAGTACGTGTTCCATTTTCAATATTTTCCACTACTTGATTAGCTAAATCATAGGGTTGGTAAGGTACAGTTGTTACATCTATAGATTGTTTAACATGTAAATCTCTTTCATTACCATCTTTATCTTTACGATGATAATCATAAACACGATAAGTAATGTCTGATGATTGTTGTGCTTCATAAATTAATGATCCACTACAAATAGCATGAATTGTACCACTAGGAATATAGAAAAAATCTCCTTCTTTGATTTTAAAAGAATTTAATAAATGATCATAATCATCATTTTCAATTGCTTTAACTAATTCTTCTTTTGTTTTAGCATGATGTCCCATGACCATTTTAGTATTTTCTTCAGTACCTAATACATACCAGCATTCAGTTTTACCTAACGAATTTTCATGGATACCAGCATATTCATCATTAGGATGAACTTGAACTGATAAATCATCACAGGCATCAATAATTTTAACTAATAAAGGAAATTCTTTATCTTTGATATTTCCAAACAATTCACGATGTTCATCAAATACTTGAGATAATGTTTTTCCAGCAAATTCACCTTCAATAATCGTATTATCCCCATTTTTATGTGCGGATGGTGCCCAACATTCTCCAGTTTGATCACTAGGAATATCATAACCATAAACATCTCTTAAACGATGTCCACCCCAGATTTTTTCATGAAATACAGGTTTTACCCATAAAATATGTCCCATAGTTTACCTCTTTTCTCTTTCTTTTAAAAAAGTATCAATATCATTTTCATTATAAACCATTATTCCCTTTTCTTGAAGTAATTTTACAAATATTCCTTGTCCATTTACTAACTTATGACAAAATGTTCCATCATAAATTTGATCTTTACCACAACTAGGACTTTTACTTTTTAAAATAACAGTAGTAACGTGATGTTTCAAACAAATATCTAACGCCTTTTTAGCACCTAATTGATATTCATATGTTCGATCAATGCCATTTTGATCAATAACTTGATTACCAATGATTTCACAAGGAGTACGTGGTATCGGTAAACCACCTAATACTTCTGGACAAACGACAATCGCTTCACCTTGATCAACTAACTCTTTTATTTTTTCTTGAAGGTTATTCTTTCCGGCATATGTACAATTAATACCAGCAAGACAACTACTTACGGCGATCATCAATAATCTCCTTAATTTCATGAGGATGATCAACAACAAAGTTAGCACCTGCTTTTAATAACTCTGCTTTACCTCTAAATCCCCAACTACAACCAATTGATTTGACTTTAGCGTTGATTGCTGTTTGAATATCGACATCACTATCACCGACATAAAAAACATCATGCTTGCTTACATCCATTAGGTTCATCGCTAAAACAACCAATGTAGGATCTGGTTTTTTAGGTTGATAAGGAGTATTTCCAAAAACATATTCAAAAGTATCTGGGAATAAATGTTTAACAATTTTAACAGCATGAGCTTTTGGCTTATTAGTTACCACCGCTAAATGATAACCGGCTTCTTTTAAATCATCAATGACTTTTTTCATTCCAGGATAAGGCACTGTGTGATCTAAGCAATGAAGTGCATAAAGCTTATCAAAACGAGCTCTGGCTTCATTAACTAAATCTTTATGATCATCTGGTAAGGCTCTTTCTATTAATTTGGTCGCACCATTACCAACAAAATGACGATATTTTTCTAATTCATGTGTTTTAAATCCATATTCTTCTAATACAAGATTTGTTGTATGAGCTAAATCTTCTAAGGAATCTACAAGAGTTCCATCTAAATCAAATATAAGGGTATTCATCATTCTCACTCCTTTATTTATTATTCTTTTCATATTCTATCACAACGAATTGATTATACAATAAAATATCACTTCATAAGAAGTGATAGAGATTATTTTTTTGGTTTAATTTTAAATATGATAATATAAACAATAATTAAGACAACAGCTAAACCATAAGGCATCAAAATAGAAGAAACATGTGCTTGAGGTTTTGGTTTTACTTTTTTAATTGTTTGTTGACTAGTCAAATTAATTGTCGATAATTGTTCATTTTGATAAGTGATTGTCATTGTTCCAATGACATCACCTTTTTTAAGAGGGGCTTTTAATGTTTTGATACTCACTTTTTCTTTTATATCTTTTTCATTATATCCTGTAGGAACAATAGCACCAATGCTTTCAGGAGCAACAACTTTTAAAGTCTTTTGTTTACCTTGAGTGACTTTTTTATTAGCTAAATGATCACCTTGTTTATGAAGTTCAACATATTGATAATGACTTCCTACATAGTTAGCTAAAGTAAGGGTATCATTAACAGCACAGTTACCATAAGTTGGGCTATTTTGACAATGAGCCACTACACAAATATAATGATGATCATTGATATTTAATAAACTAGATAAAGTATGTTGGGCTTCATCAGTAAAACCACTTTTACATCCTTCAATCATCGTTGTATCAACACCACGAATTTTAGCATTTCTAATATTCTTTTTAACCCATGAATGTTGTGAATTTGAACTTGTATACTGATAACGATTAAATGCTTCTTTAAAATCTTCATTTTTTAAAGCATATTGAGTCAATAAAGCCATATCAGCAACAGTCGTATAATGATTATCATCATGAATACCTGTTGTATTGACAAAATGAGTATCTTTACATCCTAACTTAGAAGCTAATTGATTCATTTTTTCAACGAATTTTTCTTGATTACCACAAGTATTATTAGCTAAAGCACGTGTTGCATCAGCACCAGAAGGAAGCATTGCTCCCATAATTAAATCACGATAAGTAACTACTTCACCTGGCATAAAGTTAGCGGCACTGGCACCAGTTTCCCATACTGTTGCGATATCATCATCAGTAATAGTTGTTGTCGCATTAAAATCTTTAATCATTTCAATTGCTGTAATACAAGTTACAATTTTAGTAATACTTGCTGGATAAATACGATTATTTGCATTTTTATCATAAATGACTTGACCACTATCTTGATCAATCATAATAGCACTTTGTCCACTGATTCCTAAATCAGGACTTTCAAAACCATATACGGGTACTAACCCCGAAATCATCATTGTAAAAAACAACATGACAGAAAATATTTTCTTTTTCATCTATCCTTTCCCCCTTAAAAACGATAACTTTGTTTCCGATATAATAATCGCAAAAAAGATAATAATAAATCCAAAAACTATTTGTCCATTTAAATATTCTTGACCACATAGTACTGAAAAAAATACACCAAAAACAGATTCTAAACTAAGTAATATCGAAGCCTGACATTCACTTACTAAATTTTGTCCCATATTTTGAAACAATAAAGCCAAAGTAGTTGCAAAAAAAGCAAGATAAAATAACTGTAAAATCATATCCCTGTGAATTAATTTTAAGCTATATAAATCACCAACAAAAACGGCTTGAACAAAAGAAAGTAAAGCAACCATAAAAAACTGCATTGTTGTAAGTTTAACTGGTGATGTTTCTTTCATAAAACGCTTAACAACAATCATATGTAAAGCATAAAAGAAGCCTCCTACTAAAGTAAGAAAATCTCCTTTATTCATCGTTAGAGAACTATCTAAAGATACCATCCCAACACCAACAAAACACATCAAAGCAGCCATCATTTGAAAACGATCAGGTTTTTTTCTTTCTAAAAGCCATACTAAAAAAGGCACAATGGCACAATACACAGCTGTTAAAAAAGCATTTTTCCCTGGTGTAGTCATAGTAAGCCCTATTGTTTGTACTGTATAAGCCAAATATAAAGCGATTCCTGCTAAAAGACCACCTTTTAGATCCTTTAAACAAATTGTCTTGATTTGTTTAAAAAATAATAAAATCATAAATAATGTTCCTAATGTAAAACGAATACAAAGCAACATAGGTGTAGGTAAATTGCTGACAGCATCTTTCATTACAACAAAAGAACTACCCCATATCAAAGCGGCCATGATGAGCATGAATTGTCCTATACCTTTTCGTTTCATTCTTTTCTCCTTACATAATCCAACAAATCATACCACATCTTTACTCATTTTTCATTAAAATCTTTTTTTAAATTATATAATAATTACATCTTTGCTTAATTGATAATAGGATAGCTTGTGATATAATATTTTATATAGTATCAAAGGAGTATGTGATTATGAGGGTATTCGATTATTCTGATTTAACATTTCAAATTTTAGATCATATTTATCATCTACAAGATGAATCTTTTTTATATTCATGCTTTGATGAATCTACATCTGGTTTTTCACCATATCTTGATCATGTTTGTTATAAAAATGATATTCTTTTGCAAATCAATAAACTTAAAAAAACACACATTTCTTATCAGCTTGATCAATATCATTGTCATATTATTGAAAAAAATGAATCTATGTGTCTTGTTGAAGGAGAATATCTTTTACATTTAGAACAATTTAAACAAGAAACGAAACATTTTTATACTATTTTATATAAGATTCATGATGATCAAATTAAAATTAAACATATTCACACTTCATTTTCTATGCGTCATCAAAGTATTCAAGATACCAATACTAATGAATATTTAAATATTGTTTCATCATGTAAATTCAATTATGATGAAAACTTGACAATTAAAGAGATGAACTCGTGTTTTGTTGATATGCTAGGATATCATGACCATGATGAATTATTAACGACTTGTCAGCATCATTTTATCGAATTAATTCATCCTGATGATGTTAAATCTTTTAAAGAAGTATTACAACAAGCAACAATGTCTCATCATCGCTTACAAAATGAATATCGTCTAAGAAAGAAGAATGGTGATTATATTTGGGTTATTGAACAAGGACAGATTATACTTGATTCTTCACTTCAAATTATTTTTGATATGTTGATTAGTGATGTTAATTCTATCAAGCAAAATGAATTAGATTTATTGGTACAAAAAGAGAAATATCAAATGATATTAAAAGATAATTCTATTGCGATTCTAGAATATCGTATTGATGATGATCAAATGATTATTGATATTCAAGAAGAGGATAAAAAGAAAATCTATAATCATTATCTAGATTACATTCAATCAAGTCGCTCTACAGTCTTTGACGAAGATAAACCTGCTTTAATTAGTTTGTTTACTCGTAAAATACCTGGTCCTATCATTATTCGAGAGCATATGCGAGGAAATAAACATTATTTTATTAAAAGAATTGATTCTCATATTATTTATGATAATTTAAATCGACCAATTATTGTTTTAGCAACAGCAAAAAATATTACTGAAGAATGGCAACAAAATAATGTATTAAAACAAAAAGCAGAACGTGATCCCCTTACTCATCTTTATAATTTAGAAACAGGTTCAATGAAAATTGAAGATTATCTTTCTATTAAAGATCCAGATGAAACTTATGCCTTTATTGTTTTTGATGTTGATCATTTTAAAGGTGTCAACGATACATATGGTCATCTTTTCGGTAATCAGGTACTTATTTCTATTTCACAATACTTTATTGATTTAAAAAAGAAAGATGACATTATCATTAGAATGGGTGGTGATGAATTCGTAGTCTTCTTTAGCCATGTTAATCCATCTAAAGTCAATGAATTATGTCAACACATTAATGAGGGTATTAAAAATATTTCTTATCCTCAAACAGATTATCACGCTACGATTTCAATGGGATGCTTCTACAGTCAAGAAAAATATTCCTACACTCAAATCTTTAAAGCAGCTGATAATGTTTTATATAAAGCTAAGAAAAAAGGACGTGATTGTTACACTGTAACCAATCACATCCTCTAAATCTCTCATAAGAGAGATTTTTTTAATCTAGTTGTTTTAATGCTTGAATAACTTTTTCATAATCATTTGTTATCTTTTTAAAGTACTCTTCAACATGTTCAGTTTGACGATTTCTTAATTCTTCTGTTAGTAAACAACTTGATTCATATAAATCATTAAAACCAAAGTTAGAACAAATACCTTTTAAAGTATGAACAAAACGAAAAGCTTCATCTATATTATTCTTCTCTAAATTTTCTTTTAAACTTTGATAAGACTCATCATCAATAAACTTTTTCGCAAGTCTGGTTATCATTTCTTCATTTTGTAAACGTGTCATGACTCCTTGATAGTCTCCACCAAATTGTTGATATGCTTCTTTTAAATTCATTATCGTTCCTCCTTATTACTCGTAGCAATTATATGAGTTAATCGATTACGATCATGACGATCAAATACCCCACGAATAACTAAATCTAAAGTATCCTGTTTATCATTTGTATTTAAGCATAGATGATGTTTACATATTGGATGATAAAAGCTTAAATGTTTCACTTTTTCTTTTAATTCATCTAATTGTTTGTCATCTAAAATATGATGATCTTTTATATAAATAAGTGGATTAGATATTTTTTCTGGTAATTGTAATTGTTGACTACCCCATTTTGATAAATGGAGCACCGGTGGCATAATTGAATATTCAAAACGGATTTCTTTAGAATATTGATAAAAGAAATCTGTTTTTTCGTGATCATAATCTATCATTTGTAATGTACCATCATCATAAAATACTTGACCATCATTCAATAAATCCCTAATTTCATTTTCTATATCTTGTTTGTTATTTTCTGACAGTATATGTGCAATTTCATCTTTTTTAATCGCAGGTTCAATGCTCATTAAACATTCTAATAATAATGGATTAAATTGACCACATTGCCCTTCTTTAATCATTTGTAAAGCCACTTGATGATCAAATGCTTTTTTATAAACTCTAATACTAGTAAGGGCATCATAAGCATCTGCAAGAGATACCACTTGTGCAGCAATGGGAATATCATCACCCTTTAAACCATCGGGATAACCACGACCATCAAACCTTTCATGATGCCAACGACATATTTGATAAGCATATTCTACAAAGTGATCATTTTGATAGAATGGTAAATCTTTAATCATTTTAGCCCCTTCGATAGCATGAGACTGCATAATTTTCATCTCTTGATCAGTTAATCTAGATGGTTTATTTAAAATAGATTCTGGTATAACCATTTTACCGATATCATGTAAAGTAGATGCTGTCGCAATTTCATTAATATCTTTATGACTCAAATGATAACGATCCGTTTTTTCCATTAAAACTTTCAATAATTGTTGTGTTAACATTCTTACGTTAAGAACATGTAAACCACTTTCACCATTTCTTGATTCAACAATATGACTTAATATTAAAGACATGATATTATTAGATCTTTGTCTTTCTGTTACTTGTTTACTTACCAAAGAAATAAGCATCTTTTGCTTAGCATAAATCATGAGTGTATTCTTTACTCGATTTAATATAATTTTTGAAGAAAAAGGGCGAGTAATATAATCTACGACCCCTTTACTAAAGGCTTCTTCAATCGTTTCTGGGTCATTATCAACAGAAATAATCATGACCGGTATTTTTTCAATTAATTGATTTTTATTTAAATAATCTAAAACATCAAAGCCATCCATTTTAGGCATTGATACATCTAACAAGATAAGTGAAATTTGATCTTGATATGAATGAATTATATCAATAGCTTCCTTACCATCATCAGCTTCATAAATAGCATACTGATATAAAATGTCTGACAGTAATTCTCGATTCAACAAAGAATCATCAACAATGAGTATTGTCTGCTTACTTTTCAAGCTGTTTACCTCCCTTATTATTCATATTATCAATTTGTTTAAAGAGTTTCTTACTTACCAAAACAAAATGTAATTTACATTTTTGATATAAAGAAACATTTTTTTTGTGCTGATACAATGTTTCTACAAATCTAGAAATAATATTAAACTCATAAACTTCTAAAGACTTCTCACCATAGAAAAACTTTTTTAACAAATGAATAACTCTTAAATATTCCCCTTCATGTATCATCTGTTTATGTAAAAGTAATTGGTCATTTTCTTGATCTTTCCAGCCAACATAACATTCAACTCCATAAATTGCGAGTATCTGTTTGATAATTAAGTAGAGTATCCGTGTTTGTTGATCTTGAGATGATTGTCTATATAAGCGATAAAGTTTCATTTGATATAGTGTTCTTCTCATTTCTAATATTATAACAAAAATAATAAGAATAATGCCTAAAAAGAAAGCAAAACCAATAAAAATATTTTCTAATTTTTGTATAACCTTTTTTGCTTGTTTAATCACAGATGAACTGCCTTGGTTATCAACTGCCTTAGCCTTTTTAGAATCATCTTTTTTAGCTGATGCTTCTTTAACTCCCTGTGATTGATCTAACATACTCATTAAGGCATAAGTATCATAATAATAGCCAGGTGTAACATCAATTGGCATCCAGCCAATTCCATCAAAATAGACTTCTACCCAAGCATGAGCATTCTTAGAAGTTAAAGTGACTTTCCCTTGTTTATTAAAACTACTACTTTTAGCTAAATATCCTTCTACATAACGTGCTGGAATTCCATAATAACGAAAAGCTTCAACTCCCACACTTGCAAATAAAACATCATTTCCTTGTCTTGTTTCATTCAAAAACGCAAGCAATTCATTTTTATTTTTATGATGGATACTCTTTTCACTGTAAGTCATATTTTGACTTAAGATAGAACGAATATGTTGACTTACAGAATAAATCCCTGTGTTTTTAAATTGTTGTTGATCAAATAAAGATTGAATAGAAGAAAGTAATGAATGATCAACATCTAAATATTTATCATAAACAAATTGACGATAAATATTTTCACTTTTATTATATTTCACTAACTTTTTGCTTGGATGCGCTTGTTTTGTCAGATCCGTTGTATTTAATAATTCACAAGGAAGGTTTTGTGAATATTCTTGATAATCATAATTATCACTACCAAATAAAGTAGTCGATACAAGATTTTGATCTTTAACTTGAGTAACATTTTTTCGTGATAAATAATCTATAGAATAAGGAGCATAGTAGTATTTTCTATTAGCGGCAACATTCTCTATTGTAAGTTCATTGCTTTTTATATCTTGACTATGATCATATGATAAATATTGATTGAACTGTTGTGTTGTATAAAAGCCTTTACTTTCTAACCAATTTAACATACCTTGGTGATTACCATTGTAATCAGCCCTCTTTAAATCAGTCCATTTATTATCAACTAAACGACTTCCTACATATCCTTTTAAATAGAAATCCTTAATCTGTAAAGTCGATACTTTTAAACGAATTTCATCATCTAGATGAATATTGGTAGCCTGAGTTAAATCTCCTTTAGGCAGGGTATCTTCACCATAACGCAAAGTATCTATCTTTGATGCTGTCATATTTTTTATAATCCCTATTGTTTGTTCATCACGATATGAAAAAATAGACGTTAAAGCTATAAATACTGCCATAAAACTCATAAGCCATATTCTAATACGCCAACTAATAAAATCATTATAATTCATGATCCATAAGCCAACTTGACTCAATGTCATCAATCCCATGACAATATAGGAGAATACACCTAACCACATTGAAGCAAAAATAACAATAAAAAATAAAATATGAATAAAAATAAGAGATCTATTTTTAATACATCGATATACATAATAACAAATCAGCAATAAGAAAAATAAAGTAAAAATCATCATATCTAAGTTACTTGTTTGAATTGTCATTGTAAGATTAAAAGCATCTTCATACTTGATATTATATAAATGAATAATACATTGTACTAAACCTAACAATCCTCGATAAATAAACGGTATAAATAAAATGATCACTATAAGTGCTATGACAGAAATCATGATTTTACTTTTTTTACTATGCATCATATAGTCTATTAAAGTATAAAGACTCAAAATAGCTAAAGAAATTATTCCTAAATAACTTATGTTTAAACCTGTTATTGACTGATAGAAAAAGAGAAAACCTGCAATCCATATGAGATTTAATATAAAATGATAAATATTAACTTTTTGATTTACAGTCTTCTTTGCATTTTTTGTGAGTAACTGCATGGTTTCCTCCTTTCTTAAATATCAAAATGATATATATTTTGTGTTAAATGAGAACTTGGTAACTCAATAAATTGAACTGTTCCTTTCTTTAATGATTTGACATCATCAATAGAATCTTTAACAGTGATTGCTGTTAAATCCATATCTTGAGATACTACATTTATATCTGAGATAAAATCACCTACAGTAAAATAAAGCATTTTTGAAAAAGGTAATTCATATTGTTCACTTAAAAATAATGGTAGCGTTGTCCCATTATTCTTTTGTAAAGGTGAACATAGCCATAATGTTCTAGCATAATTTAAATCATCTATCCCTAATACCGGTATCCAACTCATTTTTTCACTATGAGATACCACAATATAATGAGGAAGTCCTTGTTGAATCAAGGTCTCACTTAAAGACATTGCATAAGATAGAGCATGAGATAATTTAACAGGATCTAGTTTTTTTTGATGCTGATATAAACCAATATCAACTAACATAACCGTATTAATACTACTATTATGACTTCCTTCTTTTAAAAGCATTTGTTGCATTTTAGCTGATAACTTCCAATGAATATGACGTATATCATCACCATCATGATAATTTCTTAAATCATAAATATCACTCATGTCAAATCCTTTTTGTAGTAAATAATCATGATTCCCCTCTTTAAAATAAGATAAATCTTTTTTTCTTGTCATATCTATTTTTAATTTTTCAGGAATAATCGTCATATTTTGCCTTTGGCTAAAAGGAAAACGAATACGGCATAGACCAAATAAATCATAAAAATAGACTTCTTTACATGTCATGGTTACATCGCCACAAAGTTTTGCTTTAAATGAACAAGGAATTTGAGTTGAATGACGGTTTAAGTTTTGATGATAATGGAATGTACGACAATCATCAAAAACAATATTATGATAAGCAATATTAAACTCAACACTTCCTATAGCAAAAAGAGTTGTACTTATCACTTCTAAATATAAATGAATATCTTCATCAACCCAGCCATTAGAATCACCTAAATAATGAATTGAAATATGATTTAAATCATATTTCAATAACATATATAATAAAATTGGAAATATGGCTTCTATGATAAGCAAAGCTATAAAATATCGATATTGGCTATAAATCATAGCACTGAGAGTAAAAAGAACAATCATTCCATATAAAATTCTTGCTTTTTTCATCTTAAACTCTTTCTAATTGTGGTGCTTTAATGTCTTCTAAAATACTTTGTAAAATTTTATCAGCATCAATTCCTTCAACTCTTGCTTGTGGTTTTAAAATAAGACGATGAGCACAAACATCTTTAAAAATAGCTTGTACATCTTCAGGGTTGACATATGTTCTTTCTTTAATAATAGCGTGCGCTTTAGCCATTTGTGTAAGAGCCAAAACACCACGTGGTGAAACACCTAATTCAACGTAGGGTGATTTTCTTGTTTCTTCACATAAGCGAATGAGATATTTTAAAACATCATCTTGTATATGGATCGAAGTTAAGTAATTTTGTACTTCCATCATATCTTCTTTAGAAGCGACGGGTTGAATATGATCCAAAGGATTATCATAACGATGTGCTTTAATAATATTCATTTGATGTTGTAAATCTGGATAACCAATGGATAAACGAATCATAAAACGGTCTAATTGAGACTCTGGTAATGGTTGCGTTCCTGCTGCCCCATATGGGTTTTGTGTTGCTATACAAATAAAAGGATAAGGCAAATCATAAGTTATTCCATCAACAGTTACACGTTTTTCTTCCATTGCTTCAAGTAAGGCTGCTTGCGTCTTTGGTGAAGTACGATTTATTTCATCAGCTAATAATAAGTTACAATGAACAGCTCCAGGTCGATATTCAAAATTATTTGTTTTATTATTTAAAATAGAAAAACCAGTAATATCAGAAGGTAATGTATCCGTAGTAAACTGAATTCTTTTATAGTCCATACCTAAAGCCTTAGAAAAAGCTAAGGCTAATGTTGTTTTACCAGTACCAGGACTATCTTCTAACAAAATATGACCTCCAGCATAAATAGTCATTAAAACTTTTTCTATAATATCATCTTTCCCTATAAATGCTTTCGCTACTTCTTTAATAATATATCTTGATTGTTCAATAATCATTCTATTTCCCCCTCATTACTTTCCTCTTCATTATTTTCTACCTGACTATTTTGATTTGTTTCAGTTTCTTGATTTTCATCTGGTTTGGAAGATTCTTGATTTTCTGGTACAGATTCTTCAACAGGTACTTGTGGTACAACTTGTTGATCATTATCTGGTTGTTGATTAGTTTGTGGTTTATAACCAAACATGATTTGTAACATAGAAACAGCTTCATTTAATTTATCCATATCATCAGGAAAGAAAAGTTCATTTCCAAAAGGAACGCCAGCAAATAAATATTTCCAACTTTCAATATAAATTTCTTCATTGCCAGCTGCGCTATTTTGAAGTAATATTTTTATATTTTCTTGAGATATATGAGAATTAAATGAAAATGGTAAAGTTGGTGTATTAACCCATAAATCTATAATTTGATCAGAATTAAAGACAACTTCTTTTAAAGTATCTGTTCCATAAAAGGCATCAGTATCTATAGAAGAACTCCAAATCCATGAGTATTCTTGTGGGAAAATAACTTTTTCAATTTGAGTATTCGCAAAAGCACCTCCAAATACTTTAGCTAAGCCATCAGGCAATTCTAATGTTCCAGATAATTTTGTATTTTCAAAAGCTTTCGCATCAATAAAATATCCAAGCGAATAAACATGAAGATCAATTTGAGTAATCGGAACATCTTTAAAAGCGCCTTCTAATATTTCAATAACATTTTCTTGAGTCGCTATATGACCATGAACAGTTGTTGTTGCAGCATATAAATAATAGGCTGAAGTACTTCCTTCCCAATCACCATAAAGAATATAGCCTCCACCTTGATAATCGCAAAAATAATGATCACTAAAATTGACATTAACTAATTCAGGATAGCCCTCATTATTTTGAGGAACATACATTAATAAATGACATGTTGGATTATAGTTATTTTCAAATTGAGCCACGTTAGCATTAAATACAACAAATCTTAAATCTCCTGTGTTACTTCCGTTTATCTCTAATCCACCTTCTTCAACAACAATTTGATCTGTTGTATTAGAAACAATTCCTTCTAAAGAATGACATCCATAAAATGCATAGGCATCAATTTTATTTACACTCGCTGGTAGTTCTACATAAGTGAGTTGACTACAATTGCTAAAGGCATTTCTACCTATCTCATTGATTTCTATATCTGATAATGTTTGACTATTAAATTCTTTTAATGAACTAGGTGCATTAAGCAAAGTTGTAACTGTTTGATTATCTTCACTTGTTTTGATAATATCAAAGCCATTCTTTTCATAAAATTCAGATTTTGATTTTATAATTTGATTTTGATATTTTGACCATTGTTTTAAGTATTCTTCATATTGATTTTGTAAAACTTCTATTTTAGCGTCTTGATCTAATCCATCAAATGTATCGCTAGATATATGAGGAATCGTATTTGATAAAAATAATAATTCCTTAATATGACTATCTTTAAAAACTTCTTTACCAAATTTTAATGGAGTAGCATAAGGGAAGATGAGTCTTGATATTTTATCATTATCACTAAATGCATTATCTGCTATTGAAGTCACGGTATTAGGAATAATAATCGTACCTGAAGCCTCTGCCATCGTTCCTACTACTTTTGTATCGTTATCAGATAAAATTAAATCATTTTTAACTTCATAATCACTGAAATCTAGCGTTTCACCATATAAAAATACATTATGGGCATTACTATAACCGTAACGATAATAATCTAAATAGTATTTATCTTTTACATTGATTGTTGTAAACATAGATTGAATTTGACTTAAAAAACTTGTATCTTTAATTTTTAATGGTCCATCAAAATAAAGAGACCATACACATGGATAAACCTCTTTAATGTCTTTTACTGATTCAGGTATCGAAATTTCATCATGACATGGCATATAAATGATGGTTTCTTGGTTTTTATCCATAAGCAAGCCATCAAAAGAACTGTATTGTTCATTACGATGATCTACTTTAAATTGACCATTTACATTTAAAGTCGTTGTTTTAAAATCAACTTTATTGATACTAGAAGAAATATAAAAATCACCATTTACATCAATAGTCTGATTTTCCTCTAAACAAATCTCATCAATACTACTAGGAATTGATATATCATCATAGGTTCTTTCACCATCTATTCCAGTCAGTACATAATGATATAGCAATCCACTTCTTTTTAACTCTACTTCAAATCCTGCAGGAATATCTTCTAATTCTAAAGGGTAAAGTTCAACTCTTCCTTTTTGATTTGTAGAATATTGATGTGCTAAAGGTTCACTATCTTTTTTATTTGACCATCCTGAAAACAACTTAGATACAGAGGATTGATCATCAATCATGACATTATAATATTTTCTTAAGTCTTCACTTTGTCCTTCCTTTAAATAAAAGTGTCCTGCTTCTTGATTATCATAATTAAGTAAAGTAACACGTGTATCATATTCTATTTTAAAAGTATGCTTTGCTTCTTGCCATGGTGCATTTACATTTTCTCTAAAACGAAAAGTAGCTGTGAAATCACCAGTAACAATTGTTGGATAATCCACAATTTCAAAGCAATCAGATAATTCAGTAATTCGATAAACCGGTGTATCACCATCTAATACATAAACAACAGAATTACATAATAACTTCCAAGGTGTGATAACACATCCATAATAAAGTGGATCTACTATATCGACCATATCCATTACTGATTCATAATTTGGATTAAAAGTATAACCTTTTGTTGAAGTAGTCGGCTTAAAAGCAGAAACAACACCGATGCTTGAAAAAGGATCATCTGGTAATTGATACTGCGTATCTTTATCAACATAATCATCTTTTTTGGTTGTGTCATTTCCATTATTCGATTGACCATTATTACTTCCATTACCACTACTACCATTATTGGCTATATCCCCAGGTATGATAATCGTCCCGTTTTCTCCTGGAACTAAAATAGTTGAGCCTGATCCAGTACCACCCACTGTTGATTGACTACCACTACTATTAATAAGATAATTAGGGTTTTGATTACTTGTAAATGGTTGAGCAGCATTTTGGAATAAATAACCTGATTGATTATCTTGATTATTCATTGCATCATTTGACTGATTATTATTTTTATAAATATCTTGGTTCCCATTTTGATTTTGATCTAGTGTTTGTTGTTGATGATTAAAAACAACTTGATTTCCCTTAAAAGACTGATTACTTAAAGCGTTCGGATTAAAAACTAATCCATTTTGATAAAGATGATATGCAGAAAAGGCACATGAAAGAGAAATAACACTAGAAACAATAATTTTAGATGTATTTTTAGGATTAAATTTCATATTCATCACCTCTTCCATTAAAAAAATCTTCTAATTCTTCAGCCATTTGCTCAAAATCAATTGGTTTTGAAAAATGACCATTCATGCCAATTTTTTTAGAATAACGCTTATTTTCAACATAAGCATCTGCTGATAAAGCAAAAATAGGTACAGTTTTAGCATCTTGTCGTGCTAATTTTCTTATTTCTTGTGTTGCTTGATAACCATCCATTTCCGGCATATGAATATCCATTAAAATAAAGTCATAATAACCAGGATGATGATTCTCAAATTGTTCTATAGCTTGTTTTCCTGTCTGAACATGTTCTACATAAGCACCTTTTTGTTCAAGAACACTTAAACAAATTTCTGCGTTAATTTCATTATCTTCAGCTAATAAAATAGTCTTACCTGCATAAGTAAAAGGAATATGTTCCTTACCAACCTGTGGTTTATCTTCTATTTCTACTTGATTACTTGCGATTGGTAAATCTAAAAAGACTGTAAAGTCTGTTCCTTGTCCTTGTAAGCTTTCAACAATAATTTCTCCACCCATTAATCTTACGAGTTGATCAGTAATAGCCATTCCTAACCCTGAACCACCATAGTTTTTACTAATTTCAGCATTTTCTTGTTCAAATGGTTTGAATAAATAATAAATAAAATCTCTTTTCATTCCTTTTCCAGTATCGTGTACTTTCATCATAAAATTAATATTATCTTTTGCTCGATACATTTGTCTAAAAGTAACTTTTATTTCTCCATGTTCAGTAAACTTATAAGCATTGGAAACAAGATTAACTAATATTTGCATAATGCGTAATTCATCACCCATGACATAACGAACATCAAAATCATGATATTCAATGTTAAACTGAATATTTTTTTCTTCAATCATTTTTCTAAATATTGTATTAAGTTGTGATTCAAATTGGTAAATATCTATTGGTTTAACTGCTAATTCTAATTTACCTGCTTCCATTCTAGAAATATCTAAAACTTCATTAATTAATGATAATAAATATTGAGATATTTCTTGTGCTTTATGAATATGATAAGCAGCTTGACCATCTTGACTTACATCATGGTTAGCAAGTGTCAACATACCAATAATCCCATTCATAGGTGTTCTAATTTCATGAGACATTTTAGACAAAAAAGTTGCTTTATAGTCGCTGACTTCATTTGCTCGAACAAGTTGTTGTTTTAAATCATTGATTTCATTTTGATACTTCGTATCATCTCTAAATGAAAGAATCGTGTATTTTTTGTCCTTTGTTATACTTATCGTCAATGTAAAATACTGTTCTGTTCCTTTTTGTTTAAACAAATAAGAAAAAGCGTCTTGATGATTCCACTTTTCAATCCCCTTTTCTAGAGTATATCTATCTTCTTGATTAATGATATTTTCTAAATAATCAACATCATTCTTTAATAAAGATAAATCAACATGAAAAGTATCATCAAACCCATCACTTACCATGATAATTTTAAAATCTTTATTTCTTAATAATATATATTTTTGGCTTTGCTCTTGCTTAAAAATACGACTATAAATATCCTTAACCTGCTTTTCACCACTTCTAAGGTGAAAGAAATGCCATACTAAAATATCAATCGCTAAAACAATAACAACAATAATTATGACAAAAAAGAATATGTTTTGCCCATTTTTTGCAAAATACACAAAAAAATCACTCATTATATTTACCTCATTCCATCACATCTTACCTATATTATATGAAAAAAGCCTACCCTATAGCAAGTAAGCATCAAAATATGAAAAAAGGATTGTGTCAATTGACCACAATCCTTTGTATTTTATTCAACTACATCATGACAACGATGGCATAATTCGCCTTCCATTTCATCTTCATCAAAGTAATTCCAACAACGTGGACATTGATGACCATGGAATTTTTCAACTTGAATATAGCTTGTATCATATTCAGGTAATTCTTTATTATCACTTAATTGTACTTTAGCAACAATAAATAATTGTTTTAAATCATCTGCAAGTTGAGCAACATCTTGGTAACCTTCTTTTAAAGTTAAAGTTACTTTTGCTTCCATATTTGATTTAATAACTTGATCATTTCTTAATCCTTCAAGAGCTCTTAAAACATCTTTTCTCACATCTAAGAATTTGTCAAAATAAGCAAGTACCTCTTCTTCTTGAGGAATATCAAATAATTGATATTTAGGTTCTAGGAAGACACTTTCTGCTTTGTTTTCATCACATGTGAAGTTATCATGTAATTCTTCACTTGTAAAGACTAAGACTGTTGATAATAATTTCATCATTGTTTTAGCATGATGATATAAAACTGTTTGTACTTGTCTTCTTCTTAAAGCATCAGCTTTTTCAATATAAAGAATATCTTTAGTAAAGTCCATATAGAATGAACTTAATGTATTTGTAAAGTAATTTAAGATTTCTTGGTTTGCACTAGCAAAATCATAATTATTGTAAGCTTCATCATAAGCTTTCATTAATTGATTTAATTTAGCTAACATATATTGATCAACACCAGGTAAATCTTTAATATCTACTAAATCACTTTCTTTAAAATCATTTAAGTTACCTAATACAAATCTCATTGTATTTCTAATCTTACGATATCCTTCAGCAATTTGTTTCATGATTTCATCAGAAATACGAACATCTTGTTGGTAAGCAACTGAAGTAGCCCAAAGTCTAACAATATCAGCACCATATTGGTTAACTAATTTAATTGGATCAACTGTATTACCTAATGATTTAGACATTTTATTTCCTTTACCATCTAAAACAAACCCATGAGAAAGAACTGTTTTATATGGTGCTCTACCATGAACTGCAGTACCAATAATTAATGATGAGTTAAACCATCCACGATATTGGTCACTACCTTCAAAGTATAAATCAACAGGATAATCAAATCCTCTTTCTTTCATACATCCAGTATGTGAAGATCCAGAATCAAACCATACATCCATAATATCTTTTTCCTTTTTAAAGATACCATTTGGTGAATGTTCATTTGTGTATCCTTCAGGTAATAAGAATTTTTCATCTTTTTCAAACCAAATATTTGAACCATGTTCTCTGAATAATTCAGAAATACGTTTAAATACAGCTTCATCCATAACTGGAGTTCCATCTTCACAATAGAAAATTGGAATTGGTACACCCCAAGTTCTTTGACGTGAAATACACCAGTCTCCACGATCTTTAATCATATTATAAATACGAATATGACCCCATTCATTTAACCATTGAACATGATCAATTTCATTTAATAATTTATCTCTAATTTTATCAACTGAACAGAACCATTGATCTGTTGCTCTAAAGATAATAGGTTTTTTAGTACGCCAATCATGTGGATAACTATGGGTAATGAATTCAAGTTTTAATAAAACACCTAATTCATCTAATTTCATCGTTACTGTTTTATTGGCATCATCAACATATTGTCCTGCAAGCCATTCACCGCAATCTTCCATCATACGTCCATGTTCATCAACATTACAGTAAATATCTAATCCATATTTTTGACCTACAATAAAGTCGTCCATACCAAATCCAGGAGCAGTATGAACACAACCAGTACCCGCATCAGCAGTAACATGTTCTCCTAAAATAACTAATGATTCACGATCATATAAAGGATGTTGACATGTGATCATTTCTAGGTCGCTACCTTTAAATCTTTGTAAGATTTCTTTTTCTTGTAAACCAAATTTTCCCCATAATGAATCCACTAATTCTTCTAATACAACTAATTTACCTTTTTCACTTTGAACAAGTGCATAAGTATAATTAGGATTTAAACAAATAGCAAGGTTAGCAGGAATTGTCCATGGTGTTGTTGTCCAAATAACAAAACTTGTATCTTGATCTAAAATACCTTTACCATCTTTTACTTGGAATTTAACAAAGATTGTTGGACTCTTTACATCATGATATTCTACTTCTGCTTCAGCAAGTGCTGATTCACTAGATGGTGACCAATATACTGGTTTTAATCCTTTATAGATTAATCCATCCATCGCCATTTTAGCAAAAACATCAATTTGATTTGCTTCAAATTCTGGTAATAAAGTCAAATAAGGATGTTTATAATCTGCAAATGTTCCCATACGGATACATTGTTCCATTTGTTTTTTAACTTGTTCATGTGCATAAACATCACATTTTTTTCTAAAGTCGGCTGTAGACATTTCTTTACGGTTAACCCCTAATTTTTGAATTGCATTTTCAATAGGTAAACCATGAGTATCCCAACCTGGAATATAAGGTGTATAAAAACCATTCATGTTTTTATAACGACAAATAACATCTTTAATTACTTTATTTAACATATGTCCCATATGCATATTTCCATTTGCATAAGGAGGACCATCATGAAAAATAAAACTTTCTTTTCCTTCGTTTTGTTGAATTACTTTGTTATACATGTCTGTTTCTTGCCAGCGTTCAACGTATTTAGGTTCTTTTTTAGGCAAGTTTCCACGCATTTCAAAGCTTGTTTTTGGCATTAATAATGTGTCTTTGTAATTCATTGTTTTCTCCCTTTCCAAAATAAAAAAACACATCATCCTAAGGACGATGTGATCGCGGTACCACCTTAATTCGTATTTTCATACGCACTCTATCTTAACGCGATTAACGGCGACTTCTACTTGATTCAAAGTGCTACTCCAGAGTGATTCATTATAACGCTCATTACTGATTTTCACCAACCATCAGTTCTCTACAAACTCCTGTTATAAACTGTCTCCTTCATCGTATTTATCATTTTTTAGATCTTCATTTATTAAGTTATAAACTTCAGAATGATCAATTGACTCAAGGATATCTTTTGACATCTGTTCAACTGAAGCTCTAAATCGAATAGCTTGTGATTTAAAATCACTCATTTCATCAGATAATGATCGAACATATTCTAATGATTCGCTCAGTATCATATTAGCATTCTTTTTCGCTTTGTCAATAAGTTCACTCGCTTCTTTTAATGCTAAACGGGCAATTTCTTCATTGGTCTGTTCTTGAATATTGACACGATGTTGTAATAAAGAATTTTGTTCTTTTAAATGTTGATATTGTTCGTTAAGACTTGTTAACTGACTTTCAAGATCTTGTATTTGTTTTTGATTAGATTCTAATAAAGCATCTACAGTATTGATGTCATAACCTCTAAACTGCTTTTTAATATCACTCATCGTATCACTCCTTATTTATAAAAATATCCCTCTACTACGTAATTATTTGATCTCGTTTGTCTATGACAATCTACAAACTTGACTCTTCCATGCCCTTTAAAGGATATTATATCACTATTATTACACAAATAATTTATTTGTTCAACCGGTTTATGATTAACTTTTACATAACCTGCTCTTATATAATCTGCTGCTTTGGTCCTAGGAATTTTATAAAAGCTAGATATAATTTTATCTAATCTTAAAGATGAAACAATAAAAGATTTAACAAGATATTGATTTTGAATTTCTACAGGGTCAGTATAAACATGTAAATGGACATGACTATGTTTAATAGTTGTTAAATTAGCACTTAAATAGGGATATAGATTTTTTTCAATCGCAATATAAAATCCATCTTGTTGACTTGCTATATCGCCAAATAATTCTCTTTTAATACCAAGTGACATCACTGCTCCTAAGACATCTCGATGTGTTAATTTTTCAAATTTTTGTTGGTATTGAATTTGCAACACAATAATTTCAAAATCATCTTTTTCTATTTCATAGAAATCAGGAGCAATAATCATTCTTTGACTTTCATTATTTAAAAAGCCACCAAAAGCTAAAACTTGCAGTTCATCACTTTGACCGATAATACTTCTTACAATTGATTGATGATAAGGATCTAGAAAAGAGGTAAGAATAAGTCTTTGTTTATAAAGGGCTTGGTCTTTATATTCAAGTACTTTTTTAACAAAAACTTCTTCACCTTTAAAATGTTCTAACATGAAAAAGAGTATTAGCTAAGCTAATACACTATTCTTCAATTTCATCTTCATCTAAATCAATTGTTCCAGCAACCCCAATATTACGAGGTGTACATAAGAAAATTTTAGGTCCAATTCTTTGAATATCACCTTCGATTGCATAGATAACACCACTTAAGAAATCAACAACACGTTTTGCTTGATCTTTTTGTAAACGATGTAAATTCACAACGGCTGCTTTCTTTTGTTTTAAATAATTAGCAATTTCTTGAGTTTCCCCATATGCACGAGGTTCAAATAAAACTAAATGACTATCTTTATTAGCGTTTAAAGCTTTAACAGCTTCACTTGCTTTTGAAAATTTTGCTTGTTCAAATAAACTTGTTTTTGGATCAGTATCGACTTCTGTTTCCCCATATTCTTCAGTTTCGTCGCCTTCTTCTTCAAAAAACCATCTTTTTACTTTATCCATGAAGTGCTCCTCCTTTATGTTTACTTCTACATTATATCACAAGACACAAATAATAAAAAGGTGTCACATTTCAATATTTACAAGAATCACATCCCCACCAAATGATAAAACACATTCAACTGGAATAATGAGACAAGGTGGTTCTTTAAAAAAACAAAAAAAACGAAAAATATTCATTTTTTCAACAATAATTGCTTCAATACATTTACTGCTCCAACATATCTCTATATCACTCACATACCCAATTTTTTTACCATCACAGACATTTACAACTTCTTTTGTTTGCATTTTAACAAATCGCATGATATCACCAATACAAAATATGCTTTAATTCAACATTTTATGTAACAATTCTATCGCCTTTTTTTCTATTCTCGATACTTGTGCTTGAGAAATATTCATTTCTCTTGCGATTTCACTTTGTGACATACCTAAAAAATACCTTTGATTAATAATTTTTCTTTGTTTTACATTTAATTGATTTAAAGCATTCATTAAATCTAAATGACTATGATAAAGCTGCATTTGTTGAGGATTTAAAGTAATAGAATCTACTAACTTTAAATCATCTTCATCATTTGATAATTGATCTTCTAAAGAAGAAACATGATGGGTTGATAGTAAAGCATCAATAATATCATTTCGAGAAACATGTAAATGTTGTACTAATTGATCTATAGTCGGTTCTTTTTGATGATAAGTTATATATTCATCTTTATATTTTAATACTTTATAGGCTAAGTCTTTTAATGTTCTCGATACCCTTATAGGGGCATTATCTCTTAAAAAGCGTTTCATTTCTCCAATAATTAAAGGGACAGCATAAGTTGAAAACTGTAATTGATAGCTTGTATCAAAATGATCAATAGCTTTGATTAAACCAATGATGCCAACTTGAAATAAATCCTGTGAAAATTCACTTTTTTGATAGAAACGTTTCGTCATTGATATGACTAATTTTAAATTATCAATGACGAGACGTTCTTTAATCATTGGATCATGATTTTCTTGGTATTGATCAATCAGTGTATACGTTTCTTTCGTTGTCAATTTGTCAAGTTCAGGCACATTTTGTAAATAAATTTGTCCATTCATTATCATCACCAATCATATTTTGAGCCTTTTTGACAATTCTATACTTTTATTTTGTTTCGTTATAATTTAATTGTTGTCTTAATTTTTTGATAATTTTCTTTTCTAAACGAGAAATATAAGATTGTGATATTCCCATTAATGAAGCGACATCTTTTTGAGTAAGTTCATCTTGGTTACTTAAGCCATATCTTAAAATCAAAATTTCTTTTTCTCGATCATTGAGATCTTTTAAAGCATCATAAAACATCTTTTTTTGATCACTTTTTAAAATTTCTTGTTCTATTAAATCATCATCAGTTCCAACAATATCACTTAGTAAAAGTTCATTACCATCATAATCAACATTTAAAGGTTCATCTAAAGATATTTCATATCTTAATTTATTATTTTTTCTTAAAAACATTAAAATTTCATTTTCAATACAACGTGATGCATAAGTAGCAAGCTTAATATTTTTATCACTTTTAAAAGTATTGATTGCTTTAACTAATCCTATCGTACCAATGCTTATTAAATCCTCAATATGACCTGAATTATTATGATCATATCTTTTAGCCACATAAACAACTAACCGTAAATTATGTTCAATTAGCTGATCTCTTGCATATAAGTCACCTTGTTCTGCTTTTAAAATCATGTCTAATTCTTCTTTTCCTTTAAGCGGTGCCGGTAAGATATCACGATGACCAATATAATATAAAAATGTATGATGATTTATTAATTCCCTAAGCCATTTCCACATCATAAGATTCCTCCCATCAATTGTTTATTTAATAAACAATCATATTGAATCTGACTTATTATGCCTGCATAAATATGATTTAATCGTTGATGATTAATAGTAAGTGTATCAATCATAATAATTTCTATCTCTAAATGGGTTGGTGAAGTAATCAGCAAATGATCAATAACCTGATATTCTTTTAAGATTTCTTTTTTTATAATAATTAAAGGAAACCCATGATAATAAGTCTCATTTCCAGTATCTAAAAAACCTGTTATTTGGTATTGATGATGAAGATACTCCATTTTCATTTGATAACAAAAACGTTGATTCGTTAATTTCTTTTTCAAATAAAAACAATATATTCCTTGAATCATAGAAAAAAACAAACCAACCACAAATAAACTCATTGCATAATAAGTAGTGGGAATAATCAAGATGCTATGATATATAAAACCATCTTCAACAAGTTCTTTTATAAAATATAAAACAGAAAAATAGAGAGTTAAAAAAGTAGGATAATATAAAAAAAGTTGTTTTTTAAATAAAAAAGCAAATATGATAAGCCATATTATTAAGGGGACAATTTTATATAAATCAATATATATCATCATTAATGAGAGATTACATATAAAACTATAGCCACATATTCTTTTAAAAGACCAATTTAAATTTAATAACATGATCATCATTTCAAAAACAATCATTAAAACAATTAAATTAATCAAGTAGGTAATTTCTATATATACATCCATCTTGACACCCCTTATTATCATAGCTTGATTGTAATAAAAAGGATGTCGTATTAAAGATAGAATATTAAAATTCATTTACTTAAAAAGCATTCCAAATTGGAATGCCTTCTTTTTAGTTCGCATTTTTTCAATGTTACATTAAATTGGTAGCGTACACCGCTTTTTTAGTTCCCACTTGGTTATGGTGGGGTACACCGCTTTTTTAGCTCCCACTTAGTTATGGTAGGGTACACCGCTTTTTGATGGAAAACCACCTACAGTCAGTATATTACCATAACGGAAAAATAATTCAATATTCAAATAATGAATATGATCGTTTGCCTTTATTCTTTATCCACTTCAACAAGATAACATTGTTTTTTATGAAAAGAGATACCATATCCTTTTACATTTGGATATCCATCATTAATCACTTCATCCATATATCTTTGTTCAACGATTTGTTTTGCCCCTTCTTTTGCATCTTTAATCAAGTCTTTCACTCGACTAGAATGTTTACATTCTAATATAAGTGCTATTTGAAATATTTGTCTTGGTAATATGCATATATCAAACCGTCCATTCATTGCTTCTCTATTTGATTTTAACATCTTTCCACTAAATAATCCTACTAAAAATCCATGATAGAAACTTTCCTCGTTATCATAATAACTAATACTTCTAGATAAAATATCATTTAACAATTCATTTGCTTCTCGTATTTGACCATTCATAAGCATTTGATAAAGTTCATTCTTTCTACTGCTTGTATAGTCTTCAAAATAACTCATAAATGACTGTTTATAAATTTCATAGACTTCTTTATTAGGAATCACTAATTGATACTGATTTTCTCCTAAATTCTTAATGACTTTTAAATATCCTGTAAGTAATAAAAAACTGTATACATTATTAATATTATCCATTTCTCGATATGTCAGTTCTGGTTTAATATACTTCGTTAATGCATGTCCTTGAATAAGTTGTTCAAATTCATTATGAAGTTCATCATCACCATTTTGAATATAATTGATTACCAAGTCATTACTGCTCGTATTAGCCCAAAATGATGCAGGTTTGAAACAAGCATCATATATCTTGTTTTTTACATAAGTTAGCGTACTCCATGGATTGTATATTTCTAAATTTCCAAACAAATAGCCATCATACCATTCTTTAACTTCGTCCATATACGAAGATAAGTGATAGTCTTTTAATAACTGTTTCACTTCTCTTTCAGTAAAACCAAAATATTCATTACTGATATTATTTAAAATAGAATAAGAACTAAAATTATTTAATCCCGTAAAGATACTTTCTTTAGAAATACGTAAACATCCGGTCATAATCCCCTTTTCTAAGGCATCGTTTGTTTTTAAAGCCATCGAAAAGACATTTCTTAAAAAGTTAACCATATCCTCATAGTAGTTGTTTTGATAAGCTGATTGTAATGGAACATCATATTCATCAATAAGAATGATGACTTTTTGATGATAATATTTACGAAGATAATATGAAATGTTAAATAATGCACTTTCTAATTCATCATCACACATTTTATTATCAACATATCTTTGAAACAATTCTTTTTCAGAACCCAATAAATCATCACCATCAAGTAATTCAAGATAGTTTTTCGCACATAAACAAATAATTTCTTTAAATCTAATCATTTGTCCTTCATAAGAATTATTTTTCATATCTTTTAAAGAGATAAAAATAACAGGATATTGATTTTGATGCTTTAGTGCATCTTTGTTTTTTGAAATATTTAAGTTATCAAACAAATAAGCATTTTCTTTTTCTTTGATAGAAAAGAAATAATAAAGCATCGACATATTAAGAGTCTTACCAAATCTTCTTGGTCTAGTATATAAAACAACCTGTTCATTTAAAACATTACTTATAAGATCTGTTTTATCTACATAGTATGCATCTTTGTCAATCATGTCTTTAAAGTTTTCAATTCCTGTAGGGACTAATTTCATACAATCAACTCTCTTTCCTATTTGTATTATACCCTATGTATTTATTCCTTTTCAATTCATAAATATGCGTCTTTTCCTCACAACTAAAAAGAGCAATACTTATTGCCCCTTTGATTCATAACTAATATATGATGGTAAAAACATATACGTATCATCATTGATTTTAATATCTTGATATTGTAAAACATAACATAGTCCAGATATAAAATCTAATGCTCTTTTAATAACATTGTCGTTAAAAGTACAGACAATAATTTTATGATTTTTAAAATCATCACCAATACTATCTAATTGATCTATATTATTCACATTCCATCGTACAACTTCATTTTTGATTTGATGACTCTCTTGTTGATTATCTTCGCCACTTTCATCAAATAACCAGCTTTTTATATTTTCTAGCATATCTTTCACCTCAACATTATTGTACCTTAAATTTTAAGAAATGTTCACTAAAAAAATAAATTAAGCAAAAACCAGAGTAAAAACTCTGGTCTATTTTGATTCAATGATAGCATCCATTACACTATTTCTAAAAGATCCTCTTTCAAGTGCTTTTACACCTTTAATCGTAATCCCACCTGGTGAACATACCTGATCTTTTAAAACACCTGGATGTAGTTTTGTTTCTTTAACCATATCAGCACTTCCAAGTACCATTTGACTTGCAAGACGATAAGCAAGATCTCTTGGTAATCCTTGCAAAACAGCACCATCAGCCAAAGCTTCAATAAACATATAAACAAATGCCGGACCACAACCAGTTAAAGCACCAGCTCCTACCATGTAATGATTTTCAATTACTTCTACTTCTCCGATACTTTCAAACATCTTACAAGCAAAATCGAATTCTTCTTTTGTAAGTGAATTTGTTTTTTCAAACAATGTCATCCCTTGTAACACTTTTGCAGGTGTATTTGGCATAATTGTAAGATGATGTGTCCCTGGCATTAATTGTTCATAACGATCATAGCTATAACCTGATACAATTGAAATAATTGGTTTGTTGCCAACATCATTTTTAATTTTATCCATTACTGATTCTACAACCTGTGGTTTAACTGCCATAACAATCACATCACATGTTTTAACAATTTCAAGTTCACTTTTCGTTGGATTAATTTGATAATTTTGTTTCATTTGATCAAGTTTTGTTTGATCAATATCATACGCATAAACAAGATTTCCTTCAATAAACCCACTTTTTACAATACCACTGGCAATTGCTCCAGCCATATTCCCCATTCCTATAAATCCTACTGTTTTCATTAATATATCCCCCTTTTTAAAAAATAAGCTAACGTTGTTAGCTTATTTAAATTCTTCTATTTTTAATAAATGCTGGTGGAAAATCATCGTCTTCATCTTCCACATCATCATTTGAACCAAAAGAAGTAAATGATGATCCATCATCAGATGAAATAATAGATGGTTGTACTTGAACATCATCTTTTTCATCTTCAAATCCTGTAGCAATAACAGTAACAATAATATCATCATCAAGATTTTCATTAATAGCAATACCTAAATAAGTATTAATATCATCACCAACTTCTTGAGTAATTGTTTCAAGAGCAATATTAGCATCAAATAATGAAATATTAGGTCCACCAGTAACATTAATAATAGCATCTTTAGCACCAGCTACAGATACTTCTAATAAAGGTGAAGAAATAGCACGTTTTGCTGCTTCTTTAGCTTTATCATCACCTGATGACATACCAATACCAATTAATGCATTTCCTCTATTTTTCATAACCGCACAAACATCAGCGAAATCAAGATTAATGAATGCTGGTACAGCAATTAAATCAGTAATAGTTTGAACACCTTGACGCAATACATTATCAGCTTCTCTAAAAGCTTCTTGCATTGGTCTGCCACCGATAAGTTGTAATAAACGATCATTTGATACCACAATAATACTATCTACATTAGCACGTAATTCATCAATTCCAGCAATAGATTGTTTTTTACGTTTCATACCTTCAAAGGTAAAAGGTTTAGTAATAACCCCAACAGTTAACGCTCCAATTTCACGAGCAATTTTTGCGAACACAGGTGCAGCACCGGTACCAGTTCCACCACCCATACCAGCAGCGATAAAGACCATATCAGCACCTTCAAGCACTTTTCTAATTTCAGCTTCTGATTCTAAAGCAGCTTTTTTCCCAACTTCTGGATTTCCACCTGCTCCTAATCCTTTAGTTAAATCTTTACCTAAAACAATTTTATTTTCTACTGGCGAACGGCGAAGAACTTGAACATCTGTATTAGCTACATAAAATTCAACACCTCTTACTCCTTCTTCTACCATTCTATTTACAGCGTTATTTCCACCGCCACCAACACCGATGACTTTTATTTTTGCAACTTGTTCAAAATCTAATTCTTCATTCATTCGTTTATCCTCGCTTTTTATATTAATCTTCTTCACTAAAGAAAGTGTCTAATAATTTATTAAATCTTGATGTATTTTTAACATCGTGATGTCTATCCTTGTTCTTTGTTAAACCTTTTAATCGCATTGACATTGTCGCTGATACATCGGGTAAAACTAATGATCGATCATAAGGTCCTAATACTTTAGCACGATCCATCATATAAAAAATCATTCCTACTGATGAAACAAATGCCATATCACGAATACCTATAATATCAGGTCGATAAAGTCTAACTGGCGCTTCAAGAACCTCTCCAGCAATTTGATCTAAAAGTTCAAGTTCTCCACCACCACCAACAATTAAAGTCTCATAAGTACGATTATCATCAATAATCTTAATCTTTTCTTTAATCACATTAAGGACCTCAACTGCTGTATCTGCTAGTATTTTAGCTAAATCTTTTTGAGTGTAGTCTTTTCTGCCATCACGCATATATGTTGTATGAATAATATCTTCTTGTCCAATTGTATAATCTAATGAACCATATTTAATCTTGTAAGTTTCTGCTTGATTCATTGATATTTGGAAATTTTGAGCAATACTACGTGTAAAATCATATCCCCCAACCGGACAAACTGTTAAATATTTTAAATACCCATCTTTATAAAATGAGATTGTTGATGTTTTATATCCCATATCAATTAATAAAGCCCCTTCTTGTAAGTAAACTGCATCAAAGGCTTCTTTAGCACAAGAATAAGCATTAATGCAAATTTCAATAACTTCTAAACCTGCTTTTTCTACTGCTGCCAAATAAGGATATAAAAGTTGTTTTTGTGTTGTCATGACTAAAGCATCAACAATTAAATTTCTAGATGTTTTACCTATTGGGGCTGTCGTTGTTGCCCCACTATCACTATGGAATCTCACTGGTACAACCGATACCACTTCTTCTTCCTTAGATCTTTTAAATTTAGTTGCAAGTTTTAACACTCTGACAACATCTTCACATGTAACTTTGGCACCTTCATTCAAAGAAATACTACTATCACTTTGATAAAGTTTCGATTTAATCGTTGGAATATTCAATCCCACCGCTTTGATATCACATTCAAGAAATTCATTAGCTTCTTGAACAAGTTTTTGAATATCACGAATTAAAAAACGATCATCTTCAACAATGCCTTTTTTTACTCCATGACTTGGTAATTTTTTTGCGAACAATACATTCAAATTAGAATTGACAACTTCGCCAACTAATAATTCTATTGTTGCACTACCAATATCTAAAACTGCATATATATCTTCCACGTCAATCTCCCCTTGTTACATATATATAAATAATAGCATAAAAGTCATGATAATTAAAGGCTTCTTTTATCATGACTTCATACTTTTTTATTGATTTACATAGACATTTCGACCTAGAAAATCATAATGTTTTGCATCTGGATATTTTTTTATAACTAAATAATAATTATTTGATGTAAGTTGTTTTTCCATTTGGTCAATTCTTACATAAAATATTTTTCCATCATCCAATTCTAACTGACATTTATCTGGATCATTAGATTCTTTAAGTAACGTGATAGCAGAAATACGATTTCTCACTACCGAAGAGATTTTTTTATAATTTTTAGCAAATCTTACTAATGTATCTTCATCAAATTCTAAGGCTTCCGGACAACGTTGAACATAACTTAGCCAAGATTGATTTTCATCTTTAATCACTTTTCCTGTTTCATCAACGATATACAATACATTATTCATCTTTGCGTATGTAAGTGGTTGTGATTCAACAATATCAATATCAACATGCCCTAATAAAGATTTTTTTACATTTGCCTTTTTAACAAAATCTAATTTTTCTATTTCTTTTTCTGTTTGTCGACAACTCATAGAAAAAATAAATGTTTTTTTCTTTTGTACAGAGATATTTTTTAAAATATAGTCAGTAGAAACCCTTTCATTTCCAGTGACATCAATTGATTTAATCTTACTATAATCACTCATCAAAAAAGCAACAAAAGCAACAATTATAATCAATAAAGCCAAAGCTCTACGTCTTCTTTTTTTCTTTTTGTTTCTTATTTTTCGACGCATTGTTTGTACTTGATTATAATCATGTTCATTATAAATGACTTTTTGTTTTTGCTTTTTCATTAGTCTTGCCAATTAATAAAACATACTTCTGGTTTTAAAGTGATTCCAAATTGTTCTTGAACAATTTGTTGAACATAGAAAATTAAATCATGAATATCTTTAGCACTAGCATAACCATTATTAACGATAAAGTTAGAATGTTTAGGTGAAACCTGAGCCCCACCAATCTCATATCCTCTCAGCCCTGCATCATCAATATATTTCCAAGCACTTCCTTCTACCGGGTTTCTAAAGACACTTCCCGCACAAGGAAAATTCCATGGCTGTGAGGACATTCTTCTTTCTTTACGCTTATCTAATAAAGCTGTAATTTCACTTACATCTTTTGTTTCTAATTCAAATTCTACTTCTAAAACAATCCATTTCTTTTGATCTTGTAAGATTGAATAACGATAACCAAAGTGCATTTGTTCCTTAGTTAACGTCACTGTTTCTAAATGCTCATTTAAGATTGTTACTTTTTTAATAACATGCGATAATTGTGATTTATAGGCTCCGGCATTCATATAAACACCACCACCAATATTACCAGGTATTCCACCCATAAATTCAAAACCACTCAAGCCAACTTTAGCACATTCATAGGCTAGTTTAATCATAGAAACTCCACATTGTGCTTTAACAACATTTCCATTGATTGTGTATTGTTTAAAATAATCATTTAAAGAAACAATAATACCATCAAAGCTTTTATCTGAAAACAATAAATTAGAGCCTCTACCAATAACAAATAAACGAATACGATGTTTACGACAATACTTAATAATATTTCTAAGTGCTTGAATATCTTTAACTTTAATAAAGATTTTAGCAGGTCCTCCTACTTTATAAGTCGTATGTTTATAAAGGGGTTCATCTTGTAAAATATCACCTACATCTAATGCTTTTAAATCTTCATAATATTTTTCAAATTTTAATTTATTCATTTAATAACTCCTTAATTACACGATACATGTCATGACAAGCTTGTGGTTTCCCTATCTTTTTAGCGTTTTGTTTTAATGAATCAAGCGTCACTTGATTCCCCATAACTTCATCTATTAATGAAACAAATGCTTGGGCATTTAAATCTTTCTCTAAAATCATTTTGGCTGCATCCTGTTGAACTAATTCTAAAGCATTGTATTCTTGATGATTAGCAGCAACATAAGGACTTGGAATCAAAATGGCAGGAACCCCAATTGCTGTAATTTCCGCAATAGTACTGGCTCCAGCACGAGAAACAATCAAATCTGTATGATTAAGTAAGGATGGCATATCATCTACATAAGGTACCATTTTTACATGATCATTTTGATATTGCTTCATATCTTCATAAAAAGGTTTCCCAGTAACATATAAAACTTGATAATCTTTTTGTTCAAATAATGGCATGGCTTCCTTCATAGCATCATTGACACTTCTTGAACCAAGCGATCCCATAACAATGGTAATTAACTTTTTGTTAGGATCTAATTGATATTTATCATAAATATCATGAGGCTCTATCTCACTTACTACAGTTGCTCTTGGATTTCCTAATAATAAGGTTTTATCATGAGGAAATGCTTGATAGGCCTTTTGATAACAACAAATTATTTTATCTACTTTTTTAATTAAGATTTTATTTGTTAAACCAATAATAGAATTTTGTTCATGAATTAAAGTTTTAATCTTTAATGAACAAGCTGCTTCAACAGCACTAGCACTTGGATAACCACCAAAACCAACAACAATATCTGGTTTAAATTTCTTTACTACTTTTTTAGCTTCACCAATTGATTTAATAAACAACAAAGCTGATTTTGCTTTTTGAATAGGATTACCAACTAATCCTTTTACATTTAAACCAACATAAGGATATCCCATTTGTGGTACAACTTGTGATTCTAAACGGTCTTTTGTCCCAATAAATAAAAACTCACTATCGGGTTCTTGTTTTTTTATATATTCAACTAAGGCTAAAGCTGGATATAAATGTCCTCCAGTTCCACCTGCAGCTACGATTACTTTCATATTTTTCACTCCTCGTTGTCATTATAACCTATTTATATTGATTTTGAAATATTTAATAATATTCCAATTTCTACAAGCGTCACTACTAATGAAGTTCCTCCATAAGACATCAATGGTAAAGTGACACCTGTCACTTTACCTTAGTGATATAAGGACTCATATCTACCTTAAAATAGATATAAATATGTCTATTTTTATCTACTTCTATCTTGTCAATAATTTGAAAAAGTAATTCATGATCAACTATTTGAAAAGTCATAAATTGTTTAATTAATTCTTGATACCTTTTAATTGGAAATGAATGATAACTCTTTTGTAATTGAACTTGTTGTTTTATTAAAGACAATAAAGTATCTTGATATTTTGCAGATAAAAGTTGATATTGTTTTAAAGAAATAACTTGATTTAATTTATCTTCATAGAGTTGACTTAATATATTTTGAGTTTTTATTATATCCTTTTTTAATTGATGTGCAAGAGTAAGTTGTTGATTATTTTGTTGATCAAACATCTTTTTTATTTGTTTTAATAAAGATTCTTCTTGATAATGTTCATAAAATTGTTTTCCAACATCCTTTAAAAATGTGAGTATATGATTTTCTAGTATTTGATAATTAAAGCTATGACTACAACAAAGTTGCTGACGACTATATTTTGTATAGTAATTACATTGTACCATGAGTTGCTTTTGTTTTTGATGTATACTCATGTGATGTTTACATTCAAAACAATAAATCAACCCTTGAAATAAATAACGATTGTTTTTATTCCGATACTTTTTACTTTGATTTAAAATTCTTTGTGCTTGATTATACAATTCTTGAGATATGATCGCCTCGTGTGTATTTTTTACAATGATCCATTTATCTTCAGGAAGTGTCATCAGCTTTTTAGAATGATAACTCACCTTTTTCCATCTTCCTTGTACCATATGTCCTAAATACATCTGATTTCTACCTATTTCACGAACTGTTTGACTACTCCAAGTTCCCCCTTCTTTACTTACAGGAATTCTCTTTTTTTGATAAATCGAAGGAATCGTTACTTGTAAATTTGTCAATCTTCTTGCAATTTGGGTTGTCCCTATACCTTGTGATAACCAAATAAAAATCATTTTAACATAACATGATACTTGTTTATCAATGATTAAATGATGATGATTTCTCGGATCTTTTATATAGCCGTACTTTGCTTTTGAAGCAATATACTCACCCCTTTCTCTTTTAACATCAAAAGCCATTCGTATCTTTTTAGAAGTATCCCGTAAATATAAATCATTAACACTTAACCTTAAAGCTAACATTTCATCACCCACATGTGAATCATAATGGTCACTGATGGCGATAAAACGAATTCCTTTTATCAAAAAGTAATCTTCAATATATAAACCTGTTTCATACAATTCTCTTCCTAACCTCGATAAATCTTTTACAATCACACAATTAATTTTTCCTTGTTCAATATCTTGTTTTAATTTCAAAAAGCCTGGTCTTTGAAAATGTGAACCAGAAAAGCCATCATCACTATAATGTTTAACTAATTTCATATGGTGTTGATGAATATAACTATCAATAATCATCCGCTGACTTTCTATTGATGAACTTTCATCTAATCGTTCATCTTCTTTGGAAAGTCTTTCATACCCCCCTACTCGATATTCCACACGTTCTCCTTATTCATAAGATATTGAAGAAAACAATGTTCCATCACTTTAGCCATATTTTCTAAACCACTTATATATTCAAATTCTAATGTATATTTTGTCATTTTATCCCTCCATTACCAATGTATTCTTTACATTTTATAAAAATACCTTTTTTCACTTTCATAAATTGATATAATAGAGATAGGAGGACAACATTATGGGATATAAAATTGCCTTTTTTTCTTGGGATTGGCTATTTGAAATTGTCCAAGAAAAACAAAAAGGAATTCAAAAATTCTTAGACGAATATCAAGATATTTCTATTGATTTGTTTGAAAATTATGGAAATTACGGTCTTGTTCATCCGATGGATAGCTTATTAGAACTATATAAATTACCCAATATTAAAGATTATGATGCATTAATTTTTCAAACTAACTCTAATTTTTATAAAGACTATCGCCAACAAATGATAGAAACAGCCCATCGTTATCATATTCCTGTCATATCTATCAATGATCCTATTAAAAATTGTGTTTATGTAGGAACAGATAATCAAAAAGCCATCTATGATATAACAAGGACCATTATTGATGAAAAGCATTGTCAAAATATTGCTTATGTTTCTGGTCCCATGACTTCTAGAGAAGCCAGACTTAGAAAAGCTGGTTTTTTGCAAGCTACAGAGCAAATTGAAAATATTCAAATTATTGATGGAAACTGGAATACAGAAGATGGTGAAAAAGCAGCCAAAATGTTATTAGATCATCTTCCTGAACTGATTGTTTGTGCCAATGACAATTTAGCACATGGTGTTGTCAATATTTTATTGCAGCATCACATTGAAGTAGGAAAAGATGTTTATGTAACTGGTTTTGATAATTTAACTATTGCTAGAGCAGCAAACCCAAGAATTACAACAATCAAAAGAGATTATCAGACGATTACTTATACAGCCTTAAAAACAGCTAGAGAACTGATTTTTGGTAAACAGATTACCCATGTTTATAGCCCATTTAAGATTATTAAAAGCGTCAGTTGCGGTTACCCCGCAAGTGAAGAAGATAATAGTGAATTAAAACAAGAATATTTATCTTACAGTTATAATAGTAATTGCTTTTTTGAATCATTAGAAAGATTAGAAATTCTCTTTTCTAAAGCATCAAACTTTTCTGAATTACTTGATATATTTGAAAAAGAATCACAGAATTTAGGTTATAAACAAGTCTATCTCATTATGAATTCAGACTATGTTGATTCAATGTCTGGAGATATTACTCAATTTTCCGATATTATGTATTTAATGGGTATTTCTTATCACCAACTTATTCCCGATAAACGTCATATCTATCAAAAGTTTCCTAAAAAAGAAATTCTTCCTCAAGCTTATAAATCACGTTATATGATCTATACTTCTCTTAGCAATAATGGTGTCGCTATTGGTTATTTAGCATTTGATCATTATTCTACGATGATTTCTGTTAACTTTATGACAATTATTTTAAAATTACTTGGTTTAACAATAGAAGGAATTCGTAAGGAACAAGTTTTAAGCATCCTTAATGAAAGATTAGAAGATCTTTCTATTAAAGATTCTCTCACTCATTTATACAATCGTTTTGGTATGAATCATTTAGGAAAATCACTTTTTCAATCCTATATTAAAAAAGATCATCAAGCCCTTATTTATTTTATTGATATGGATTATATGAAAAAAATAAATGATGAATACGGTCATGATATGGGGGATTACGCTATTAAAGAGACAGCACAAATTCTATTAGATTCTTGCAGTCAGGATGATTTTATTATTCGTTATGGTGGTGATGAATTTATTATCATTACTAATGCAATGTCAAACCAATTACCACAAATCATTAATCAAAAAGTTGAAGCATTTAATCAGCTTCATGCTTATCCCTTTGATTTATCATTAAGCGTTGGACATTACTTAGCTTCCAACAAAGATCAATTTGAAACAGCCATCAATAAAGCTGATACAATTATGTATGAAGTAAAAAAACAAAAGAAAGCTCAAAGAGTATAATCAGTCATCTTGACTGATTTTTTTATCACTAAAAATGCGTTACACCTGTAACTGGTAGCAATCCTACTACAACCCCTAGATTCATAAAAGTTTGAATACCAATCATAAAAACAATGCCTAACATTAAAAAACTACCAAAAAGATCATCTACATACTTTGCAAGTGTAAAACAATAAACAAAAAAGCAAGTATAAAGTAAAACTAAAAACATACCTCCTATTAAGCCAAACTCTTCTAAATAGATAGCAAAAATAAAATCTGTTTGTGGTTCTGGTAAATAAAAATGTTTTTGAATACTATGATCAAAACCTACTCCTAAAATTCCTCCTGGAGCAATAGAATAAAGTGATTGAATCATTTGAAATCCTGATCCCAAAGGATCAGCAAACGGATTCAAATAAGCTGTAATTCTTTTTAAACGATAGCTCGCTGATAAAATCATTGTGACCATTCCAGCTAAACCTATTAATCCTACCGATAAAAAATAGCGAAACAAAAAAGGTGACACCATCACCATTAATGCTACTGAACATATAATCACTAAACCACTACCAAAATCAGGTTGTAACATAATTAAACCAAACCCTATTAAATTCATGAAAACTAATTTAAAAGCTGTTTTCACCTTTTTCATTTGATGATAATGATGAGCTAAATAATCACTTACATAAATAATCATCGCAATTTTATATATTTCTGAAGGTTGTAAAGCAAATAAGCCAAAATTAAACCAACTTCTTGAACCCCCTCTTACAACCCCTACACCAGGAATTAAAACTAATCCTAATAACACCAAACTTCCCAGTAAAATAGTAATACTATATTTTTGATAAAGATGATAATCTATTTTTGAAAAAATAAACATCATCACGATTCCTAATATTGCAAAAAGGGCTTGTCGTTTGAAATAATAATAATGATCATTGAATTTATAATAAGCCCATATATGGGAGGCACTATATACCATCATTAAGCCAATCATTACAATAATAGAAATGATGAGAATGATTCTTTTTGTTTTCATTTATTTCACCCCTAATAATATATGAAAATTATTCTTTTTTATTTTTTATTCCGTTATTTTTATGAAATTTATACTATAATAAGTACAGAGGTGATAGATATGGAAATGCATTTACTATTAGTTGATGACGCAACAATAAATCAAGCTTTAATGCAAAAAATATTTAATCCTTACTTCATTACCACCGGTGTACATACTATTAGAGATGCTTTAAATTATATAGAAGATCCTAATTACTTATTTGATGTCATTATACTTGATTTAGTAACACCCGGAGCTATCGATTTATTAAGACTTATTAAAAAAAATGAAAGAACTGAAAAAATACCTGTTATTGTTATTGCGGCAAGTAACCAAGAAAATGATTTAATTGAAGCTTTTGATGCAGGAGCTTATGATTATATTACTAAGCCATTTATGAGTGAACTTATCATCAATCGTGTTTATCATGCAGGATTATTTTATTATCGCTATAAACAACTTATGGAAGAACATCATTCTATTGATGAATCAAAAGTTAATCAACTTACTAAAGTTTTTCACTTTGATACTTTAAAATGGCTCGTTGATGAAAAAAGCAGTCATCATCCTCATGATCAAAGAGCACTTGCTATTTTTAAAATTCATGGTCTAAATGAAATTTATCAAAATGAGGGAACTCTTTTGGGAAATACCATTATTCAAAAAACAACAGTCTTTATTTCAAGCCAGTTTAGTAAAGAAGATATTATTGGTCATATAAGTGAGGATATGATTGCTGTCTATGTCACTCACCCTCAATCCAAAGAAGCCCTTTACGCTAAAATAGAAGACATTGTTCGTCTATATAATCAAAAAAAATTAACAGAATTTCCTGATGAAATTATATTAATGGCAGGGATGACTTATATTAATCAAGCAGCAACATTTGAAAATATGTATCAACAAGCTTTACAAGATTTAAAATAGCAAGAGTTCAAACGAACCCTTGCTATTTTTTTGTTATATTCATTAACAACCGTTAGTCCTACTGTTTCAATAGTCATATAAATCAAAAATCTTTTAAAATGAGTTTTAGCATATTTTTCCTTTATATATGCTAAAAATGTAAGAAACTATTTCTTACATTTTTCATTAATCATTTTTTTAAATTCTGTTCCTCTTTGTTCATAACCACTAAATTCATCAAAAGAACTTGTAGATGGCGAAAGGAGAATAATATCTCCTGGTTGAGCTACCTCTAAAGCCTTATCAACAGCTTCTTTTAAATGAGGTTGGTAATCACTATGAGGATGATGCATATCTTGTTTAAAACGTTGACCTGCTACACCAAAAGTAACTAAATACTTAATATGATCATTGTATGACGCTAATTCTGTTAAATCTAACCCCTTTTCAAAACCACCCATCAATAAAATAACAGGTTGTTTAAATGCTTTTAAAGCAATAATAGAAGCATCGGTATTCGTTGCTTTAGAATCATTGTAAATCTTAACACCATTAATTTCATTTACATATTCAATACGGTGTTCTACACCATTAAAAGCTGCAATCGTATCATGAAGCACTTGATTAGATACGCCTGCTAATTTACAAAGAGCCGAGGCTAACATGATGTTTTGAACATTATGATCACCTACAATTTTTATTTCATCTAAATCAATGATATGTTCATTTTGATAATAAATAGCTTGATCTTTAATATGACAAGTTGCATCTTGTTTTAAAGATTGTGTTACCTGTTTACATTTTACAGGATAACGATCTAAATATGTTTTTAATGTTTCATCATCTAAATTACATACATAGACATCATCATCTTGACAGTTTTTATAAATATTTGTTTTAGAAGCATAGTATTCATCTAAAGAAGCCATATAATCCAAATGATCAGGTGTTAAATTAATAATTGTAGAAAATTCTGGTCTAAATTTATCGATATCTAATAATTGGAAATTTGACATTTCTAAGACGATATAATGATTTTCTTCTTCTAATAAGTTGTTTTCTAAAACAACATCACATAAAGGTTTACCAATATTTCCTGCATAGTGAACATGAGAATATTGATTTTTTAAGATTTCATAAATTAATGTAACTGTTGTTGTCTTACCATTTGTTCCTGTTACAGCAATATAATGTTGCTTTTTGGCGACTTGATAAGCTAATTCAATTTCTGTATAAACAGGAATATGACGCTCTTTTAATCTTAAAATAAATGGTTTATGGTAATTAATTCCCGGATTTTTAATAACAAAATCAAAATCACGTTCAAATAATTCATCAGGATGACCACCGGTTACCATTTCTATTCCTTGACTTACATATTCATCATATTCTTTAATATCTTCTTTATTTTTACCTTCATTAATTGTAATGGTTGCATTTAATTTTTGTAATAAATGAACAGCTGCATTACCACTTCTAGCAAGTCCAATAACAAGTACTTTCTTTCCTGTAAGCATCTTATAACACTCCTATCACAATCGCTAAAATACCACAAATAAAACCAACAAACCAAAATGAAATAGTAACTTGTTGTTCAGACCATCCTAGCATTTCAAAATGATGATGAATAGGTGCCATTTTAAAGACACGTTTTCCTCTTGTTTTAAAAGAAACAACTTGAATAATAACAGATAATGTTTCCATTAAGAATACACCACCAACTAAAATTAATAATAACTCTTGTTTTGTAAGAATCGCTAAAATAGCTAAGAAACCACCTAAGCCAAGTGATCCCACATCACCCATAAAAATACGTGCAGGATGATAATTAAAGAACATAAATCCAAGTAAAGCACCAATCATAGCTGCTCCATAACTTGCAACGACATAATCTTTAATCATAATAGCGTAAATGATAAATGGTGCAATTGCCACCATTGTAAGTCCTGTTGCTAGTCCATCTAACCCATCTGATAAATTTACACCATTACTTTCTCCAGTAAACATAATAAATACTAATAAAGCATAGAAGTAACCTAAATCAATATTGACCTTAACAATTGGAATTTGAATTTCAGTAAAGGCCATACCATTAGCTGGAACAATAAATTCTTTTAAAAACCAATAACAAATAATAGCTAAAATAGCTTGTAATAAAAATTTTTGCCATGCTTTTAAACCTTCATTTTGGTGTTTTAAAATAATCAAACCATCATCAATAAAACCAATAGCACTATAACCAACTAAAACAATTGAAATTAAAATCAATTGAGGGTTAGCTAATTGACTAAAATTAACAATAAGTGCTGATAATAAAGCAGCAATCACAAAGACAACACCACCCATTGTTGGCGTACCACCTTTTTTCTTATGTGATTCTAATCCTTCTTCTCTTTCCACTTGTCCAAACTTCATTTTATGTAGAAATGGGATGACTTTTGGCATTGCAATTATGACAAGTAATAATCCAATTAAAAAAGCCATTATTAATTTAATAAAATTTTCCATACGAATTCCCCTTTATTATTTATCTTTAACACTATAACACAAAAAGATTATGTCTTCAATTGAACCAAAATAAAAAAGCCTAAAGGCTTTTTTATGATTGTACCTTTCCTATTGAAAGTTCTGTCATTTTTTTTATTACACTTTCAATAACTGCTTCTTCATCATCACCAGAAGCTTCGACTTTGATTGTTGCTTTACAAGGAATCCCTAAAGATAAAACCCCCATCAAAGATTTCATGTTAACACTTTTTGATTCATATTCTAATTGAATGTCACTAGAAAATGTCTTCATTGTATCAACTAATTCGGTTGCCGGAGTTGCATAAAGACCGACCGGATCAGTGACTATAATAGTTACTGCTTTTGCCATATCAATCCCCTCCTATTTCTATTTATATTATAACATTGTTACTACTTTAATGCATTATATTTACTTTCTTTTTTCAATATCTAATACATAAGGAGCATGATCTTTATTCATCATTTTAAACAACGCTACGTTATATAATTTATGATCTAAAGAAGCAACATATGCATCAATAAGTGCACTTTCTTTTAAACCTTCTTCATGACCAATATAAACAACCAAATAAATATGTCCTAAAGGGTTCAATGCGATAAGAGCTTGTCGTAATGTGTTAAGAGTGACATCACTTTGAGTCGTGATGTGATGGTCACCTTGAGGTAGGTAACCTAAATTAAAAATACCCACATCAAAATGATCAACATAATTTAAAAAATGTTCATGGCTATCAAGATGTAAAAAAACATGACTTTGGTCTTTTACTAACTGCCTCGACGATACAAGCGCCTGTTCTTGAATATCAAAACTGTGAACAGTTTGACAATACTTTGCTAAAAATAATGTATCATGTCCATTCCCCATAGTAAAATCAATACCTATTGAATATTGATTTTGACTTATTCTTTGATGAACAAATTCAATCATTGACTCCATTTACATGCCTCCAATTTTCTTTTTTTATACCATATACAATTCCTACAAGATCAGCTAAAATCCACCCTATAACAATTGATATCCAAATCACTTCTTTACCCCATATTGGCGCAAATATATAAGACAATCCAACTCTTGTGCCTAAAGAAATCACAGTAAGGATAAGTGACATTTTCATTTTTCCAACACCACGATAGTATCCATATAATAAAAATAAGCATCCAATTCCAATATAACATGATCCCTCAATTCTTAAATAAGTCATGCCTATTTGAATAATATGACTATTTCCTGAAACAAATAAAGCCATAAGTTGATAAGAAAATAGACAAACTCCTAAACTTATAAAAACACAAAAAACAAAAGATAAAAGACTTGCTACATATAATCCTTGTTTAATTCTTGTTTCTTGTTTTGCTCCTTGATTTTGTGCTACAAAAGTAGAAAAAGCATTACCAAAATCTTGAACTGGCATATAAGCAAAACTATCTATTTTAACAGCCACACTAAAAGCAGACATCACATCAAGACCAAAACTATTGACTAATCCCTGAATCATTAAAATACCAAAATTCATAATTCCTTGTTGTAAACACGTCATTAATGAATAATCTTTTAATTTTTTAAAGATTTCTAAATCAAAATGAAAATGTTCTTTACCAGGCAAGATTTTTCTTTTAAAAAAGAAAACATAAAGCATTATCCCTAACGCACTCAATACTTGTGATATGACAGTCGCTATCGCTGCACCGGCTACTCCTTTTTTTAAAACCAAAACAAAAACTAGATCTAATACAATGTTACTGATTGTTGAAAGAGCTAAAAATAAAAGTGGCGTCTTAGAGTTTCCCAACGCTCTTAACAAAGCAGCAAAATAATTATAAATAAAAGTAAAAATAATACCTACAAAAATAATTTTTAAATAAAGATAAGTATCATGATAAATAGATTGTGGAATTTGTAACCAATTGAGTATGAAAGGAAGTAAAATAAAACATAGTAATTCTAAAACAAGAGATAATAAACCAATGGAAATAAAAGAAACAAAGAAAGAAACTTTCATTTGATTTTCTTTTCTAGCTCCAAAATACATTGAAAATAAAATACCACTCCCCATACACAATCCAATAATAATCGAAGTTAAAAAAGTCATCAGTGTATAACTTGAACCTACTGCTCCAATCGCACCGTTCCCTACAAACTTTCCTACAATATAAGTATCGACAATATTATAAAGTTGTTGTAGAAGATTACCTAAAATCATAGGGATGGAGAATAAAATAAGTGACGAAGCAATTTTATCTTTCGTTAAATCTCTTTCCATTAAAAACAATCCTTCCATATTGAAATTAACTTATCTAAAGAATAAGCAGCATTAGCTGGAGAAGTAGAAGGTAATTTATAAACAGGCTGTAAATAATGAAAATAACGTTGATAATAACGATAAGCTGTATTTCCATTAGTGATGATCTTTTCAATAGAACAATGTTGCATAATTAAATCTAAATCATTGACTTTAACATTTTCAATACTGGAATCACTTGATCCTTTAATATCACAACTGGCAATGACATCCCATAAAGCAATATGATTTCTAAGTAAAAATTGCTTTTTTTCATCAATTGTTTGAGGTACTTCTTCTTTAAAGATAGCTGCTAAGACTTTCCAAAAACGATTTTGTGGATGATGATAAAAGAATTTAGCTTCTCTTGATTTGACAGAAGGAAAAGACCCTAAAATCAATATTTTAGAATCTTGATTATAAACTGGCTCTATAGGGTGATTAATCATCGCTGGTTACCTCGTTAATGACTTGATCTAAGGAATCTAAAGTACAGTATGTTAAATCTAATATTTCTTGAGGATGTTGTACTAAATCAGGAATACAAATCACATCTATGTTGCCATTTACTGCAGCTAAAATTCCATTTTTACTATCTTCTAAAACCAATGCTTCTTGAGGCTTTACTTTTAAAGCATGACAAGCATCTAAAAAGATATCTGGTGCCGGTTTACCATGAACAATTTGGTCACCACCAACAATATAATCAAAGTATTCTAATACTTTAATTTCTTTTAGATTTTCAATAATTCTTGCTTTTCTTGTTGATGATGCTACCGCAGTTTTAATCTTTTCTTTTTTTAAATAATCTAATAAAGGAACTAATCCTTTTTTCATTTGTAAAGGATTCTCTTTATAATAATCCATTCTTCTTTTAACAGTTTCTTTTCTAATGATATCAAAAGGATAACCCTCACCAAAATAATCTTCTAAATAAGCTTTCGTATTCGCTAAATTTCTTCCTACTAAATCCAATGCTACCGATTCATCTAATGGATAACCATACTCTTGATGTACCTCTATATTTGTTTTTAATGCAATTCTTTCACTATCAATCATTAAACCATCCATATCAAAGATGACTGCTTTTTTCTTTAACATCCTTCCACCTCATTTACTCATTGCATTTATTTTATCATAGTTTAATTTCTTTTCAATGTACCCTCATTAATTCATGGCATAAAAAAAGATAATCTAAGATTATCTATTTTTCTAATAAGCCTTTAACATAATCTATTAAAGGTTGATCGGCATGATCTTGATATTCTTTAATAATATTAACAATGGCACTACCCACAATAACACCATCAGCATAACGATAAAAGTTTTGTACTTGTTTAGCCGTATTAATACCAAAGCCAATAGCTACCGGCGTATCTGTTACTTTTTTGATATGATCTATAATTTCTGGTAATGAATCAGAAAAATTAGATGAACTTCTCGTTCCTGTTACCCCCATTGAAGAAACAAGATAAATAAAACCTTTTGCTTCTCTAGCAATCATTTCTACTCTTTCTTTACTTGTTGGTGCAATCATCGAAATTAAAGTCACATCATATTTTGTACAAACTGAACTTACTTCTTTGCTTTCTTCATAAGGTAAATCAGGTAAGATAATACCATCAATGCCTACTTCTTGACATTTTTTAAAGAAACGATCATATCCATAATGGAATACAACATTTAAATAAGTCATAAAACATAAAGGAATTTGTGTTTTTTCTCTTACTTTTTTTACCATATTAAAGACATCATCAGTAGTCACTTTATTTTTTAATGCTCTTACATTAGCATCTTGAATAGTAGGTCCTTCAGCAATGGGATCACTAAAAGGAATTCCTATTTCAATCAAAGTCGCACCCGCTTTTTCTAAATCTAATATGTAATCTACTGTTTTATCAATAACTGGGTCCCCAGCTGTTAAAAAGGCAATAAATGCTTTATTTTGAAATGCTTGTTGTATTCTATTCATGAAGATCAATCCCCCTATATCTTGCGATGGCAGCAACATCTTTATCACCACGACCTGATAAACAAATAATTAAAATATCATCTTTATTCATCTTTGGCGCTATTTTCATAGCGTGTGCCACAGCATGGGCACTTTCAATGGCACAAATGATACCTTCTGTTTTAGCTAAATATTCAAAAGCATTTACTGCTTCATCATCGGTAACTGGTACATAACTTGCTCGACCAATATCATGTAAATGTGCATGTTCAGGACCAATGCCAGGATAATCTAATCCGGCTGAAATAGAATAAACTGGAGCAATTTGTCCATATTCATCTTGACAGAAATAAGACTTCATCCCATGAAAAACACCTAATGAACCGGTAGAAATTGTTGCTGCTGTTAAAGCTGTATCAACACCTTTTCCTGCTGCTTCACAACCAATTAAAGCCACATCTTTATCATTGATAAAATTATAGAACATACCCATTGCATTACTTCCACCACCAACACAAGCCATCACTGCTGTTGGTAATTTACCTTCATATTCAAGGATTTGTGCTCTTGCTTCTTTAGAAATGACACTTTGGAAATCTCTTACCATCATCGGAAAAGGATGAGGTCCCATAACAGAACCTAAGACATACATTGTGTCATCTACCCTTTTTGTCCATTCTCTCATGGTTTCATTTACAGCGTCTTTTAAAGTCATTGTTCCTGTTGTTACGGGATGAACTTTCGCACCTAATAATTCCATACGATAAACATTGAGTGCTTGACGATCTGTATCTTCTTTTCCCATAAAGATTTCACATTCTAAGTCTAATAAAGCAGCAGCTGTAGCTGTAGCTACTCCATGTTGCCCCGCTCCAGTTTCAGCAATAATTCTTGTTTTACCCATTTTTTTTGCCATTAAAGCTTGACCAAGAACATTATTAATTTTATGTGATCCAGTATGATTTAAATCTTCTCTTTTTAAATAGATTTTTGCACCACCTAAATCTTGAGTCATCTTTTTTGCATAATACAATAAAGAAGGTCTTCCTGCATATTCATTTAATAATTTTTGTAATTCTGCATTAAATTCGGGATCATTTTTATAAAACTCATAAGCATCTTCAATCTTATGAATCTCACTCATTAATGTTTCTGGTATATATTGTCCCCCGTGTATACCATATCTACCCTTTGTCATGTCTAATTCTCCTTATTAACTTTTCTATTTTCTTTTCATCTTTAACACCATTTGTTTCAACCCCGCTTGAAACATCAAGACTATAGACATTTTGTTTTAAAGCTTGATCAATATTATGATCATCAATTCCCCCTGCTAAAAATATTGGTTTATCTAATTGCTTAATCCACTTCCAATCAAATGTTTGACCACTACCTGCTTGTCTACTATCTAATAAATAATAATCAATATTTTGATAAGTCTCATATGAATTTTCATCTTTCATACAAATTGCTTTTATGATTGGCAAAGTTGTCTGTTTTTTTAATTCATTGATATAGTTTTGGTCTTCTTGACCATGTAATTGAATTAAATCAATAATATGTAAATTCGCAAGTGTTGTAATGTATTCAATGTCTTGATTTACAAAGACACCTACTGCTTTAATTTTTTGATTTAATTTAGCTTTTAATTGCTTTGCTTGAATTAAGTCAACTTGTCTTTTACTTGAAGCAAAAACAAAACCAATATAATCTGGAAGATAATGATTAACATAATCAATATCTTCCATTCTTTTTAAACCACAAATCTTAATCTTCACTTTCTAATCCTTTAAGAACATTTAAAGTATGTTGACGGTTATGTGATTTCATTAAAGTTTCACCAATTAAAACACCTTGTACTTGATGTGCTTCTAATTTTTCAATATCTTCTCTTGTTTTAATACCACTTTCTGATACAAAGATAACATCATCACTGACTGTATCTCTTAAATCAAAAGTAGTTTTTAAATCCACTGAGAAGTCTCTTAAATCACGGTTATTAACACCAATAATTTTAGCACCAACACGTAATGCTTTACGAATTTGCATTGTACTATGAGCTTCTACTAATGCTGACATTCCTAAATTATGAGCTAAATTAATACAACGCATTAAAGTAATTTCATCTAAAATACCTGTAATTAATAAAACGGCATCTGCTCCTAATAACTTAGCTTCATAAACCATATATTCATCTACAACAAAGTCTTTTCTTAATACTGGTACTTTTACTACTTTTTTAATTTCACTTAAGAAATCGTCATCACCTTTAAAATAGGTTGGTTCCGTTACAACTGAAATGGCATCAGCACCGATCATTTCATATTCTTTAGCAATCGCTTTATAATCAAAATGTGAAACGATTTGTCCTTTAGAAGGTGAATGTCTTTTTACTTCTAAAATATAAGACATCCCTTCTTTTTCTAATGCTTTTTTAAATGGGAATTGATTTGAAATAGGCATTTTAAATGCCTTTTCTTTTAATTCATAAATCGAATGGCGTTTTTTATTTTCTGCTACTCTTTCTTTTGTTGTTTCTACAATATCTTCTAATATCATAAATATATCTCCTTAGCTATTTGATTCTTGAATGAATTGTTCAAGTTTGTTTTTTGCACAATCATCATTAATCAATTTTCTAGCTAAGTCAATACCTTTTTCTAAATTTTCAGCTTTACCGCCAATATAAAGACCTGCACCGGCATTTAATAAAACAGCGTTCATCTTAGGTCCCGTTACACCATTTAATATATCTCTTGTAATTTGAGCATTTTCTTGAGGTGTTCCCCCTACTAAATCCTCTTTTTTACATCTTTCCATACCAAATTGTTCCGGTGTAATAGTATAAGTCTTATATGTTCCATGGTCCACTTCACAAACAAGAGTTGGCGCTGAAGCCGAGATTTCATCAAGACCGTCTGTTCCATGAACAACCATTGCTCTTTTTACTCCTAATTCACTTAATACATGAGCTAATGGTTCAACTAATGTTTCATCATATACTCCCATAACTTGAAGTGATGCCCCTGCTGGATTTGTAAGTGGTCCTAAAATATTAAAGATCGTACGGATTGAGAGTTCTTTTCTTATTGGCGCTACATACTTCATTGCTAAATGATAATTTTGAGCAAATAAGAAACAGATATTGATCTTGTCTAACAATTCTTTACTTTTTTGATTGTTCACATAAATATTGACACCTAATGCTTCTAAACAATCAGCTGCCCCACTTTTAGACGTGGCTGCACGATTACCATGTTTAGCTACTTTAACCCCACCACTGGCAATCACAATAGATGAAGTAGTAGAAATATTGAAAGAATTAGATGCATCGCCACCAGTTCCTACAATCTCTAAAACATCTTCATCATTAAGTAACTTGACACAGTGTTCTCTCATTCCTCGAGCACTTCCTACGATCTCATCAATCGTTTCCCCTTTCATGGAAAGTGCTGTTAAATAAGCTGATTTTTGAATATCTGAAGCTTGATCATCCATAATTTCATTCATACATTGATAAGCTTCTTGTAATGTTAAATCTTCTTTCTTTGTTAGTTTAATAATCGCTTCTTTAATCATTTTAATAACCCCCTAAAAAATTTTCTATCATCTGTTTACCCTCTTTACTTAAAAAAGATTCGGGATGAAACTGTAAACCATAAACCGGATAATGAATATGTTCAATTGCCATAATCTCATCATCATCACTTTTAGCAATGATTTTTAAACATGTTGGTAAATCTTTTTGTACGCCCGATAAAGAATGATAACGGGCGACTTGTGTTTTTGATGAAACCCCCTTAAAAATAGGACTCTGTTGATCTACATCAATCATTGATGTTTTACCATGCATAATTTTTTTAGCATAACTCACTGTACCCCCAAAACTTTCAATAATAGCTTGATGTCCTAAACAAACTCCTAATATTGGTATTTCTTGATAAAATGTTTGAATAACATCTTCAATAATACCTGCTTCACTTGGTCTACCAGGACCAGGTGAAATAATAAGATGACTTGGCTTTAACTGTCGAATCTGTTCTAATGTTATTTCATCATTTCTTACAACTTGAATATCTTGATTAATACTACCAATTAATTGATATAAGTTATAAGCAAAACTATCATAATTATCAATTAATAAAATCATGAATCAATTCCCCCATTTGCTTGTTTTAGTGCTTCTATCACGGCCCCAGCTTTATTCAAGCATTCTTGATATTCATTTTCTGGAACACTGTCATAAACAATACCTGCACCACTACAAACACTGACACATTCATTACGTTTATAAGCAAAACGAATACCAATGCATAAATCCATATTTCCAGTAAAATCAAGATAACCAATCGCTCCACCATAAATACCTCGACGACAATTTTCTAATTCATGGATGATTTGACACGCTCTAATTTTAGGTGCTCCCGATAACGTTCCTGCTGGTAAAATAGCATCTACTGTATCAATCGCATCTAAATCATCTTTAATTGTTCCACTTACAACACTAGCAAGATGGATCACTTTAGAAAATTTAAGCACATCTAGATAACGGTCAACCTTTACAGTAGAGAACTGACTAATACGTGACATATCATTTCTTGATAAATCAACCAACATATTATGTTCTGCTAATTCTTTTTGATCATGTAGTAAATCGGTTATTAATTCCTGATCTTCTTTTTCATCCTTTCCTCTTTTTCTACTTCCAGCAATTGGAAAAGTTGTTAGAGAAGAACCTTGTTTTTTTATTAATGTTTCTGGAGAAGCTCCTGCTACTTCTAAATGATCACTAGAAAAATAAAACATGTAAGGTGAAGGATTCGTTGTTCTTAAAACACGATAAGTATCGAATAATGAACCTGTCGCTTTAACATTAACACGATTAGATAAAACAACCTGGAAAACATCTCCCTCTTTAATATAGTGTTTTCCTTTTTCTACCATCTTACAATATTCTTCTTTTGAAAGAACCGGTTCAAAATCACCTTGTAGTTTAAGTGGTGGAATGATTGTTTTTATATTTTTCTTAATCAATCTTTCTAATACATCTAGTTCCTTAATGGCTTGATAGTATTCTTCATGTAGATTCTTAATAGGACAATTAACAATTAAAATAATTTTTTGACGATAATGATCAAAACAAATGACTTTATCAAATAACATTAAATCTAAATCATTTAAATGATCGTTATCTTCTAATTGACATTCAACTGAAGGCTCACTATATCCAAAATAATCAAAACTAAAGTATCCTACTAATCCCCCTGTAAAAGATGGAAAACCATCTAATTGAATACTTTGATATTGTTTTAAAATGTCTTTTAAAACAGTTTGTGGATTTTGATTATGAATAATTTGTTGATTCATCCTTATTGTATGATGATCACATGTTATCTCCATTTTAGGTTCATACCCTAAAAATGTATATCTTCCCCATTTTTCTTTATCTTCATGACTTTCTAAAATAAAGACATGTTTAGATAATTGCTTTAATTTCCTCATTAACTCAATTGGTGTTAATAAGTCACTATAAATTTCTTTTTTTATTGGCACATATTGATATGGCCTTAAATCCATTTCATTTAACTGTTCAAGTGTCGGATAATACATCATATTCCCCCTTTATATGCAAAAAACCGTCCTGAAAGAATAAATCTTTCAAGGACGGTATATATCATATCCGCGGTGCCACCTTGATTCATGATAAATCATGCACTTTGCTAGATGCTATCACATCTACGACTACTGACGTAAGCCTCACGTCAAAGAATACTCAGCTATTGCTTTTCACTTTGCCCTCTGTGGTCCATTTAATAGGCTGCGTTCTGCTTGCTTCCACCATCCAAGCTCTCTATAAGTGCACGATCTATTTTTATCTCCACTTCATCGGTTTTGTTGTATACATTGTATACAATACATGATTTCATGTCAATTCATTGATGAAATGTTTTTTATAAAAACATTTCATCCTCCTGTTTAATTTCATCTAATAAAATAGATTGACCTTGACGTTTAAATTTCCAGTATTCAATAAATATATCCGTATTCTTTTCTATTACCCGTTGATTTTCATCAATCATGTGATCATCCATTTTTCCTTCAATGTAAACCCAAAAATAATCTTCATCATCATTTTTACTATCATATAAATTAATAACATCTTGCTCAATTAAACGAATATTTTTTAAAATATTACGTTTTCCTTGATATTCATACCAATTTAATTTTGTTGTCCAGGCATCTAACAAATCCGGTGTTAAATATTTCTTTAACGTCTCTATATCTTGATTTGACCACGCCTCTTGTATCTTATAATAACTTTCTTTTACTGCTTTTTTTATTCGTTCATTATTCCAAAATTCATCTTGGTCATCTAGCGTTTGCATTTGCTTTTTTAATTGCCAATGTGCCTCTTTAGCTTTTATTCTTGAATAATAACGTTTTACTTGCAAAACAAAGTAAGTAAAACCTATAAAGCTTACTATTGATATAATGGAAGAATACGGACCTTCTTGACCAGTATGATCATAATGAGAATATGATGTACTAGAACTTCCACCCGATGATCCAGATCCACCACCACTACTACCGCCACCTGCTCTTGCTTCAATAGATACTAACGAAAAATTCAACACACAAAAGATAGATAAGATAATTAATAATTTCTTTAACATCGTTTTAAATAAAATACTGATTATTTTTTGGCTCTTTGAGTTTTTGATTAAAGCCTACAATAAATTCTTGATATTTTGCATTATGATCCAAATTTTTGGCGTGAACTGGACATTTCTTTAAACAACGGAAACAAGCTAAACAGCGATTTTCATCAATTGTTTTACAATCATCACTTATAGCATGAACGGGGCAATGATTGACACATTTTCCACAATGAATACATTGTTCATTAGTTTCAGGGTAAAAATGCCCTGCTTGACCACCTTGGCGAAAAGGATAACTTCCTGGTATGGATACAAATGAAAAATGATCATTTTTTATTTTATCTTGGACTAAACTACCAAAAAGTTCATCATTGTTTAAATCTGTTTGATGCGGTCTTCCCACTTGAATTTGACCATAAGTATGTTCTCCTATCAATGCTGCTGCGCCAACAGGAATAAAACCTCTTTTTTTAACTTCCATAAATAATTCTAATAAGGCATCATCATAATCACGATTACCATAGGTTACACTAATAATACATGGTGTATGGTCTCCATGGATGTGTTTTAGTCTTTCCAATCCAACATGAACAACACGTCCCCCATAAACCGGAAAGCCAAAAACAACAACATCATGACGATAAAAATGATATTCTTGATTATTTTCAAGCGTTAAATCTATTTCTTGCAATTTACCTTCCAACCCTCTAGCAATAGAAATAGCTGATTTTTTTGAGCCATCAGTAGGTGAAAAAAAGACAGCATATGTACTTGTTATTTTCATATTTGTACCTCCACATCTTAACTAATAATTATACGCCAAATAAAATGAGGTACCACTTTTTAATAATTCATTATCAAATAAATAAAAATAGGGCATTAGCCCTATTCTTGACTTTCATTGATAATACGATGGCTTGCAAGATATGTCATCATGAAGTAACCACCATAGACAATCACAATAAAAATAATTGTAATAAAGATATGATCTAAGGCATTAATATGCACCATCTCTTCAATAATCTTATTAATTTCTTTTAAACCTACAATACTATGAATAATCGCTACAACTAAAGGAAACATAAAACTTAATCCTATTTGATAGAATAAACTACGATTCATCATAGATGAACTTGCTCCTAATTGATTTAAAATATGATAACGATGTTTATTATCTGTCGCATTAGATAATTGTTCAATGGCTAAAACTGTTCCACTAGCAATCGCAAAGATAATACCTAAATACAAGGCAATAAATGTAAAGAGTACAGATTGTTCAACACTGGATTCTTTTAAAGTACTTCTTGTTAGATAACTCACTTCTAAGCCATTATTTTTAATATATTCATGTATAGATTGATGAAACTGATCATAAGTCTTTTCACTTTGATTTATTAAATTACCACTGATGATCGTCATCATAGCAGGTTGACTAAGATGATTGATCACTTCATCATTAACAATTAAAGTTCCAGTATTTCCATTACCTAATGTCTCTAAGGAAATGTTTTTTACCTTTTTCGTATGTGAATGTAATTTTAAGTTTTGAACACTAACTTCATTATTTCCTTTTAAAAACTGATTGAAAGTGCTGATTGCAGAGGGATTATTCGCTGTTAATAAATATTCTTGTTGATTAAGATGAACTTGTTGTTTTTCTAAGTTTTGTAATTTTAAAATTTGATTATAGTCACTTTGTTTAATGATTTGTACTGGTTGACTTTTTATATAGTTAAAATCAGCATATTGATTTGTTTTATCAGTTATAATTTGATTATAACAAAAATCAGGTACTGTGTAATGACGATAACAAGTGTCCTCTTTTACAAGTTTTTGATATACTTTATTATTTAAAATTTGTTGTTCTCTGGCATTATTATCCAATATTGCAATAGAATAATCAAAAGGACTATTTTGATCAAACATTTCATTATAAGCATTAACTAATGATAAAGAAGCTGAAAGAATCCCAATTGTAAGTAACAACATTAAAGAAATAACGGTCATTGAAACAACATGTGTATTAATTTTATTATTAACTTGTTTTAAAACAAAAATATTAAGTCCTTTATAGTAAGATTTTTTATTTAACTGAACAATCTTCAACAAGAATCCTGCTACTGATAAAAAGAAGAAGAATGTTCCTACAGAACCAAGAATAAGCATTTTAGCCATTCTTGAATCAAACTGAATCAAAGCTCCATGATATAACAAATAATAAGCATAGCCAATACAAACAAGAGAGAGTATAAAAATAATAAAATTAACCCAGCTATTTTTAATCTTTACTTTTTCATTTTCTAAATGAGCATGTAATAAATCAATAAGTTGACAACGTTGTAAAGTAAAAACATTAAAAATCATCACAACTAAATAAATTAAACCAAAATTTTTGATTGTTGAAATTAAAGCTTTTAAAGAAAATACAAAGTTAAATTGACTCATATTGGCTTCAAACATCTTAGCAGTAAAAATAGAAACTAACTGAGATAACCCTACTCCTGCTAAAAGACCAATTCCTAGTGAAGTCATTCCTACAATTAATGTTTCTAAAACAAAGATCATAGATACTCTTGTTTTAGACATACCAAGTGTAAGATAAATTCCAATCTCTTTTTTTCTTCTTTTAATAATAAAGTTATTGGCATAAACAACTAAAAAGCCTAGCACAATAGCCACAAAAACAGAAATATATTCCATTAATTTAATTACAATCGTTACCATTTCTTGTTTTGACTTAGATAAAGTCATCATAGCTGTTTGACCATCAAGAGAATTAAAAATATAAAAGATAGCAACAGCAATAACTAAAGTAACAAAATATACTGAGTAATCTTTCATACTCTTTTTAATATTCTTTAAAGCTAAACTAAATGTCTTCATTTAGTTCACCACCTAATAATGTTTGAATATCCATAATTTCATTAAAGAACTGTTTTCTTGTTTTATCACCTTTTTTGATTTCATTAAAGATTTGACCATCTTTAATAAAGATAACTCTTTGGCTATAACTTGCTGTAAAGGCATCATGTGTAACCATTAAAATAGTTGCATTAAGCTGTTCATTTAAAACTTCTAAACATTCTAATAACATTCTCGCTGAACGACTATCTAATGCTCCCGTTGGTTCATCAGCAAGAATTAAAGAAGGTTTCGTGACCATGGCTCTAGCACAAGCAACACGTTGTTTTTGACCACCTGATAATTCATAAGGATATTTTTGTAGGACTTGATCAATACCAAGTGCTGATGCAATATCATGAACTCGTCGATCAATATCTTTATAATTGACTTTTTGAATAGTTAACGCTAAGGCAATATTTTCAAAAGCAGTTAATGTATCCAACAAATTAAAATCTTGAAAAATAAAACCTATTTCTTCTCTTCTTAATTGATTTAATCTTTTTCCTTTTAATTTTGTAATATCAACATTATTTAAAAAGATATGACCACTGGTAACCCGATCAATAGTAGAAATACAATTAAGTAATGTTGATTTTCCACTACCACTTGCTCCCATAATAGAAACATATTCACCATCATTTACATCAAAAGAAATATGATTAATTGCTTTTGTCATATTACTTTTATTTCCATAATACTTTTCTATATCTTGAATTCTTAATCTTTTTTCCATTTCCTTCACCTCACCTTCCATTATAGTGATATCTATTATTTAAACCATTGAATAAAATAACATAACCTTACATTATTGTAAGGTTACAAAAGAACTCATAGGTATAACGATAGAAACCGTCGTTTTATCTTGAGTAGATGTTATATAAATATCATGATACATCTTAATACATAGTTGTTTACAAATATATAATCCCATACCGGTACTTTTTTTATTTGTTCTGCCATTACTTCCAGTAAAGCCTTTATCAAAGACTCTTGATAATTCATCTTCTTTAATACCTATCCCATTATCTTTAATAGTTAAGGTAACACTATTGTCTGATTGAATAGCCTGAATAGTAAGTTTAGGATCTTGTTTAAAATACTGTAAAGCATTATGTATAATTTGATCAAGAATATAAACTAGCCACTTTTTATCACTATACACTGTATAATCAAGTTTTTCTAATTGACAAGAAACATGTTTTTCAATTAAAGCTTTTTTATTTTTCTTAATAGCTTCATAAACAATTTTTTTTAAAGAAACAGCTTTGATTAAATAATCTTTTTCAACATTTTCACTTCTTACAAAATATAAAACCTGTTCAACATAGTGATCAATTTGATCTAGTTCTTCTTTAATACTTTCATTAATTTGAGTAGGATGATTTTCTAAAACAATAAAAGAAGTAGAAAGTGGCGTTTTGACTTCATGAACCCACATTTCTATATATTCTTTCCAAGCTTTTTGTTTCTCTAAAGATAAATTTAAATGTTCTTTCATTGATTTATTAATATCATATAAATATTCTAATAATAGTTTTCCTTCCAAAAAATGAGGGTGATAAGCCATTCCGGTAATAAGATATTTTTCATCTAATCTTGATAAGTCTTGTTCAAAGCGATGATAAAAAGAACATTTACGCCGATATTCATAAACAATAATAATGCTAATAAATACAAAGATCAAAGATGGTAAAAAGTAAATGATAAATAAAGGACATTGAAATACCCATAAAATGATAATAAGTAAACTAAGCATAAAAAAGCAAAGAAATAAACTGAAACTATGATCTTTTAAATAATTCTTGAATGTCATGATATTAAATATCCTTGTCCTCTTTTTGTTTTAATCATCTCTTTATAGCCTAGTTCATCTAATTTATGTCGTAAACGATTAATATTAACTGTTAGGGTATTATCATCAACAAACATATCACTATCCCATAAATAGTTAATAATCGCCTCTCGTGATTGAATTTGTCCTTGATGCATCAATAAAAAATGAAGTATCTTTAATTCATTTTTTGATAATTCTATTACTTGTTGACCTTTAATCATCATACTTTTAGATAAATCAACAATTAAATCAAGATAACGAATTGTATTAAGATGCATTGTACGATCTAATATTTTTTGTATTCGTGCTAATAAAATAAGTGGATTATAGGGTTTAACAACAAAATCATCAGCCCCATAATGTAAGCAAAGTAATTCATTCATTTCATTATTTTGACTTGTAATAATAACAATCGGTGTTGCCTTTTTTTGATGATAATTCTTACATAAATCTTGTCCACTTACTTCCGGTAAATTTAAATCTAACAATATGAGATCACCTTGAAATTGTAACATTTGTTTTTCTACTTGATGAAAATCTGTAATCTTTTCTACTTCATAATGATTATTTTGTAAAAATAAAGAAAGTTCATCAGCCATCTTCGTTTCATCTTCTACAATCAGTATTTTTGCCATCTTATCGCCCCTTTTCCATTTATATTATATTCTACAAAACGATGTTTTTGTAAAAAAAGGAGATAGCGAAACTAATTATCTCCATAATGATAGCGACAAGATAAAATATATACATTATCATCATCTATTTTATAAACCAATCTGTCAGTATCATTTATTCTCCTACTCCAAAATCCAGAAAGATTTCCTTTTAAACCTTCAGGTTTACCAATGCCAGTATTACCATTTCTCATTATATTATCAATAAGCTTGTTAATACGTTTCAATGTTTTCCTATCTTCTGTTTGCCAATAAGTATAGTCCTTCCACCCATTTATAGTAAAAACTATTTTCATAATTCTAAATCCTTAATATCTTTATCAATCGTTTTTCCAGATTCCAATTGACTTTTAGATTCCATTAACCAGTCATAATTTTTCTTATTTTGTGTAAGATAACTATTTTCAATCAAATTATTATATGTTTCTTCACTCATCATAACAATATTATTTCCATTCTTTCTTGTGACAACTATTGTTTCAATAGAATCTGTAATAATATCAAAATACTTTTTCATTGAACTTCTTAATGTACTGTAATTGATTGCTAACATATCTATCACTCCTTTTGTATATTAATTATAACGTACAATATATTGTACGTCAATTATTTATAATTTATACATATATTATTAACTTATATTTAAAAACAAAAAAAGAGGAGTGTAATTTCTTTACGCTCCTTGTAAAACATCATCTAAATTTCTAATGGCTGCAACAGCATCCCAGAAAATATGATTATCACCAAATTCTTCAATAAAATGAACACGTTCAAATTGAGTTCGCACATTTTTTTGTAAACCACTAAGATAAAGAATTGTATTATGTTCTTTACATAATTGAACAACTTCTTTTATTTCATGAATACCTGAATCATCAATGGAAGGTACACCTCTCATAGATAAAACAATGGCTTGGCTATCGCCAATAATTTCTTCTATTTGTTTTTTCAATTGTCCTTGATTACCGAAGAATAAAGGACCTGCTAAATAAATAACACGTGTTCCTTTATGATGATGATTTAAATGATCAATGCGATCAACCGCCACTTCAGACATATCAATACTTAACTGGGTATTATTTAAAACAAATAAGACCATCGCTAATAATACTCCTACAATAATCGCAACTGTTAAATCAAATACAACAGTAGCCACCATCGTAAGTAAGAATTGGCAAATTGGTGTCTTAACACGATGAGTAAACATTTCTTTGATTTCATCCCATTCATTCATACGCCATGCAGTTACAACTAATACACCAGCTAACGCACATAAAGGAATTTTAGCCATAAATGGTCCTAAAATAAACATCGCTAATAATAAAGTAATCGCATGGAAAACACTCACTAAACGAGTTACCCCACCAGCTTTAATCGCTACCGATGTTCTTGCTATAGCTGCTGTAGCTGGTACACCACCAAAAAAAGGAATAATCATATTTCCAACACCTTGAGCAAATAATTCTTGATCTGCATCTAAAGGTTCATTTTTCATCTTACCAGCACTGGCTCCACATAATAAGGATTCAATCATTCCTAATGTAGCAATTGAAAAAGCCGGCATGACAAACTGCGAAATATTTTTCCAATCTATGGCCATAATATTTAAACGTTGATCTAAAAATAATGTTGATGGAATTTTTCCTACTGTTGCAATATCAAAATGAAAAATCAAATTAGCCACTAAGGCAAGAACAATCATCACTAATGAAGACGGACAATATTGAGCCCATTTTTTAGGATAAACAATCATTCCTATAACAACAAATAAACCAATCAATACAGCCGTCATATTAGGTGTAAAACGGCCATCGAAATAAGACGCTAATTTTTCTAAAGTTGAAGTACCACTAGAAGTCACTCCAAAGAAGTTATTAATTTGCTGTGTCAATATTAAGATTGCTATTCCACTTGTAAAACCAGTAATAACACTCGTAGGAATAAAAGATACTACTTTTCCAAACTTAAATAAAGAAGCAATAAGTAACATCACCCCACTTAAAAAACTAGCAATAAAAACCCCTTGTAAACCATAAGCTTGTGACAAACCAATTAAAATGGCAGACATCGCTCCCGTCGGTCCACTAATTTGATAACTTGCGCCAGATAAAGTTCCAATTAAAAGTCCAGCAATAATGGCTGTCATTAATCCTGCCGCACCATCGGCACCACTACTTACTCCAAAAGCGAGCGCTAATGGTAAAGCCACAGCAGCAACTGTAAGTCCAGCCATAATATCTTTCATTAACTTTTGGCCAGAATAATCCTTAAACTCTCTCTTTAATAATTGAATATAATTTTTTAACATAAGTCCCCCTCAAAAACTAACAAATCTATTATATTAAAAAATAAAATCAATGCAAGAAAAAAAGGTCCATTCGGACCTTATCTATATAAACAAATCAAAACGAATAAATTCTTTAAAATGTGTCAGAAGTGTAAAGGGAAGAATCAATCCGTTTCTCCTTGGAGATTACGTAAATCATTATAATTTTCTTCCCCTTAAAGTCAATAAAACTTATACAAATTCATTTATGTAAAGGGGTTACTTTGTAAAAAAATAAAAAATATTGATAAAATGGGCTATTTTTAGGATATATAAAATAAAAGTATGGTATTTATTTTATATAGAGATGAATAATTTTATCAATGAACTCTATTTTATTGATAAAAGACAGGTTCACTTTGATGTACACCTGTCTTTTTTAAAGTCTATGTGTTTGTTTTAATAAATGATGCATTTGTTTAAGATGATCTTGATAATCATTTAAATCTTTTAATTTCCAACACCAGTTAGGTTTGCCAGAAGTACCTGGTAAATTTAATCTTGCTTCATTTCCATACCCCAACATATCCTGTACACTGCAAATAGCAATATCAGCCTCACAATCAAAAGTACGATGTAAGACTTTTTCAGGTGTCGTCATTTCTGGATATGACCATTGTTTCATAATAACATCAATCCGTTTACGATAGCCTTCATCTAGTTCACATTCATACCAACCTTTTAAAGGGGCATTATCATGCGTACCGGCATAAACAACACAATATTCTGGCATTTTAAAATGCTCTCTTTCTTCATTTTCACCAAATGAATATTCCATAACTCGCATTCCCATTAAATGATAATGATCACGCAAAGCATGAACTTCCGGTCGTAAATCACCTAAATCTTCAACAATTAAAGAAATATCAGGTAATTCTTTAAATAAAGTATCAAAGAAATCATAGCCTGGTGCTTCTACCCATTTTCCATTCCTAGCATTGATACTACCATAGGGAACTTGCCAATAAGTATCAAAAGCTCTAAAATGATCAATTCTTAAAATATCAAATAACTTTTGATTCCATTTTAATTTATCAATCCAATATTGATAATGAGATTCTGTTAGAAATGACCAATTATAAATAGGATGATTCCAAAGTTGACCGTCTTTAGAAAAATAATCCGGTGAGGCTCCAGAAACATAAAGTGGTAATAAATCTTTTCCTAACATAAAACATGTTTGATGACTATAAACATCGGCTGAATCATAGCCTACATAAAACGGCATATCTCCCATGATGAGTAGATCATGGTCATTAGCGTAATCTTTTAAAAGTTTGAATTGTTTCATAAAGATAAATTGAACAAAACGTAAATATTCTATTTCTTGTTCCATTCCTGTTAATTTTAAATCTTGCCATTCATTCCATTTTTTCCCTAAGTTTTTTTTATTTAAAGCCATAAATTCGCAATAGTCTTCCAGCCAAAAAGCTTCCTTTAAAAAAGCATCATATTCTTTTTGATAAAGAGGGATTTGTTTTTTAAACTCTTGAAATGCTTTAATCAAATAAGTATGTTTAAAAAGTCTTACTGAATCATAATCTATCATACTCGTTGACTTCAATACTGGTACAGCTTCTAATAAGTGCCACTTAGTAAGCAAATCTAAAGAAATATAAATTTCATCACCAGCAAATGATGAATAAGGGCTATAAGGTGAATCACCTTCACTAGAAGGATTTAAAGGCAATATTTGCCATATTTTAAATCCTGCTTTTTTTGATAAATCAATAAATTGATAAGCACATTCACCTAAATCGCCAATACCATGATTGCCAGGTAAACTACTGATAGCGAGTAGTATCCCAGCTTGTCTTTGATTATAATTTCCAGATATCATCATTGTATTGTTTAATGACACGATCGCTTGAAAAATATCCTGCTTTAGCGATATTGACTAACATTTTTTTAGACCAGCTATCTTGATCTAAATAGTCTTGTAACATGCGATCTTTAGTATGAATATAATCTTTTACATCTAATAACGTCATAAAATAATCCTTTTTTACTAAATTATCATATAAATTCTTCAGTGATTTTTTATCACCAATTTCTAGCATTGGTTGACTGATAATAAAATCAACTAATGGCTGAATCATCTCATCTTGATAATATTCTTGAGCATGATAATCCTCATTTTTATAATGAGCAATGACTTCTTCACTTTTTTTACCAAAAATATAAATAGCGTCATCACCCACTAAATCATGAATTTCAATATTAGCTCCATCATCAGTTCCTAAAGTCACTGCTCCATTGAGCATAAATTTCATATTTCCTGTTCCACTGGCTTCTTTAGACGCTAATGATATTTGTTCAGAGATATCAGCAGCCGGGAATAACTTTTCACCAAGAGTCACATTATAGTTTTCTACCATCACAACTGAAAGATAAGGGTTTACTTCAAGATCATCTTGGATAAGTTTTTGTAAACATAAAATTGTATGAATAATATCTTTAGCTAAGACATAAGCTGGAGCTGCTTTAGCACCAAATATAATGGTAAGTGGCTTTTGAGGGCGATAACCACCTTTTATTTTTAAATACTGATAAATGATATATAAAACATTAAGTTGTTGTCTTTTATATTCATGTAATCTTTTTACTTGAATATCGAAGATACTATTTTCATTAATCACTAAGTTTTGTTTTTCTTTTAAATAGGTTACTAATTCCTGTTTTTTTAACTGTTTAATTGATCTTATTTGATTTAAAACATCTTGATTATTTTGATAATCAAGTAGTTTTTCTAAATACTTAGCATTATTTTTGTATTCTTCACCTATTAATTTATCTAAATAAGTTGATAATTCTCTATTACATCCTAATAACCATCTTCTAAAAGTAATACCATTCGTTTTATTACTAAAATGGGTTGGATATAATTGATAAAAATCTTTGAGTTCTTCTGTTTCTAATATATGCGTATGTAACGCAGCTACACCATTAATACTATATCCAAAATGAATAGCAATAGCAGCCATGTGTACATTTCCTTTTGCATCAATAATAGCTGTTGTTTCTAAAGAACTTCTTTGATCAGCTATCGCATCTAAAGCTTCAATAATATAAACTAACTGTGGCACAATTTCTTCAAAATAAGATAAAGGCCATGTTTCTAATGCTTCTGCTAGGATTGTATGATTTGTATAAGCACAAGTTTGACTGACAATAGAAATAGCTTCTTTTAATATGATTCCCTCTTTATGTAACAAACGAATGAGTTCTAAAATAATCATTACTGGATGGGTATCATTAATTTGAATTGTCACGTATTCATTGAGTTTTCTTAAATCACAATGATTTTGTTTTAAAGTTTCAATGATATATTGTGCACTGCTGCTAACCATAAAATATTGTTGGTAAACTCTTAATTTTTTACCATCTTCATCACTATCATCAGGATATAAAAATAAAGTAAGATTTTTTTCTATTGCTGTTTTATCAAAATCAATACCCTCTTTAACTAAAGACTCATCTACGGTTTCTAAATCAAATAATCTTAAAGTATTCTTTTTTCCATGATAACCAAGTACATCTAATTCATACATTCTTGATTGAACTGTTTGGTTTTTAAATTGAATATCATAAACATGTTGACTACGATTTAGCCAACTTTGATTTTGAATCCATGGATTAGGATATTCACATTGTTTATAATTTTCATATTTTTGTTCAAACAATCCAAAGTGATACAATAATCCCATTCCATCTCCAGGTAAATCTAATGTTGCGATAGAATCTAAAAAGCAAGCAGCTAAACGACCCAATCCTCCATTTCCTAATGATGGTTCTAACTCGATTTCTTCAACCTCAGCTAAAGAAAAACCATTTTTTTCTAAAATTTGTCTTACTTGTTGATCAATTCCTAAATTAATCAAATGATTAGAAAGCATCTTTCCAATTAAAAATTCTGCAGAAACATAATATAATTTCTTTTTCCTTTCAATTTTTGGTTTATCATCAATTTGTTTTTTAACATAATTTAATAAAATGACATAAACTTCTTGCAACGTACAATCAGCGAGTTTTTTTTGATAAGTTGTTGTTGCTAGGGACTCTAATTCTTGTTCTAGCATGTGACCCCTCCTTTATGGCTTCTTTTTATCATTTTACCATATTTTTTCTCTTTAAAAGAAAAAAGGTATACTTTTTAAATAAAGCATACCTTTTACATCCTATTTTTATGCATCTTTTAAGAAAGTTTTATACGCTTGATATGTTTCATAAACATCTACTTTACTTACAATTTCCATTGGCGAATGCATGTTTAATACAGCAATACCTGCATCAATCACTTGCATATTATAATTACCTAAAATATAGGCAATCGTTCCGCCACCACCTTGGTCTACTTTTCCTAATTCTGCAGTTTGATAATGAATATTTTGTTTATCTAAAATATGACGTAAACGCGCCATAAATTCTGGCATTGCATCATTACTTCCTGATTTACCTCTTGCCCCAGTATATTTATTAAAAACAATACCATTTCCTAAATAAGCAGCATTCTTTTTATCATTAACTGATAAATATAAAGGATCGACCCCAGCCGAAACATCGCTTGATAACATCATTGAATTCTCTAATGTCATTCTTGTTTTAATAAAACTATCGATGGACATTTTATATAATAATTGACCAATTGTATTTTCAAAGAATAAAGATTGTGCGCCTGTTGCTCCTACACTACCTATTTCTTCTTTATCAACTAAAATAACGCAACTTGTATAACGACAAGTATCAATATCCAAAATAGCTTTTAAAGAAGTATAAGCACAAACACGATCATCATGACCATATCCTGCTACCATAGAACGATCAATACCATAATCTCTTGCTTTACCGGTTGGTACAATTTCTATTTCAGCACTTAAAAAATCTTCTTCTTCAATACCATATTTTTCTTTTAATAATTTTAAAATGGATGCTTTAACGGCATCTTTTTCTTCATTATTTAATGGCATATTACCTAGTGTAATATCTAAATCTTCACCTTCAATTACTTTAGCTGCTTTTTTATCTAATTGGGTAGCTGATAAATGAATTAATAAATCACTAATTCCTACTACTGGATCATTTTCATCTTCTCCAATAACAATATCTACAACTTCACCATCTTTTTTAACAACAACCCCATATAAAGATAAAGGAATAGTTACCCATTGATATTTTTTAATACCACCATAATAATGTGTATCAGCTAATGCAAATCCTTCTGATTCATAAAGAGGATTTTGTTTTAAATCTAAACGTGGTGAATCAATATGTGCCCCTAATATACGTAATCCTTCCTCTAAAGGTCTTTCACCAATAACAAATAAAGCAATATTTTTTTCTTTATTCACTACATAAACTTTATCCCCTATTTTTAATTGATCATACTCATCTAACGATTTAAAACCAGCTTGTTTCGCTAATGATAATGCTTCTTTTACACAAGCACGTTCTGTTTTTCCTTTTGTAATAAAATCTTTATAAAGTTCATTAAATGCAAAAACATCTTCAACACCATGATCTTGTTCTTGATATTTTTTCCAACTATTTTTTGCGTACATAAAAAAGCCTCCTTTAAACTTTATATAAAGTATACACCTCCCTCTTATTTTCAACAAATTATATTATGCTTTTTTTATTTCTATTTGATAAATAGTATCAAATGGAATAAGTGTTTCATCTTTAAATAATAGATATTTTTGATCAAGATTAATCTTTTTAATATAATTTTTGTGATATAAATATTGTCCCCCTGCTTTTCTTTGATCTTTAATAAAATAACAAACTCCTACTAAAGGATTGGTTTCTAAATTTTCTTGTAAATCTTGTAATTGATAATCTAATTGTGCTTTTTGATCTTCATCTAACTGCTTCTTTAAAGTAGTATAACGACTTGCTTCTATAATTTCATCACTATGACCATCTAAAGCTGAAAAAGGAGCAAATTGAGCTGCTCTTGCTTTTCTAGACATCGGTTGATGATTTTTAGATAATGGACGTTTAATTGTATAAAGATCTTCTTTCATGCTTTATGTCCTCCTATTTGATTATTTCTATCTTTGGTTGTGGCACCCTCTTGTAAGTTCATTCCTTTTAATATGGCATTTTTGCCATATTTATTTTTTATAGTGATCATTGCTTGTTGAAGTTTTCTTTCTTCTTTTAATGATTGTTGCATTGTTTGATATTTTTGTTCTTGTAATGAAAGATCTTCAAATAAATGATATTGTACATAATGATGTAAATCTTCTTGATAATAGTCTAGATGACAAACCGTAATATTAATTCTTCTTATTAGTAATGAAGCATCTACAATCCGTTCAAATAAAGTCACGATTGCTTCCATCATCAATTTAGATGATGCTGTCATTTGTGGTAAATCAATTGTACCATGAGCATGTTTAGGTATCTTTCTACCATAAAAATCCTCTTTAACCTCTCCTGTATAATTTTGATTATCCTTATCATAACCTATCGTTAACACTAATTTTTTACCTACAATATTCTTTTCTACCATTTTTAAAGCTAATAAATCCATCATCTCTTTAACAATCAGTTTTGCTTTTTCATAAGAATAAGGATGATGTAAAACTTGTCCTGAGCCAATACTTTTAGACATTGGCTGATAAGATTTAATATCTTGTATAGTACAAGGCTCATATCCCCAAGCATGATCAATAAGCAATTCTGCATTGACCCCAAATAGTTGATAAAGCACATCTTCGTTTTCTAACGAACAACGTGCAATATCTTCCATTGTATAAATATTGAAAGACGCTAACTTACTTGCATAGCCTCTTCCTACCCGCCAAAAATCCGTAAGTGGTTGATGTTTCCACAAATATTGACGATAAGTCAACTCATTTAAGTAGGCTATTCTTTCACCATCTTGACCGGGTTGAATATGCTTAGCTTGAATATCCATAGCCACCTTAGCTAGATAAAGATTTGTTCCTAGACCTGCGGTGGCTGTAATACCCGTTTCCGCATAAATATCTTGTATTATTTTTTTTACTAATTGATATCCATCACATTGATAAATAGATAAATAATGCGTAATATCTATAAAAACTTCATCTATCGAATAAACATGAATATCTTGGCTTGATACATACTTTAAATAAATTTGATATATTCTTTTACTGTATTCTATGTATTTTGCCATCTGTGGAGGAGCGATGACATAATCCAATTCTAAACCAGGATTTTTATTAAGTTCTTTAGCACTGGTGGATTTTCCTGTAAACATATATCGTGGTGCTTTTTTTATTCTATCTTGGTTTATCTTTTTAACTTGTTGAATGACTTCAAATAGCCTTGCTCTTGAAGAAATACCATAAGCTTTTAATGAAGGTGTTACAGCTAAACAAATCGTTTTTGCACTTCTACTTTCATCAGCGACAACTAAATGAGTCGTAAGCGGGTCTAATTCCCTTTCCTTACATTCTACAGAAGCAAAAAAAGATTTTAAATCAATGGCTGCATAAATATTTTCTTTCATCATTTCCTCCTTTCTTTTTTATTATGATACAAAAAGTATACATAATCAATCTTATTATGTATACTTCGTTTATTTTTTATCTCATTTATTATAAAATAATACTATCAAAAAAAGAGGTAGACATATGGAATTACAAGATATATTAAGAGAATATAAAAGAAGATGTGGTTACAATAACAAAGAACTCGCCCATTTGTTTGGTGTAAGCCACAATACAGTTTGTCGTTGGTTAAGAGGAGAAATTAGGTCTATTCAAGATGAAACAGCTCAAAGAATAAGTCATATTTTAGGTTACGATATTCAAGCTATCTTGCAAGGACAAGCCGTTGATTTAAAAAGACCGATATTAGGTCACGTTAAAGCAGGGTATGATATGTATTTAGAAGAAAATTATTTAGGAATGGAAGCCTGTACTTTAGATGAGTATGAAAAAGGGGATTTCTTTTTAAAGGTTTCCGGTGATTCAATGCTTCCTTCTGGTATCATTGATGGTTCTTTAATTTATGTTAAAGCAACAACAAATGTAAACAATGGTGACATCGTTGTTGCTTTAATAGATCAAGAAGTGACGGTTAAAATATATAAAAAAGAGCAGGATAAAATTTCTCTGGTCGCAAGTAATCCTCAATATCCTACTCGTACTTTTAATTCACAAGAAATTGACAAATATCCATTACATATTATTGGTAAAGTTCTCTTTTGTAAAAACATTTATTAAAACAACTGAAGTTGTTGAAATTGTTTTTGTTCATAATGCTTTAAATAAGCAAAAATTTGTTGATGATCATACATGATGTGATATTTTTTACAATACTTAATAAAATAATCCATTAATTCTTGATTATGAGGACTACTTAAAATATAAGCCTCGCCATACGTTTTCATATACTTTTCCTTCATCTTAGGAAAATAACGATCTAATTGTTGATAAAAATATTCACGATTTCCTTTTCTTAAAGTCACTCCCATATCAAAACAAATAATCCCTTTAACATGTGCCTGTCGACAGTAATCTAGAATTCCTTTTAGATTTTCAAGATTATCATTAATAAAAGGTAAAATAGGCGTTAACCATACAACAGTTTCAATTTCTGCTTGATGCAATATTTTTAAAGTTTCAAATCTTTCCTTAGTAGAACAAACATGAGGTTCTAATATTTTACAAAGGTTTTCATCATAAGTCGTCAGTGTCATTTGAATCACGCATTTAGTTTGTTGATTAATTTGTTTTAATAAATCTAAATCCCTTAAAACAAGATTCGACTTGGTAATTAAAGTAATACCATATTGATACTTTAATGCAAGCTGTAAAGCTTTTCTAGTATAAAATAATTGATTTTCTAATGGCATATAGGGATCACTCATAGCTCCCATCCCTATCATTGTCTTCTTCTTTTTCTTCATTAGAGCCAGTTCTAATACTTCCAAAGCATTTTCTTTAACTGCGATATCTTCAAATGAATGGTCCATTTGATAACATTCACATCGAGAATCACAATATATGCAACCATGACTACAACCACGATATAAGTTCATTCCTTGATTAGCAGATAAAATTGTTTTACATTGAATATAGTGCATAAATTTCTCCTTTTTTGTATTATGACATGACTTATATTAAATGTATAGTAGCACTTGATTTATACTCTTTAACCATCTATAATATCTTTAAGTTACTTTAAGGAGGAAAAGGAAATGATTTATACTATTGGAGAAATGGCAAAACAACTGAATATTCCTGCATCGACCATTCGTTATTATGATAGCCAAGGATTGCTTCCTTTTGTTGAACGTTCTAAAAGTGGTGTCCGTTTATTTCAAGAAAAAGATTATGAATGGTTAAGAGTGATTGGATGTCTTAAAAAAACAGGTTTGTCTTTAGATGAAATTAAAGACTATATTGATTTAGCAATGCAAGGAGATCAAACCCTTGATCAAAGATTAGAAATGATGTTACATCAAAAAGAAGTTTTAAAACAAAAAATAAAAGAAATTAATAATGCTTTAGATGTAGTTGATTATAAATGCTGGTTTTATCAAACAGCTAAAGAAAAAGGATCATCTGAAGCTGTTAAAAATATGCCTGATGATCAATTATCAAAGAAACACAGTCAAACAAGAACTATGTTACAAAGAGTTAATGAAAATTAATTTTCTCATAAAAAGGTATCAATATAAAGAATTACCTATCTTTAATTGATACCTTTTTATTATAAATGATATTCCATTGGATATGTTAAATATTCTATACGGTCTAAATCATTCACTGTTACAACTCCAGCAGGTGCCGTTAAAACAGTAGGAATACGATTAACTATTGTAGCACATGTATGCTCTACTGTAGCTGGTTTGACAACATGGAATTCAGTATCTGGTTCTCCTGTAATTTTCCAATCACACATATCTCCATCATCTGGTCCATATACTTTACCAATACATTGTGTTTCAATAATTGGTCCTTGGAATGTTTCTGTTGTAACAACGGCAGCCATACCAATGCAGTTTCCCTTTGGAATCGTTTTTCCTAACGTAGATGAATATAAATCTGTTTCATGAAAATAAGGAACACATTTTTGAGTTTGTGATTTAATAGTCCATCCCATACGTGCTGCTAGAGCTTCATTAGAATTCCATACATAAGATGGTTCGATTTCTTCAGGGTGGGCAATACTAGCTTCAAATTCTTCAGGAGTTAATCCTACACCATGAGCTTTAGCTAAAGCAAGTCCATAGTCTTCAACATTATAACTTACTGCCCCTTCAATTTTATTAATTGTATGACATCCTCCAGCAACAAGTCCTACCATATTTACCCAGAAAATATCCTCCATACCACTACCAACAAATGTACATCCATTTTCTTTAGCGATAACATCTAATTTATTAGTTCTAACTGAATCAGTTGTCCAACTATATGTTGCTTCCTCACAAGTTGAAATAACACTAATTCCTCTTGATAAACACTTAACGTAATGATCAAAACAATCACTTACTAAGCTAAACAATGTTACAACCGCAATATCTGGATCTGTATTATCTAATACTTCATCTGCCTTATCACTAATACAAACACCAGTCTTTACACCTAATCCAGCAAAATCTCCAATATCTTGACCAATTAAATTTGGATTAGTATCAATAGCACCAACAATCATCGCTCCATTTTCATATAAATAACGAATAATGTATTTAGCCATCTTTCCACATCCATATTGTACTACTTTAATTTTTTCCATCACATGATTCCTCCTTTTATCTTCAAATTAATCATAAACCCTCATTCAAGATGAGAGTCAATTACTTATTAAAAGAAACTGGAACTTGTAATCTTAAAAACATAGATCGTTCATTATGATCAAAAATACTCAATTCACTTAGCACCTCGCATATATAATCCCCACATATATTAAAATTATTCTCTTGACAGTAATGAAGTAATTTTTTTGCATAATCTACTTCTTTATGAAAATCATCTAAATAAATACAAGCATACATTCCATTTTCAATAATCTTTATATCTTCTTTTTTGGGAAAATGGTCATCCACAAAAACAAAAATCTCATGAGAAACAAAATTTTGATGAATAAAGTCTTCTTTCTTCAAAAAAGTTCCAGCATTACAATAATAAATTTGAGGATAATGATGTTTTACCAAATCATTTTTTAATTGATTTAAAATAGATTCGTAAACGTCAATATCATACTCGTAAAAATTTAAATCTGTATTCATCGAATAAATTCTTCTTCGATCAATATATTCTAATGTCATTGTGCCTGATCGAGGTGATTTACGAAATCTTTCTAAACTGTAAATTGTACGTGTGATAGCATCTTTTGTCATTTCCAATTTATCTATTTCTTCTACTAATTGTTGCTTCTTTTTAATTAAGATTGCTTCAATTAAATTCACATCTTCTTTATCTAATAATTCTTTAATTTCTTTTAAATTCATTTGTAATTCTTTCATATATTGAATTAAATCTAATCTAGCATTTTGTTTGATATCGTAGTAACGATAATTTGTTGCCTCATTAACATATGCTGGTTTTAATAAATCCATTTCATCATATAAACGTAGTGTAGAAATTGTTGTATGATTCATTTTAGCCATTTCGCCTATACTTAAATAGTTATTTTTCATTCAAATCACCTCTATTCTATTATAACAAACTCTCATGTTAAAAGAGAGTTATAGACAAAAAAACGACTCTTATGAGTCGCTTCGGTTTTATTTCAAGCCATGATATTTGAAACTGCTTTTCAAAATCTTGTGGTT
>NZ_QUIN01000049.1 GCF_003480255.1 Erysipelatoclostridium sp. AM42-17 | reverse complement strand
TTCAGTTAATTGACGAGCAACGTCATCTTTAATAGTTACACCTTCAGCTTCTAAACGTGCAATCGTATCTGCAAATTGTGGTAAGTATTTTTTATGAGCAATTAATAATTCGTCCATCACTCGTTTCATATTTCCTCCTGAAACTGTTTGTGGATTTAAAATGAATGCTTGCATTAATAGTCCATAATCTCCGGTTACAGCTGCTTCTTCAACACATAATTCCATGTTCTTCATGCATTGTAACCATCCTCTTTGTGCTGGTTGTAATTCACCAAAGGCAATCGCTCTGGCTCCTGATGATCCAATATAAGCTGAGACTTCTACAGCACAGTCTGCTGGTAAATCTGGTACGGCACCATTATTTTTAGTTGTTACGACGATATGAGTAAGTTTATTAGCGTAGATTGAAGCAATTGTTTCACAGGCTGCATCTGAATAATGTGCTCCTCCTCGTCTTGCTAGTTGTTCTGGTTTATGATCTAGATTTGGATCTTTGTATAATTCAAATAATTCATGTTCTGTTTGTTGTACTTGTTGTCCACGTGTTCCCATATCAGGATCATTGTATTCTTGTAATCCATGTTCTAACATTTCTTGTTCACGATAATAATATCGATGATATCCACAAGGGATCATATTCATTTGAAGTAATTGTTCTTTAAAGAAAGGAATATCATGAATATTGGCAGGGATTCCCATATCTTTACCTTCATACATGGCTTCAATGATGTCTTTAGTGACTTCATGACCATGTTCATCAAAGACCTTATGCCAATGGAAATGATTGATACCAGCAAACTTATAAGTTAACTGATCGATTGTTTTACCAATTGTTTTAGGTTCATCTAACATAGCACCAACAGGAACATTACATAAACCAATAACCTTATCCCATTTACCATATTTCATAACAGCTTCAGTTACCATTCCAGATGGATTAGTGAAGTTAATAAGCCAGGCATCAGGACATAATTCTTTCATATCTTCAACGATTGATAAGATAACCGGAATCGTTCTTAAAGCTTTAAACATACCACCAGCACCATTCGTTTCTTGACCTAACATACCATAGCTAAAAGGAATTCTTTCATCTTTGATACGGGCATTTAATAAACCAACTCTAAATTGAGTGGTAACGAAATCAGCATCTTTTAAAGCTTCTCTACGATCTAATGTTAAATGGACCTTAACATCATAAGGGGAAGCATCCCACATACGTTGAGCCATTTTACCAACAATTTCTAATTTTTCTTTACCATCTTCAATATCAATTAACCAGATTTCTTTGATAGGAAGTTCATCATATCTTTTGATAAATCCTTCCATTAATTCAGGTGTATAACTGCTTCCGCCACCGATTGTTACAATTTTTACAGGTTTTTTATTCATTTATCTTTCCTCCTT
>NZ_QUIN01000048.1 GCF_003480255.1 Erysipelatoclostridium sp. AM42-17 | reverse complement strand
TGAACTGAACCCAATTTGTTGGACAGATGAATTTCAGATAGTAACGATTATTATCTGAAATTCATGCCAGCAAGGAGGGTTCTTTTAATATGGCAAAATTAACTTATGAAGACAAAAAAGAAATTGTACGACTCTATGAAGATGAACGACTTGGATGTCAAATAATAGCTAAAAAATTTAATGTATCAAATAGCACTATTAATATTATTATCCGTAAATACCACATTCATGGGGAAGAATCGATCAAAAAAAATAAGAACAGAACTTATTCACCCGAATTCAAACTTGAAGTTATCACTCGTGCTTTGAATGGTGAATCTAAGACCTCATTAATTATCGAATACGATATTAGTAAATCACAAATTATTTCATGGCTTAACAATTATGAAAAATTAGGATATGATGGATTGGTCAATAAACCGAAAGGAAGACCAACGTCTATGAAAAAAGAAGAAAATAAAACATTAGATATTAATGATAAGGATACTGTTATTGAACAGTTGAAGAAGGAAAACTATAAACTACAGTGTGAGGTGGATGCATTAAAAAAATTGAGAGCCTTGGTTCTACAAAGGAACACGCAACAAATAAAGAAAAAACAGAAGTAATCAAGGAACTAAGGCAGACATATCCATTATCAATGCTTTTAAATGTATTACAGATATCAAGATCTACCTATTTTTACAATATTAAATCTATAGCTTCTAGTGACAAGAATGCAGAATTAAAAGCTAAAATCACTGAAATATTCAACAAAAATAAAGGAAGATACGGTTATAGGCGCATTACTCTTGAACTAAGAAATCAAGGTTTTATCGTAAATCATAAGAAAGTAAAACGATTAATGAAGGTGCTTGGATTGTTTGGAATTACACCAAAAGCCAAATATAAATCTTATAAAGGTGATATGAATGGAACAGTTAAGAATTTACTACTAGTTAAAGAATTAGATGAAAAGAATCATAAAACAACATACAAAAGAGATTTTTCTACAACTGCATGTAATCAAAAATGGACAACAGATGTATCTGAGTTTCGTATAGCAGCTGGTAAATTATATCTTTCACCGATTCTAGATATGTATAATGATGAAATTGTGTCTTACATAATTTCAAAGTCTCCTAATTTCAAACAAACTACAGATATGCTCAATATAGCCTTTTCAAAATACGATAATCTTAAAGATTTGATTTTTCATAGTGATCAGGGATGGCAATATCAAATGGAGGCATACCATAAAGCACTTAAAGAACATGACATTATTCAGTCCATGTCAAGAAAAGGAAACTGTTTGGACAATTGTGTAATGGAGAACTTCTTTGGGAAAATGAAGAATGAGATGTTTTATGGACATGAATATGAATACGAAACATTGGAACAGCTAGAATTAGCTATGGACGAATATATCAAATATTACAATGAGAAACGTATAAAAGTAAAATTAAAAGGCCTGACTCCTTTACAAGCAAGAGATCAAGCCTTATAATCGATTTAAAATTTAAGTCCAACTTTTGGGGTTCACAATA
>NZ_QUIN01000047.1 GCF_003480255.1 Erysipelatoclostridium sp. AM42-17 | reverse complement strand
AAAAATCAATAGAAAAAACATAATTTTCTTATTGATAATTTCAGGCACACAAAAAAGTGTCTAAAAAATTATTTTTTTAAAACACAGGTAAATATTCGATTGTAAAGATATTAGTTTATAAATTCTTTATCAGGATTATGCAATACAAACCAAATATATCGAATCAGTTTAACTGCACAGTGTCCAAGAGCATTGTAATGTGATTTACCTTGTGCCCGTTTCTTTAAATAGTAGGTATTTAGATTCTTATTATGAAGTCGTACATTATTGGCTGCCCATATCAATGCATAGCGAAGCATTTTGTTTCCTCTTTTACTCATTCTGGTTTTAGATGCCATAAAGGTGCCGGATTGTCTGACCACAGGATCTAATCCTGCATAAGCTACAACCTTTTTAATAGAGTCAAAACGTGATATATTGATAATGGCAGACATGATGTAGGCAATTTCTATAGAATTCAAACCATCGATTTTGTGCAATGGGGATTGACGAGGGATGGGGTGATTTTCAATTTCACTATTGACCTCATCTATCTGCTTTTTTAAATGTTCTAGTGTTTCGATAGTTTGTTTGATTTTTAAAGCCAATGCAGATGAATCAAATCCAATAGATGATTTAGAAGTTTCTTTCATTTTAATGATTTTATCACTGTTGAATTTTTTGCCAGAAGCATCAGAAGCTATTTTTATAAGATGATCAATTCTAACTTTAGATATGCGACTGGCAGTAGGATATACCTTTAATATAGCTCTAATAGCTTTAGAATGGATACTTGATTTAGAAATAACAGATTCCAATTCAGGGAATACGCGATCCAAATAAGTTAAAAGTTTAATTTTTTGTCTGGAAGATTCTGATATTAAACTGTCACGTTGGCTGCACAGTTCTTTCAAATCATTAATGTAGAATTCTTCTTGTATCAAGTCATGGTATGAAATCATTAAGAAACGAGCGATAGATTTAGAATCGATATTATCATTCTTAGCATCGCGAATAGATATCTTTCTGAATCTAGATGTTTGAATAGGATTAAGTAAGTAACATTGAAAATCCTTTTCAGTTAAAAAGTTAAATAAGCTTTGATGATAATGGGCAGTAGATTCAAAACCTACTACACAGTCATCAAGTTTAGAAATATGAGATAATAATGAATTAAAACCTTTGACATTATTATCGAAGTGAAGTGAGTCAATAACCAGTTCACCAATAACTGAGTTAAAAACAGAAGCGACGTGTTCAAATTTGGCAACGTCAATGCCAACAAAATGTGTCATAAAAAAGACCGCCTTTCTAGAAAACCTTGTCAGATTTCTATGGCGATCTAATCGTATTCTTGTAAGACATAAGAACACACTTTAAGTGGCTCATCCAACTATAAACGAATTTAGTAAGGGCCATAGACTCACTCTCCTTAAAGTAGATTAACTACAATACATGTAAGAGAACTAAGGTTTATCTACTAATATTCTAAATAAAAGGTTAGAAAGGATAAAGTGATATTTATGTACTGGCAAGGTACGTTTATATCATACAAG
>NZ_QUIN01000046.1 GCF_003480255.1 Erysipelatoclostridium sp. AM42-17 | reverse complement strand
GGTAATTTAAAATAACTTGTGGTTGAGATTGTTTCGGCCAATAAGACAATTTGTGGTTCAGATGACCACATACAATTTAAAACTTAATCACAAGGTGTTTATAATACCAATTAGGGACTAGATGCAAATCTAGTCCTTCTTTTTTGGATACATATAATATGTTGCGTCATCATTTAACACATACATAACCCTATTTCTAAATCGTTCCCAGTTTCTATAGCCATTAGAATTATGCTTTATATTCTTGATGGTTTTATTTCTGTTTTCAATGATTCCATTATTAACTCGTTTTGTCTTCTCAGGATTGACTTTTATAAATGAGTTTATAATCTCATTTTTCCATCTCACCATTGTATTCCCAAATTCATTCATGATTGGAATACTGCTCGATTTGAATTCTCTAATAAGTTCATTAAGATTGTCCTTTGCGGTATCTGTATCGGATTTATCAAAGAATCTTTTAAGTTCATCCTTAAGATATAGGGCCTCCTCGAGCTGACTGTCTGTTTTGATCATATACTCGACAAGGTCATAGTAATTGTAATATCCTTCAAGAACACGATTGTATTTCTTCTCCATGTCTGGATCAGATATCTTATCGTCATTCTTGAGAAGAAGCCAGTTGAATTTCTTCAATACATAGTACTGCTTCTGCATTTCTCTGTGCTTCGTAACTTCACAGGAGGAGTGGTTTATTTCTTTGAAATTCGGATTAGGCTTGACTCTGTTCATTGCATCGATTCTGATTCTTTCAAGTCTTCTGTTGAATTCCTGGACAAGGTGGAATTTATCTAATGAATTGACTGCATTAGGAAACATGAGTTTCGTTACTATTCTATATGTTTCCCACATGTCAGTAGAGACGACTTTAACATTAAGTCTTTCTTCACGAGGAATAAGAGAAAGATAATTCATTAGATCATACTTTCTTCTTGAAGGAAGCAGGTCGATGACATTCTGAGAATTAAAATCAAGAAGAACGCATACGTAATCACCTTTTGATGATGAAAATGCATAGACTTCATCTATACATATACATTCAGGAAGTTTTCTTCTTGATATATTGACGTGTCTGTCAAATATATAGGCGGCTGCAGTTGGAGATATATGATATCTATGAGCGACTGCAGTAAATGTTTCATTAGGCTTTTTTAGATCATTAAGGACATTATATACGGTCGTTAGTGAAATCTTCATGCCTTCAGTGGTAAATGGATTGTGCTCATAGAATGTCTTTGAGCATTCGGGGCAGATATATCGTCTGGCCTTATAATTGATGAAGCAAGGTATCCCGCTAAGAATTGAATGCGTAATCTTCTTGTGTGTATATGAATGAGTTTTTGATGTTTCAGTACCACACACAGGGCACCTGTAGGGTTCGACAGCCAAAAGCACATGAACATGTACGCCATCAAACTGATGATGGACTTCAATAGAGCTGATTTTTCTATTGTCCAGGTTAAATAGTTTAAGAATATAGTCGTTATTAATGCTTTCCATAGTGAAAGTCCTCCTTATGATTCAAGAATAGATGAAAAGGGAGGAAT
>NZ_QUIN01000045.1 GCF_003480255.1 Erysipelatoclostridium sp. AM42-17 | reverse complement strand
GGGTAACCAAATAATTTAGGGGGAAAGCCAAATTATTTAGGGGACAACTTTAGGGGTTTTAAGAAAACCCTGTTGAAAGTTAGGGGGCACTTTAGGGGGCAACCTAAAAATCTCATAGAAAATAAGTTTAAAGGAACAATCAAATAGGTTGTTCCTTTCATTTTTGCCTAGATACATTTAATAAGTTATTTTTTAAATTTATACACTTCTTTTTTTGATTTAGGAGTGGCTAAAATAGGTTCTTTTTTCCTGTTAGCCCAAATTAATCTACTTCTTGCATATTCAAAATTGCTTAGTCCTCTTGAATTTCTTTTGAAATCTTTAGGAGTTCTATTATATCCTTCTATAGGTCCATTAGAGAGTCTTCTTTCATTTCCGTTACTATCAGTTATATAAATAAACGAATTGATAATTTCCCGTTTATGTTTTTTTAATAATTCAGAAAACTCTTTAAACATAGTTAATGTTGAATGAGAATAACAATCAATAATATTGCTTAAAAGATTATCTATTTTTTTTAGATCTTTTTCTTTGGTTTTATTAAATTCAATATATTTTTCTTTGAGACGTCTGATTTGTATAAGGTTATCATCCAATTGGAAAAACATTTTTTCATAGTCATAAGTATTTAAATAAGCTTTTAATTTGTGGTTGTATCTAACATTACTCTGATAGTCTATGTTTTCTACATTTTGTAATATCAGCCATTTAAAATTATTGAGCAGATAAACTTCTTTAGATGTTGGCATATTTTTAAAATCTATAGGTTTATTATTTTTTATACAAGTTTCTTCGTAAATTTTTTTATCTCTTACTTGAAATTTCTTTTTTTGGTCATTGATATAGTTATTTATCTTTCTTATGATCCAAGAAACGACGTGAAAGCTGTCAATAATAGCAATACTGTTAGGAAAGTAGCGTTTCGTATAGTTGATATAGGGATTGTACATGTCACAGATAAGGTATTTAACGTTTTTCCGTTCTTCCAATGGAATAGATAAAAAGTAAGCATTGGTTGTTTCTTCCCATCTGTTAGGGAGAATATCAATCGTTTCTAAAGAATCAAAATCCATGATAACCAATGCATAACGATGTTTATAGTCGATATCTAAAAATACTTCGTCGACAGAAATTATTTCAGTTAAAGGAAGACGTTTTATATTCAAATATTGGAGAAAAATATAATGTACGGAAGTATCGGAAATATTATATTTTCTAGCAACATCTGCGGTAGTAATATGTATATTCTTCATTTCGTTAAGAATCATATAGGGCGTAATATTAGATGACTGTTTATATTTACTGATAAAGTTAAACTGATCATTGAAGTAAAGATTACATTGAGGATTGGTACATCTCCATTTTCTTTGAGTTACAATAAGTTTTAATTGATAGCCATCTTGTAGGATAGGGTGATTTATTTTTCTAATGTATTTTCCTTTTGAATGCATTCTAGAAGAACAGGCAGGACAATATTCGACTTTGAGAGTTTTTTCTAAATAAATTTCTTTAGTATTTCCATCAATTAAAATCTTAGAGATAATAATGTCTTTATCTTCAATGTTTAAAAATTTCATGATATCATTATTCATATAGTTCCTTTCATAGTATCTAGACAATATCAATGATAAATGAACTATAAAAAGAAACAACAGCCAGAATTCTAGCTGTTGTTTTTCAATGGCAATTATTAGAAGTTTATCCCCCTAAAGTTGTCCCCTAAAGTAGACCCCCAAAGTTGAACCCCCTAAATTATTTGAATAGCC
>NZ_QUIN01000044.1:1315-2461 GCF_003480255.1 Erysipelatoclostridium sp. AM42-17 | reverse complement strand
GAGGCAAATCTCAAATGAGACACCTCATGGTTTTATATTGTCTAAAAATCTACATGTCTGAGTTCGAAAAGTTTATCTAGGATATCATAGTTTTTCAAAGCTATATTCTTTATGTCTTCCAACTCCTTGTTTAGGGCCTGTATTTTTAAATCAATTTCATCTAGCGTTATATTGCAGTTTTCATTAAACGCCTGATAATCTTCATCTACAATCACTGTATATTTTTTCATGATTCATTTTCCTTTCTTTGACTGAGTATTATATTTCCCTGCTTGTTTACACACCACATTATGCGTCTTCTTAAGCGCTCAAAGTTTTTATATCCGTTCGCATTTCTTTTGATGGTCTTAATCGTTCGGTTTATATTTTCTATGCGCCCGTTATTGATAGTTGATTCACCGATGATCGTAAAAGAATAAATGATTTCATTTTTCCAACGGGAAAGAGTACCTGCGAAGTTCTTCATTTCATCACGGTCATTTTCTTTAAAATCCTTTATTAAATTTTCAAGGTTCTCTTTTGCGGTTTCGACTGTACTGTTTTTAAAGAACATATCGAGATCATATTTTAGATTGCATATTTCTTCAAAACCATTATCACATGAACAGATATGTTCATGGATATCATAAAAATTCATATATCGGTTGAATACCCTGTTGAACTTCTTATCGTTGTTTGGATTTAAAATATCAGAATCAGTTTTATAGAAAAGCCAGCTGAATTTTTTAAAGGCGTAATAGTTGATACATGCTTCTCTATAGATTGCTTCTTCATCAGGTTTCAGTTTTCTTTTTGTTTTTTCTTTCTGATAGGCATTTTTAGTAAGTGCATATTTTTTCATTGTTTCACATCTGATTGAATTAAATTTTTTTGAAAACTCCATAAGGAGGTGGAATCTGTCAATTGTCCTGATAGTATCGGGTAAGAATATTTTTGATATGTCGTGGTAGGATACCCACATATCGGATGACATATATTCAACATTTTTTCTTTCATCAAGAGGAACGCTATGAAAATAGGCCGATAACACATTTTTATGTCTTGATGGCAGGACATCGATGATCATCTTTGTTTCAAAATCAAAAAGTATGCAGAGATATTTGTTTCTGTCATCGGTTGGAACATATACTGGATAGGTTACACTTT
>NZ_QUIN01000044.1:506-1305 GCF_003480255.1 Erysipelatoclostridium sp. AM42-17 | reverse complement strand
ATACTTCATCTATTGAAAGTACAGATGGCATGGGAAGCCTTGGTGTACTGATATATCTGTCAAATATGTTGATGACTGTATTGGTGGATATATGATATCTTTCACCAACACTTTTAAATGTTTCAAATGGCTTTTTAAGATCCTGCAGAACACTATAAACGGTAGCTGACGAGATCCTTTCCGTTCCAAAAGTAAAAGGATTGGATTCATAAAAAGTCTTGTTGCATGCAGGACATCTGTAACGTCGGGCATGATAATCAATGAAACAAGAGGAAGTGGAAACAACAGAATGTTTTATTTTCTTATCTATGTAATTGACAACTTTAGTTGTTCTGGTCTGGCAAACAGGGCAACGCTGTTCTCTGTTTATAAGTTTCAAGATAATATGGACACCATCTTTTCTATGGAAGATATCGTAATGTTCAATGATGTTACTATCAATACCAAATATTTTTAATACATCACTGTTGTGATCAGTGGACATAGTATTGGTATCAGGTTTCATAGAAATCACCAGCGCTATATAAAAATTTGTTCAAATTCATTTCAAAATCATCTCCTTCTGTTTATCTTTACTTAAATGATAATGAAAAGAACAGAAAAAAAGATAAAAGTTATGTTGGAAGAAAAATAAGCATATGATTTCTTCGGTTTATTTGACAGTATGAACGGTAATTTTGTTCAACGTTATAATATTTGTTGATCAGAAAAGATCTGTGAAAGTTATCCACAGGGAAATCAGGATCATCAAGACAGTCGATGATTTGAGAGAATGTAAAAGTAGAAAAAGGAATCATAT
>NZ_QUIN01000044.1:0-486 GCF_003480255.1 Erysipelatoclostridium sp. AM42-17 | reverse complement strand
CATATCTTCAATAAGCAGAGCATGAGTTTTACCGCATGAAGCACAGATAATACGCTGAATGGAAACTTTGATTTTTCTTCCAAGAAAATCATAGAAGCGAGAATAGGAAGAATGCATATGCCAGTTATGACTGCCACAGGTGCATTCAATAGAAGATAAAGAAAATGAAGAAATGAGATCAGAATATAGTTTTCTGAATTTTATAAGGGCATCAAAATCATTTTTAGCTTTGGAAGTATTGAGTTTTATAGAGTAATCAGTTATTATAATCATGTCTTTTGACAGAGGATGATAAGTGACGTTTGGCGATGTTGGGTATCATCCTTTTTACTTTCTATATATTTAAATAATTATGACATGATATCAAAGTAATATAAAGCAAAAAAGCAGACCTCATGAAACAGAAGAGGTCTGTTTTTACTACATATATTAAAACCACAAGATTTTGAAAAGCAGTTTCAAATATCATGGCTTGAAATAAAACCG
>NZ_QUIN01000043.1 GCF_003480255.1 Erysipelatoclostridium sp. AM42-17 | reverse complement strand
TTCTAACAAATTTTAAAAAGACTGTCGATAGTCAATTTGTCAACAGTCTGAAACTATGCTAGGCATAGTTTTTATTTTACGTAATGTAAGTTTTCTAACATAACTCCGCATCCATTAGCAACACAATTTAATGCATCATCAGCAACAAATACTGGAACATTAAGTTCAGATTCTAATAATTGATCTAAACCTGTTAATAATGCTCCTCCACCTGTTAAGAAGATACCACGTGATACGATATCAGCAGCTAATTCTGGAGGTGTTTGTTCTAGAACGTGTTTAGTTTCTTTAACGATTGTTGCACATGTTTCTCTTAAGGCTAATTCTGTTTCATTAGAAGTTAATGTAATTGTATGTGGTAATCCAGTTACCATATCTCTACCACGTACTTCAATTGTTTTATCAGATAATCCTTTTACTGCTGAACCAATTTCAATTTTGATTTGTTCTGCAGTACGATCACCAATTAATAATTTATATTTATCTTTAACGAATTTGATAATATCTTCATCCATGACATCACCAGCAATTTTTAATGAAGAACTTGTTACAATATCACCTAATGATAATACAGCAATATCAGTTGTTCCCCCACCGATATCAATAACCATATTTCCTGTTGGTTTATTAATTTCTAATCCTGCTCCAATAGCAGCTACTTTTGGTTCTTCTTCGATAAATACTTTTCTTGCTCCACATCTTTCAGCAACATCTTTAATTGCTGATTTTTCAATTGATGTAATATTTGATGGACAACAAATTAAAATTGTTGGTCTTGAGAAAATTCCCTTTAAATTTAATTTATTAATAAAATGTGTTAATAAGATTTCAGTTACTCTAAAGTCAGCAATAACACCATCTTTTAAAGGTCTAATTGCTTGTACTCTTCCTGGAGTCTTACCTAACATATCCTTAGCTTCTTGTCCTACTGCTAAAGGTTTTTTAGTTTCGTCATCTATTGATACTACTGAAGGTTCATTAACTACAATCCCTTCACCTTTGACATAAATCAATATATTTGCTGTACCTAAATCGATACCAATTTCTTTAGATAATGCCATCGTTCGTCCTCCTTATTTTTTCTAGATTATTGTATCACGAATTTTATTAAATACAAGGACAAAAAACAAATAGTGATAATTTTTTCCATTATCACTATTTTAATTGATTATGCCTTGATTTTTGTTATTTCATGATTAAAAAATTGTTGGGGATTAAGCACTTTATTATCCTTGGATAAAACGAAATGTAAATGACTTTTTAAATCCGATTCATACACATTTTCCCCACTTCTAGCAATCACTTGTCCCTGTTTTATTTTATCTCCTTTTTCAACCTTAATTGAATCAACAGATTGATATGTAGTGGTTATACCACTATCATTTAAAATTGATAAAGTCCAACCAAGTAAAGCATCATTTTCTTTTTTTATCACTGTTCCACTTGTTGCTGCCATCACATCAAAGGCTTCACCATTATTTTGATAATCTAGTCCATAATGAGGACGATAAACCCCTTCAAAATAAATAAGGGCTTTCTCTAAACGTTCCTCTTTTAAATGTGAATCATAATATTCTCTGGCAATTTGAATTTGATTAGCTACTGGCTTACATAACACCTCTTTATGTTCTTCAACTTTCTTTTCTTTTCTTTTTTCCACATTAACAACAGGAACTTCTTCAAAAGGTTTTAATTGATTAACAACGACTTGAAAAATCGCACTTCCACCCAGAAAAATAACTAAAGCACTAACTAAAAATAGCATTTTTTTATTTTTTTTAATAAAGTTTTTCATTATTTCACCTCAAAAGAATTGTGACCATAATAAAAATCTTTATGCTATCTTTTTTCAATTTTCACTCCTTGATAATAATGCTGAATAATCGTTTTATAATCATATCCTTCTTTTGCCATACCTTGAGCACCATACTGACTCATTCCCACTCCATGACCACATCCTTGAGTAATAAAACAATATTTATTTCCTTCTTTAATTATTTTAAAATCGCTAGAAGGTAAATTGAGGATTTCTCGTACCTCTCTTCCTGTATATATTTTATTACCAATTTGAATTTGATCAACGCGTCCACTTTTTTTATATGTTATATTTTTAAAATCTAGAGAATGTAATTTTGTTTTTAATTCTTGAACTGTAAAATAATTTTTCCTTTTAAAGCGAGGATCTTCATTTTTATCCCAATGAGAATCAACTGACTTCAAATAGGGTTGTGGACTCCCCTTAAAATAGTCTTCAACATTTTCACTATACCCGTTACTGCTAGAATAAAACAATGCTGAAATGCACTTACCTTGATAAGTAATAATTTCTCCTTTAGTATCCTTGATCGCTTTTTTTACTTTTTCCTTATACTCATGGTAATGTTCCTTCCAAGAAACTTGAATTTGTTGATCTGTTAAATATACTTGACTAGATGTTGTATTATCTACGCTAAGTAAACGTGAATAAACAAAAGTACGACTTGCCAGAACTTGTGCCTTAATTGCTTCCTCATGAAAAGAGGCAGGCATTTCTCCTGCAACAACCCCTAACAAATAATCATCTAATAAAATATTTTGGGTGTCTTGGTCTATTTTTACATGTACATATTCGTCTTTTTTTATATGTTTATAATAGACTTTCTTTTTAGTCATAGTAGGAACTTGAATAAAGAAAAAGGAAATGAATAAAAAAAAGACAATTCCTATCTTCATTATCATTGTTTTCATAGTATATCCTATGAATTCTAAAATAATTTAGAAATGAATTGTCATAAAATCTAAGATAAAAGATGCAAGCATGTAACCAATTGCTAGAGAAACAATAATATAAGTTAAATAAAATTGTTTCACTTTTCCTTTTAAAATAAAGTGTTCATAATTAAAACAACTTAAACCATACATTGTCATCAGTATTGAACCTAAAATGACAATAAATTTTACAATGTCATAACTCATACGCTTCTCCTTGATAAATAAAAAAACATCATATACATGATGTTCAATTCTAAATGGTGACTCGTACGGGATTCGAACCCGTGAATGCATGCGTGAAAGGCATGTG
>NZ_QUIN01000042.1:349-3087 GCF_003480255.1 Erysipelatoclostridium sp. AM42-17 | reverse complement strand
GCTTCATCTCGAATTATACATTTTACTGTATATCCTTCACTTGTTTTATTTGTGACTTCTGTACTTTCGATTATTGGTGCTTTGCTCGGTTTTATATCAACCCCGCTATTAACTATTTTTATATATTTATTTTCCACATATCCATAATCTCTGTCGTATGAATATTCACTATTGCTAGTCATGCTATTTCTATCAGTTGTTAAAACTGCATCTGATTGTACTTGATAATATCCATTTTTTGCGGTTTTATTTCTAACAATAAAAGCATAAGGTGCATTTGATACAGTTGTATATAAAGTTGTAGATTGATTATTGCTTTCTTTTTTTACGTCAATATTTGTATGAGTTAATAAACTTGAATCTTTTATACCGATAGTATAATAATTGCTATCTTTTGAAGACAATTCTCTGTCCATAGTAGCTGCAGTTGCAGCACATTTTTCTCCTCTGTATGGATCAGAAGCATATTGAGAAAGTCCGCTTGCCTTGTCACCGTAAAATCCACCTCTAAAGTTACTATATCCTGGTCTTAAATAACCTCTAGACATTAACCCAGATGTAAATTCTTTAATGCAATCATCTACAGAATTAAAACTGTACGCATTATCAAACGGATTACTATCGAACGCTCCTATACCAAATAGATTATTTTTTTGTAAAGAGATTGTACTTTTACCCCATCCAGATTCAAGCGCCGCAAAACTTGCTACAATAAGTGCATTCACTCCATATGTATTTTGATTATTAATCAAACTATTACCTATGTTGTTCATTTTTGATTGACTTGAATTAGCCTTCTTATTAATAATTGAATTCAATTCAGAAGCAGTATAATTTGTTTTACTTCTAAAAGGTAAATATTGATAATAACTATAATATGGATTGCTTGCATTTACAGAATGTTGTCTTGTTTCACTTTTATAATCATTAATCATTACATTATAATCTTCATAAAAGTAATGACCATCATAGCTATAGTATTCCTTATTAGGTGTTAAATAACTTGGTCCAATTCCTATATAATTATAATTAGTTCCTTGATTACCAACATCATTAACATTAGTAGATATATAGTGATATAATAACCCTTTTGAATTTACTTCATAATTACTTGCATAATACGTTTTTTGTGGAACGATTTCTACTAATGAGGCATCTACTAGTCCAGTAACACCAGAAATCATAAACTTAACTTTTCCATTTTCTTCACCCAAAAACGCTGCATCTGCTACCATATCCTTACCATTAAACAAATATCCCGGTTGTCCTGTATAGAAATCAGTATATGAAATAGTAGCAGATTTTGACTTATTGCAATTGAAATTAACCATGTTTGCAGTATTAACAGTTCTTGCATTAGGATTATATTCTTCTCCTGTTGTTCCATCATAAACATCTACCGTATTAATATTACCATTTTCATCTACAAATGATGATTGCCCTACAACTTGTCTATCTTCATTATCATTTATAGACATAACTTCATCATTATTTTGTTCTGTAGCATTATTATTAACAATCTCTTCATTACCTTGAGAAACATCGTTATTATTATCTTGTTGTTCTACACTTACATTATCATCATTAGTTATATTTAAGTTATCATATGCATGAATCATAGAAATATTTCCAACAATCATACTCGTTACTACTAATGTAGATAATTCTTTTTTTAAATTTTTCTTTTTCAATATATTTACCCCCAATTTGAAAATACTCTATAAAATTATACAAAAAATACGATTAAATAACAAGAATTGTAAATATCAAATCATAAACATCAAATAAAATATACAAATTAACATTTGATTGAATTGAAAATAACCTTCTTTCATAAAAAATAATTCATTATGCATTTTCATAACAATTTTTATAATTATTTTAACAACGAAATATTTGCCTAAAATATACTTATACCTTTTGTCATTCTTATCAGAATAAATTTCATGGTAAATCTTTTTTCTTTCAACGGTAAATGATGATTCACTTTATTTAAGTCCATTAACTATGTTTGATAATAATTAATTTTTCTTTGTTTAAATTATTAAAAAATGAACCGAATTGCTTGGTACTCAAGCATTTCGGTTCATTTCAAATTAATATATGCTTCATTTGACTCGATATGCACATTTATATTCTTTATTATTAAATCGTATATTCAAATATTCCGTCTCAAGGAATTTTAGCACTCATTTGATATTTAATCTTGTTATCTCAAATGTTGTATTTGTTAGATATACATAATTTCCTTCATTATCTATCATATAACAGTGCACCTGATATCTTCCTGTTGTCTTATGATTCTTTATACTGACGTTAGATATGTAATCTTCTCCTTCTTTTTCTGCTGTATACCATCTTAAATCATCTTGTCCCCCTTCTTCACTCCATACAGCATATTCGATGTTCTTTCCAATACATTCTATATCTGTATCTTTTAATACAATTTTTACTTCGGTTTCGTTTTTATTAACTTCTGTCTTTAAACTTCCTAATTGAACTCCCACAGTTGCTGTTTGATTATTATCATTAGATCCTACAAATATGCCACTTTTTAATGTAGCATACCCTGCATAGCTATAATTTCCTATATCCCCTTTATGATTTTTTACATCTACTATAACACTGTAGCGTCCTTCTTTCTCTTTTTTTGCTACATACCATATAATGTCATCTTGACCATTCTTATCGCTCCATACTGGTACTTCTAATTTTTCTATTGAATTTGCACCATTTGC
>NZ_QUIN01000042.1:0-339 GCF_003480255.1 Erysipelatoclostridium sp. AM42-17 | reverse complement strand
CTCGATATGCACATTTATATTCTTTATTATTAAATCGTATATTCAAATATTCCGTCTCAAGGAATTTTAGCACTCATTTGATATTTAATCTTGTTATCTCAAATGTTGTATTTGTTAGATATACATAATTTCCTTCATTATCTATCATATAACAGTGCACCTGATATCTTCCTGTTGTCTTATGATTCTTTATACTGACGTTAGATATGTAATCTTCTCCTTCTTTTCCTGCTGTATACCACCTTAAATCATCTTGTCCTCCTTCTTCACTCCATACAGCATATTTGATGTTCTTTCCAATACATTCTATATCTGTATCTTTTAATACAATTTTTACTT
>NZ_QUIN01000041.1 GCF_003480255.1 Erysipelatoclostridium sp. AM42-17 | reverse complement strand
CTAACAAATTTTAAAAAGACTGTCGATAGTCAATTTGTCAACAGTCTGTAAGAGGTACATCATGTACCTCTTTTTTATACTATAAAATAAAAATCAGAAGAATATCACTACCGGATAACTCTTCTGATTTCATTATGTCATTTTAAACCAATGACATGATCTAACGATCTGTTGTTTATTTATTTAAAATTCTTATAGATGGTTGTGAAAAGGATTTGGCTAAATTGTAGTTCTATAAGAATATTAAATCAAGACGATGGAGCATATAATAACACTCATTTGAATAAGTAATGTTATGATGCTCCATTTTAATTTCTGTTTCATCATCATATCACTCTTTCTCGTTAGTCTTAACTAACTACACTTGTATGTTAGCACAGGCTAACTTAAGTGTCAACTAATTTATATATTTTTTTATTTCCTTATTATTTACAAACAAAATTGAGTAACATATATCTTTTCTGATAAGATTCATATATAATATTCTTTAATAATACAATGAAGGAAAGAGAGGTGAAAATATGCCAAGACCAGGAACTGGCGGAGGGGGACATCGTTCATCTGGTGGACATTCAAGCAGCCGTGTTGGGGGCGGTCATCATGTAGGTAGTTCATCTAGCAGACCTACAGGAAATCACAGTTCTTCACACGGATTTGGTGGTGGATACTATCACGAACCACCTAGATGGGGATATCATGGTTATCATCGTAATGTCTATTCAAGCTCATCAAGTGGTTTAGGAACTTTAATTGCTTGTTTAGTTATTTTTGTAGTTATTATTTTTGGATTCTTTATGATGAGTAGTGAAGATAAGCCAACTTCAACTATTAATAGAGAAAAAATTGAAAATCCCGTAGCTTATGACAATAACTGCATTAAAGATGAGTTAGGATATATTGAAAACCAAGCAAAGCTTTCAAAGAATCTTAAAAATTTTTATAACAAGACAGGCATCCAACCTTACATTTATTTAAAGAGCTATGATGAAACACTTACAAGTGACAGCCAAAAAAATGATTATGCACAAAATTGGTATGATCAAAATATTGATAATGAAGATACCTTCTTATTTATTTATTTTGGAGAACAAAATTCTAATGAAGTAGGTTATATGTCATATGTCAATGGAAAACAAGTGACATCAGTTATGGATAGTGAAGCTGTTGATATTTTTTGGAACTATGTAGATCGTTACTGGACAGATGATTCACTTTCTACAGTAGATGTTTTTACAAAAACATTTAATTCAACAGCTAAAACAATTATGACAAAATCAACAACCTCTAAGGATATTATTAAAATCGTTTGTATTATTGTTGGAATTGTCATTGTCATTGGTGGTGTGATTTACATCTTACGCATGAAATTTAAACGTGATAAAGAAAAAGCAAAAGAAACAATTGAGATTTTAAAAACGCCTCTTGATAAATCAGATGAATTAAGAGACAAATATTTAAACGAAGAAAGGAAAGAATAAACATGGGAATTTTAACAAGATTTACAGATATTATGAAAAGCAACATTAACGCTTTATTAGACAAATGTGAAGATCCAGCAAAAATGATTGATCAAACATTAAGAGATTTAAGAGAAGATCTTGCTGAAGTAAAAAAAGAAACAGCTAATATTATTGCTGATGCAAAAAGCGCAGATCGCCAAGTCAAAGAATGTGAAGCAGATATCGCTAAATATACTACTGCTGCTCAAAATGCATTAAAAGCAGGAAATGAAGATGATGCAAGAACGCTTATCGCTAAAAAACAACAATATGAAAATAATCTCATTTCTTACAAAAAAACACAAGAACTTACTAACGCTAACGCTGATAAAATGCGTCTAATGCATGATAAATTAGTTAACGATATTGAAACATTAGAAGCAAAAAGAGACGCTATTAAAGCTACTGTTGCTTCTGCAAAAGCACAAGAACATATAAATAAAATTGTATCCGGTGGCGATAAAGCTAAATCATCTATGGAATCATTTGAACGTTATGAAAAGAAAGCTGAAAAAATGTTGGATGCGGCAACTGCTGAAGCAGAGTTAAATGCACATACAAGTGCAGCTTCATCCCTTGCAGATAAATACACATCAAATGGAAGCGACACTTCAGTTGAAGATGAATTAGCAGCAATGAAAGCCAAATTAGGTTTATAACATTTCAAGAATATACATTTGTATATTCTTTTTTTTGTATTATAATGTCGTCGAGGTGAAACTATGAATAAGAATAACTATCATACCCATACATCCAGATGTTTTCACGCTATTGGACAAGATGAAGAATATGTACAGGCAGCCATTCAAGCTGGTATACAAGAACTTGGTTTTTCTGATCATACCCCTTGGCATTATCATTCTTCTTTCAAGGCAACAATGCGTATGCCTGAAAGTCAATTAGATGATTATATTCAAAGCATTCGAACTCTTAAAGAAAAATATAAAAATCAAATTTCTATTAAAATTGGTTTAGAATGTGAATATTTTGAAAGATACATGCCTTGGCTTGAAAAAATGCTTAAGGATAAAAAGATTGATTATATTATTTTAGGAAATCATTATCAAGATACAGATGAAAACCACGTTTATTTTGGTTTTCCTCTTTCTAAAGATCAACTAACAAGTTATGTTGATCACTGTATTAAAGCCATTGACAGTGGTTTATATAGTTATATTGCTCATCCTGACCTTGCCCATTATGATACAAAAAGTGAAGAATATAAAAAAGAGATGTCCCGTTTATGTAAATATGCAAAAGAACATCATATGCCTTTAGAGTTTAATTTACTAGGATATAAAGATCATCGTCATTATCCTCACCCTGATTTTTGGAAGATTGCAAGTTATTATCAAAATGACGTGATTATTGGCTTTGATGCACATCATCCTGATAGTTTAAAGGATAACAAAATATATGAAAAAGCCTATCAATATCTACAAACACTTGATGTTCATATAATTGATACAATTTCTTTTTTAACCGATAAGTAAAAAGAGTTGGATTTATCATCCAACTCTTTTATTATTATTTTTTAAAATCTTCAATCATTTTTAATCCTTGGTCAAGTACTTTTCCACCATCCATCATACCATATGTTCTCATATCAATAACATCAACTGGAATAGCGTTCTTTACTTGTTCTCTAATACCATTTAAACGGAAACGAACTTGTGGTCCAATTAAGATAACATCAGCTGGATCAGCTTCATATTCACTTAATAATTGGCTTTCACTTACCGCCCAAATTTTTGCATCTAATCCTCTTTTTTCTGCTTCTTTTTGCATACGAGTTACAAGTAAACTTGTTGACATACCTGCACTACAAGCTAACATAATTTTTACCATAAAAAATACCTATCCTCCTTAATTTCATTATACAACTTTCATTCTTTAGATGAAAGCGGTTTATGATGATAAATTAAAAAACTAACCATTTTATTGTGAACCCCAAAAGTTGGACTTAAATTTTAAATCGATTATAAGGCTTG
>NZ_QUIN01000040.1 GCF_003480255.1 Erysipelatoclostridium sp. AM42-17 | reverse complement strand
ATTTGTTAGATATACATAATTTCCTTCATTATCTATCATATAACAGTGCACCTGATATCTTCCTGTTGTCTTATGATTCTTTATACTGACGTTAGATATGTAATCTTCTCCTTCTTTTCCTGCTGTATACCACCTTAAATCATCTTGTCCTCCTTCTTCACTCCATACAGCATATTTGATGTTCTTTCCAATACATTCTATATCTGTATCTTTTAATACAATTTTTACTTCGGTTTCGTTTTCACCAACATCTGTCTTTAAACTTCCTAATTGAATTCCTACAGTTGCTGTTTGATTATTATCATTAGATCCTACAAATATGCCACTTTTTAATGTAGCATACCCTGCATAACTATAATTCCCTATATCTCCTTTATGATTTTTTACATCTACTGTAACACTGTAGTGTCCTTCTTCCTCTTTTTTAGCTCTATACCATATAATATCATCTTGTCCATTTTTATCGCTCCATACTGGTACTTCTAATTTTTCTATTGAATTTGCACCATTTGCAATATCCAAATTTATTTTAAACCTTCCTTTTCCTATATTTTCAGCACTCATTTTGATATCTGGTCTTGCTATCTCAAATGTTGTATTTGTTAGATATACATAATTTCCTTCATTATCTATCATATAACAGTGTACTTGATATCTTCCTGTTGTTTTATGATTCTTTATATTAACACTCGTTACGTAATCTTCTCCTTCTTTTCCTGCTGTATACCACCTTAAATCATCTTGTCCTCCTTCTTCACTCCATACGGCAAACATCATTGATTTAAATTTTTCTTGATTAACATTATAGAATTTTAATTTTGCCTCTGTTTCATCATTATTTAATGATACTCCTAACACATCTTTCAAAACATTTATTTCAATACTTGCTATTTTATTATTACTTGTTGTAGCAGTGATTGTTGCTGTTCCTGGGTTCATTCCAGTTACTTTTCCATTTTCATCTACTGTTGCTACATTTGTATTGCTTGATTTCCATGTGATTCTCTTAACATCTGTTGTATCACTCGGATTGATTGTTGCCTGTAATGTTTCACTATGCCCCTTTAGCAAATTAATTTTTGTTTTATTTATTGTAACTGAAGTAATTGGATTGACTACTGTAACTTTACATTTTGCAACTTTACCATTAGTGGTTGTAACAACAATGTTTGTTGTTCCTCCGCCTACCGCTGTTACTTTCCCACTTTGATCTACTGTTGCTACGTTTGTATTTTCACTAGACCATGTCCAACTATCATAAACAGTATCATCTGGTTTAGCTGTCGCTACAAGCGTTTCAGTTTCAGATTTATTTAATTGTAATTCTGACTTATTGAGTGTAATTGTTTTTATATGCTTTAACACTGTAATTTGACATGTTGCTTGTTTACCATTACTTGTTGTTACAGTGATTGTAGCAACACCTTCAGATACTGCTGTAACTTTTCCTGCGTTATCCACTTTTGCAATAGTAGGATCACTTGACTCCCATATTAATTGTTTACTGTCTGTTGTATTACTTGGATCGATTGTTGCTTGTAATTGCACAGTATCTTTTACATCTAACTCTTTTTTATTTATATTTAAGGTTACTGAATTAATATGTAAGGTAACATTAACTTGACACGTTGCAGTCTTACCATTTGAAGTTGTTACTGTTATTTCACAACTTCCTTCTTTGATTGGTGTTACTTTACCGTTTTGATCTACCGTAGCAATACTAGGATTAGTTGATTCCCATGTTAGTTTCCTATTATCAGTTGCGTTATCAGGATGAATTGTCGCTTGCAATGTTTCTGTTGTTCCTATATTTAAATCAAGTTTGGTTTTATTTAAAGAAACAGAACTAATGGATACTGGAGATGTATCTTTAACAACACCTTTGATACGATAAGTTACATTATCTACTTTACTCCATGTTCCATGAGATAACTCTACCAAACAATGTTCATTAGAAAAATCACATATAAAATGAATATCTTTAGCAGTCGTATATGTTTGATCACACATAAGCTGTGCATTATTTTTTGTAGTTCCTTCTAGAGTTATTACAATAGCATAGTATTCATCTTTATGAATAGAAACCTTTTCGTTTAATGAAATATAATTATTCCCTATATTCTCATTTATACCACTTTGTGATAATACTTCTGTTCCTGTTGTAGGATCATTTGGGTTTGTTAATCCAGTATATATTTTTAAGGTATAAGGAGTTAATGATCGCAAACCTAGAGTTATCGCCTCTAAAGACTCAACATCTTTTTTCCCTTGAAAAACGTTAGCATATGTTCTTGTAAAACTTGCCATTGTGTAACTTGTATTTTCTGTTCCATCATATTGGTATGTATTAATGTTATCTCTAGGTGCAAATTCAAAGGAATAAACATAGCCCAAAGAACTTTCATCATAAGACATCCAAAAATATCCATCATTTCCAAAACCAGTTCCCCAGCTATTTTTGATTAGCCACGCTCCGTTTCTAGATGGCGTATACGAAAAATTAGAAGCACTGTAATTGTCGTCCCATCCCACAATGGTAACGGCATGGTTTAACCATACATCATGGTTAGGATTATAGTAGTTACTATTTTGACCATTATAATAGTTATTAAGATGATCATACGTCGCAAAAACACTTCCATTTTTCAATATTGCCTGTTTTACCTTATCACCATAATCAACAGTTATCTTTTCATCTGTCTTATATACACGGTCACAGATGAGATTACTATTAGTAAGACGGTATGTTGTATTATTTTGATCATCATGAGTTCCATTCATTGTTTGAACATTTTTAATTGGATAATCTTCTTCATCTGCCAATCCAAAATTACTTAAAGCTATTTGTACCATGTTAGGAGCAATACCTTTATCATAATATGTTTCTCCATTTACAATAACAGTTTGGTCATTGTTAGTATTATTGTAAAAATCCCCTTTATTATTATAAGTAAAATAATTTAGATGAGCTTCTGATAAATCAATATCTTTAGTAGCTAAATTATTTTTAATTAAATATGTTTCTGCCACACTACATGCTGCAAAAGCCCAACAGTTACCATTAGGATTTTGATTTTTAACACTTGTTACATAACCCTGTTCTACTGAACTATATGAACTTGGCATTGCTGCCCTCGCTCTCGCTCTTGATTTGAACGATGTACTTGTTTGAAAATTAACATCATCCATATTTTCATATTGTCTTCTAGGCATCACACTTCCTTGTGTTTCTTCTTTAGCTGATACACCTGTTATAGGCACAATCATAGAAAAAGAAAGCATGAATGCTAAAAGAGTTCTTATTATACGTTTCATCTTATTCCCCCTCATGCTATAAAAGTATAACTATTTATATTCTTAATTATAAACTAAGAACACCATTCTTTCTATTTTTTTATTTAAATATAAAAATTGTCGAATATCGCCCATCTCTATTCTATAAATAATCATTAGATTTTTATTGTAATACAAAAAAAGGATCATAACGATCCTTTTCCATAAATTACACCTTTTACTGTTTTATAAATAATCGTGAAATCAAGCCAAATAGACCAGTTATGATAATAATAATCATCTAGCTTACAACGATAATCAAAGCCCACATCACTTCTTCCATTAGCTTGCCACATACCGGTTACTCCCGGTTTACATTTAATGATTGATTGATAGTATTGCCCCATATCTTCTCTTTCTCTTGGTAAATAAGGTCTTGGTCCAATAAGTGACATTTCACCTTTTAAAACATTTAAAAATTGAGGCCATTCATCTAATGATGTTTTTCTTAAGAATTGTCCAACAGGAGTGATTCTTGGATCATGGACTAACTTTTTATTTGTTAGATATTCTTCTTTAATCTTTGAATCTTTTTCCATAAGTTCATCTAGAATCTGTTCTGCATTAGGAACCATTGATCTAAATTTATAAATCTTAATCTTCTTACCATCTTTTCCAATACGCTCTTGGCTAAACATGATGTTTTCATTATCACCACTCATTAAGTATTTATATTTGACAAATAACATTAATGGAATCAATGTTATACAACCAACTATACCGGCACAGATATCAATTAATCTTTTTAATACTCTTGCAAATAAAGACATTTCATCATTTGATGTGGCAATTAATAATTGCCCATCAAAATCTTGGACTTCTGAAGAAAAGGTCATCGTGCCATTAACATCTGGTAAGTATTTAATTGCTTCTACTTTACCATAAATATCTGACATGACCTTATCAATAACTTGTTGATTTGCTTCTGGCAAAGCAACAATGATTTGTTCGATATGTAAATTCCTTATTGCCTCATCCATTTCATCATAACTATATAAAAAACTATTTTTAATAATATTTTCTTGCTTAAAACCAAATAATGAATCTGTTAAATTCGTATCAACATAACCTTCTACCTTTGTTAAAGCAAAACGATTATTATTAGAAATCTTTCCAAGTCTAGCCGCTTCATATCCCGTTCCAATTACCAATGTCTTTCTAGCAAACTGTTCTCTAAAAGAAATACGCAAAAAACGATCGGCAAGTAAACAAATAAGAAACATTGATCCTACCATAATAGTAAGATGCATTCTTCTTTCATAACCTGTTGATCTTGGTACAAGCACTAATAAAGCGATATAAAAACAAAAACTTGATTTCACTAATGCTTTAATTTCATCCCATATTAAACATGTATTTAATGAATAATGTCCATAAATAAATAAGAACAAGAAATATAAAATTCCTGATCCAATAATAAGATCCATTTCCATATGAAAATAGATACAAATAAAATAATACATGATGACTTCTATTGTTAATAACATAAACGGCATGATTTTTCTATTCATTGATTACACCTCTTACATACCTTTGATTATACAGTATTCTATTTATTATTTCTATCTTTTATCATTTATAGTATAATGACTATATCTATCAAAACAGGAGTGACAACTATGAAATTTTTCTATGTAGGTTTAAATAATTTCATGAACAGACATCCCTTCATTAAATCATGTACATTATTTGCTTCAAAATTTTGTCCTTGGATGTCAGGTATATTTTATGCATTATTTTTACTTAAAATATTTTTAGAATACACCAATCAATTTTATTTACTTGTCTATCAGCCTTTTTTAGTTTTAATTATCACGGTACTATTAAGAGTTCTCATTAATCGTAAAAGACCTTGTCAAAAGTATCCTATTCAACCTATTGATGATAAACAACACCTTATGCATTCTTTTCCAAGCATTCATACTGCTTTAGCTATTTCTATTGCTTTAACAGTTGTGGGCAGAGGACCTAATATGGGATTACTTTTATCTTGTTTAGCTGGTGTGATTACTCTTACAAGATTACTTACAGGGGTTCATTATATTACTGATATCTTATTTAGTATTGCTCTTGCATTTGGTATTTATTTCATTTAATGATTAATTATAATAAGACTATGGAAAAATTATACTCAACTGGTGAATTTGCCAAACTGGCTGGTGTCACCCTTCGTACAATTCGATATTATGATAAAATTGGTTTACTTAAACCTACACTTATCTTAGATAATGGCTATCGTCGTTATTGTAATCAAGATTTTATTACTTTACAAAAGATTCTTTCTTTAAAAGAACTAGGATTTTCTTTAGAAGAAATATTTCCCATTATCCAAGATGAAGATCAACAAAGTTTTATTCAATCTCTACAATTTCAAGAATCTCTCATTGATAAAAAAATAAAACACTTAAACCAATTAAAAGAATCATTAAAAAATACCCAAAAAATTATCCAACAAGATCATCAAGCATGGGAAAAAGTGATTGAGTTAATACGTTTATCACATATCAATGATCAAATCATCGAACAATATATGAATACTCAAAACATTGAAACCCGTATTTTACTTCATGATCGTTATTCAACTAATAAGCAAGGTTGGTTTAATTGGTTGTTTCAACAAATTGATTTTACTCATGTTTATCAATTATTAGAAATTGGTAGTGGTAATGGTAAACTTTGGGAAAATAATCACTATAATTTACGTAATCGTGAATTCTTTTTATCTGATAATTCTTCGGGTATGATTGAAGAATTAAAAAAGAAATTAGGAAATGAATATAATTATTTAATTCTTGATTGTCAAAGTATTCCTTTTAAAAATAAATTCTTTGATACGATTATCGCTAATCATGTTCTCTTCTATCTTCAAGATATTCATCTTGGTTTAAGTGAAATTAGCAGAGTATTAAAAGATTTTGGTACATTTTATTGTACAACATACAGTCATTTACATATGAAAGAAATCAATGAACTGGTTAAAAACTTTGATTCTCGGATTCTTCTATCTAACGATGATTTACCAAGTAAGTTTGGTCTAGAAAACGGAAAAGCCATATTATCACCATACTTTAATCATATTGAATTAAGAAAATATGAAGATTCTTTGTTGGTAAAAGATGCTAAACCGCTCGTTGACTACATCATGAGTTGTCACGGCAACCAAAAAGAATACTTAGGACATCGTCTTAAAGAGTTCCAAACTTATATTGAAAAAATTATTAACGAAAATAACGGTATTCATATCACAAAAGACAGTGGTTTATTTATATGCAAAAAGTAATGGTAATTTAAAATAACTTGTGGTTGAGATTGTTTCGGCCAATAAGACAATTTG
>NZ_QUIN01000004.1 GCF_003480255.1 Erysipelatoclostridium sp. AM42-17 | reverse complement strand
TGTCCCCTAAAGTAGACCCCCAAAGTTGAACCCCCTAAATTATTTGAATAGCCTATACTTTTTCAATTTTAATCTTCTTTTCATTGAAGTACTCTTCTATTTCTTGAGGAATACCCGAATCAGTATAAACACTTGACACTTGATCAAGTGATATCAAATTAGCCATCCCTGTTTGATGAAATTTATCAGACTCAGTGACTATAATAACTTGATTAGCTTGTTTTGCCATATCTTTAACCGCCTCACAACGCATATAATCATTTCCCGTAAAACCAGTTGTTATACTAAAACCATCAGTACCAATAAAAAGTTTATCTACAAAAAAAGTCGCAGCACACTTAGACATCATTGGTCCCACCATCACTTGTGATTCGTGTTGGTATTCACCACCCAATAAAATAATTTTTATTTGGAAATATTTACGAACATAATCAGCAATAAATGCAGAATTAGTAATCAGTGTCACATCTTTTTTTGTTTTAGCAATCTCTAAAGCCAGCAAAGCACAACATGAACCAGATTCAATCATCAGTGTTTCACCATCATGAATCAATTCAGCTGCTTTTTTAGCTACTTCCAATTTTTGTTTATAATGATAGGCTAATCTAATATTCATATCATCACTGTTATTTAATCTAGCATAGCCATGTTCTCTAATTAATAATCCACATTCCTCTAAATAAGCTAAATCTTTTCTTATTGTCACTTGAGATACTTTTAACATTTCAGAAAGTGTTGTTACTTCTATTTTTTTGTTTTTTGTTAATAATTCTAATATTTGATTGTGTCTTTTATTCATACGATCCTTCCTTTAAAAAAAGAATATCATATTTTAATTTCATATACAACTAACCATTCTTTCATATAAAAGAAAAAATAGAACAAAGTTCTATTTTTCAAAATGAGCTGCTACTTCTTTTAATCCTTTAATAATTTCAAGATGTTGTGGACAAACACCTTCACATTGTCCACATTCAATACATTCACTTGCTTTACCAAATTTTTTAGTAAGGTTATTATAGTATTCGCCTTGTGGTGTCCATCCTTTACTTTCTACTTCTTGTAAATCGGCATTATATAATGAGAAGTATTTAGGAATATTAATATTCATTGGACATCCATCTGTACAATAAGAACATCCCGTACAAGGAATCTTAATAGATGAATTAATTTCTTTAACTGCTTTTTTAATTAAAGTATATTCTTCATCATTTAAAGGTTTAAAATCACTCATATAACTTGTATTATCTGTTAATTGTGCCATATTTGACATACCACTTAAAACAATTTTAACATTATCTAAGCTGGCAACAAAACGAATAGCCCAAGATGGAATAGACATATCCGGATGATATTCTTTAAACATCTTTTCTACACTTTCAGGTACATTAGCAAGTGTTCCTCCCTTAACTGGTTCCATAACAAATACAGGAATATGATGTTTTGTAGCTACTTCATAACATTTACGTGATTGCACACCTGCGCTGTCCCAATCAAGATAATTAATTTGTAATTGTACAAATTCAAATTCTGGGTGTTCAGTTAAAACTTGATCAAGAAGTTCTGGCCCATCATGAAATGAAAAACCAATTGTTTTGACTAATCCTTGTTTTTTCTTTTCTTGAAGCCAATCAAAAACTTCTAAATTATTATAAGTTTCAATGCTATGTGAATTAATATCATGAATTAAATAATAATCAAAAAAATCTACTCCTGTTTTACTTAATTGTTCATTGAAGATTTTGTCACGATCTTCTTTTGTTTTAATAAAACCTGAATGTAATTTTGTAGCAAGTGTATAGGCATCTCTTGGATAACGTGAAACCAATGCTTCTTTAGCAGCATTTTCACTAGCAAAGCCACAATACATCCAAGCTGTATCAAAATATGTAAATCCTTGTTCAATAAATGAATCAACCATTTTTTTAGTTTCTTCAATATCAATTTTTGATGGATCATTTGCATCTAATGATGGTAATCTCATCAATCCAAATCCTAATTTCTTTTCCATAACCTTTTCCTCCTATTTCATTATAAACCTTAAACTTAACTTGAGGACAAGTATTTTTTGAAGTTATTCACATTGTGAATAATTATGTGAACAACTGAGTTTTAGTAAATATTGATTTTAAATTTAGTAAATGCTAGAATACAGTTAGATTGGAGGTATTTATGGCTACAATTAAAGATATTGCGCATTTAGCTGGTGTATCAAGTGCAAGTGTATCAAGAATTCTTAACAATGATTTGACATTAAATGTGCCTCAAGAAACTCGACAAAGAGTTATTGATGCAGCAAACCAGCTTGGCTATAATAAAAAAAGAAAAAAGAAAATAATAGAAACTGTCATGACAATCGGCATTATTCAATGGCTATCACCTGTTCAAGAAACTGAAGATCCCTATTATTTAAGTATCCGTCAAGGTGTGGAAGAATTTTGTTTTCAAAATAAAATTGGAATTAAAAGAGTTTTTCAAACCGATATTGATTACTTAAATCATTTAGATCATATCCAAGGACTTGTATGCATTGGTAAATACAGTCAACAAGATATAGAACAATTTAAAAGAATATGCCCTAATATTATTTTTTTAGATATGAATATCGAACCTATTCATGAATGCTGTATTATTTTAGATTTTAAAAATGCAATCAAAAAAGCAATGGACTACCTTACTATTAAACATACTGCTATCGCTTATCTTGGTGGTAAAGAATATATTAACGAACAACTTTACCCTGATCCTAGAAAACAATATTTTGAAAAATACTGTCTTGAAAATGATATAAAATATACAATTTTAGAGGAACAGTTTTCCATTGAAGCTGGTTTTAATATGACCAATGAGTTAATTATGAACAATCAATTACCAACTGCTATCTTTGCTGCTAGTGATCCAATTGCAATTGGAGCTTTAAGAGCATTAAAAGAACATCATATAAAAGTACCTGAAGATATTTCATTAATGGGATTTGATAATATTGAAACAACGAATTATACTGATCCCCCACTTACTACCATTTTTGCACCAACATTTGATATGGGATATATGGGAGCAAGACATCTTTTTGATGCCTATAATCGACATGAAAACTTATCTCCTATAAAAATACTCATGCCATGTTTTTTAATCGAAAGAGAATCATGTAAATAAAAATCCTGCCTTAATAGGTAGGATTTTTTAGCATGTATTATGATTGAATTGTATTTTTGATTAAATTCAGCATTTGGTTAATTGTAATACCTTCTTTTTCTAAAATATCATGGAAATCATAACGATCTAAGAATTCTTTTTTGAAACCATAGTTCTTTACTTTTACATCACTTAATCCAAAATAACGACTGATTTTTTCACCAAAGCCACCATCTAGAATACCATCTTCTAAAGTAATAATTAATTGATAGTCTTTTAATGAAGTTAAAACTGTTTCATCGATGCCAGTAATATAACGAGGATTAATAAGTGTCGGTACAAATCCACATTGTTTTTCAACTTCACTGGCTAATTCTTCACCAATTTGATAGAAGTCACCTAAGGCTAAAATAGCCACTTTCTCACCTAATTTTTCAATTTTATAACGATTTAACTGACTATAATCTTGATCTACTTCTCTGTCATCTTCAATCACACCATTACAAGGAACACGAATGGCTACTGGATACTGATTTTGTTCAATTGACCAATCAAGCATTGCAAAATATTCTGCTTTACTTGTAGGTGCCAAATAAATAAGATTTGGAATATTAGACATCATCGCAATATCGTAAATACCTAAATGAGTAATGTCATTCATACCATAAATGGATGCCGTATTTACAATAAGTGTAGCTGAATTTTGATTAATACATAAATCTTGACTAATTTGATCATAAGTACGTTGCATAAAACTCGAATGTGTCGCAAAAATAGGTTTACCACCATTTTTAGCAATACCCGAAACTAAAGCAATCCCATGTTCTTCAGCAATTCCAACATCAACAAATTGCTTTCCTGCTTGTTTTCTTTTATCTTCAGTAAATCCAATATTAGTCGGTACCCCTGCAACCACAGCAACAACACGAGGATCTTTTTTCATTTTATCAAGTAGATAATCACATGTTAAATCACCATAATTTTGATGATATGTTGTATCTAATGGTTGTCCATTTTCTTGGTTAAAAGGCATGCACCAATGCCAATCTTCTTTATGAATTTCTGCTTCATGATAACCTTTCCCTTTAATTGTATGAATATGAACAACAATTGGATGGTCGATATCTTTAACTTGATTAAATGTTTCAATAAGTTTTCCTATATCATTACCTTCATCTAAATAAATATAATCTAAATTCATCGCTTTAAAAAGATTAGTTTCACATTGTCCTTTTGTTTCTCTTAATTCTTTTAAATTGTGATATAAACCACCATGGTTCTCTGCAATTGACATATCATTATCATTAACAACGATAATAAAATTACTATGTAATTCACTAGCAAAATCTAATCCTTCTAATGCTTCTCCACCACTTAAAGAACCATCACCAATAATGGCAATAATATTTTCATGACCGCCAGCCAAATCACGTCCCTTAGCAAGACCTGATGCTAAACTAACAGATGTAGAAGTGTGTCCTACATTAAAAAAATCATGATTACTTTCTTCAGGATTTGTATATCCTGAAACATCACCAAAATGTTCATCAGCTACAAAAGCATCTTTTCTTCCCGTCAACATTTTATGACAATAGCTTTGATGTGATACATCAAAAACAAATTTATCAATAGGAGAATTAAATACATAATGTAAAGCAATTGTTGCTTCTACCATTCCAAAGTTAGGTCCAAAATGACCCCCTTTTTTACTTAAACGATTCATTAAAGTTGATCTTAAATCATCAGCTAATTCATTTAATTCAGATAAATTTAATTGTTTTAAATCTTTTGGGTTATTAATCTTTTCTAACATAAAATAGCCTCCATCTCTTTAAGATGAGGCTATTATAAAGTTTAAAGTTAACTTCAAGTCAATATGCTTTTTAAATTAAATTATATTTTTTTAGTTGTTCTTCTATTTCGTGTTCATCAATAAAACATCCCATTTGTCCAAGTTTAATTGATGGTTTCGTTTTACCATGAAAATCACTACCACAAGTATACATCAAATGATTTTTAATAGCCTTACGATAAAAATAATCATTAGTTTCTTGATTATGATAACTTGAAAAGGATTCTACGCCATCAATACCTAATTTAATCATATCATCAAACACTTCAAATCTTCCTTTTAAGTTTTGTCCAGGATGTGCTAAAACTGCAATCCCGCCATCATGATGAATTAGGTCAATTACTTTGTTTAAAGAGGGAAAAACAATCGGTACATAACAAGGTCTCCCTTGTGAAAAATAATCCCAATAAAAGTTAACATAAGGATTATCACTACGACTTCCTCCTTGACGATAAGGTTTTAATAACTCATGATCATGATATCGTTCGTCATTTAATAAAAGCTCTCCAAACATTTCACCGGTATAAACACCCGTATTCGTCAACTCAGCAAGTTTATCTCGATTAACTTGAAAACCTAATTGTTCAACAAGTTGAATCTTCTTTTCACTAGCTTGCAACTCTTGATTTAATATAGCATCTCCTAATTCATTAAATTGGCTAGATGAAATACCATAACCTAAAACATGCAAATCAATATCTTTAAAAGTACAATCAATTTCAATAGCTGGAATATAACTCATACTATATTTATTTGCTTCTTTCAAAGCTTCTTGATTAGCTTTTACATAATTATGATCAGCAATAGCCATAATTTTTATGCCTTTTTGATGAGCCATTTCAACTAACTGACAAGGTGTATATTCACCATCATCACTATAATAACTATGCATATGCAAATCAATAAATTGGTTCATATTTTTCTCCTTCATATTACAAAGTATGGGCTAATAAACCTTCGTTCCACCAACACCTCTTACCTTTAAAACATGGCAAGAATCTTTACCAAAATACTTTTCAATTTGTTGTTTATAAGTATCAACATAATCATCTTCTACAAAGGCTTGAATTGTTCCTGCAAAACCACCACCATGTACACGACAAACACCATGATTTTTTAAAATATCCTTAGATAAAGCCAAAGCTAAAGAAACCGCTTGTTTTGTAGTATATTGATTAGAATAGATATTTTGTAAATATTGGAATGAACTATTTCCTGATTCACTAATAATCATTTTGAATGTTTCGAAATCTTTATTGTTTAATGCCGATACAATTTTTTCAACACGCTTATTTTCTGCAAATAAGTGAATAGCACGTAAAACTGCTCGATCATTTTGTAAAGTTTCTCTTATTTGAGGAATATGTTGATAAAATTCTTGTTCATCTACATCGCGTAAAAATTCTTTATTAAAATAATGAGCGACTTCTTTCATTTCATAAGGGATAGAAGCATAATCTTGTGTTAAATCGGCATGAGACGCATGTACATCAACAATACATAAACTATGTTTAAATTCTTTAAAATCCACATTTATTTTTTCAACAAATGGTTGCTGAGGATCTTTAAAATCAATATGAATTAAGCTTCCGACCGAACAAGCACATTGATCCATTAGACCACAAGGTTTGCCAAAATATACATTTTCTGCATATTGGCCAACTTGACCAATGACAACAGGATCAATTTTCATTTCATTATATAAACCTGATAAAATTGTTCCAATCATTACTTCAAAAGCAGCTGATGAAGAGAGTCCTGATCCTTGTAAAACATCACTTGTCATATATGCATTAAAGCCACCAATTTGATATCCTAAATCTTGATATTTTGCGAGTACGCCACGAATAAGTCCTTCTGAACTTTCTTTCTCATTTTCTTTCATTTCTAAATCATATATAGGAATTTCACGAATATCATAATCATCCGATAATACTTTAACTCCTTTATCTTTTTTAGAAACAACTGCAATCATATCAAGATTGATTGCTGCAGCAAGGACTTCACCATGTTGATGATCAGTATGATTACCACATACTTCACTTCTTCCAGGAGTACTATAGATTTCAACTTCTTGATCACCATATACTTCAATATATTTGTGAAGTGCTTGAATATATCTTTCTTTTTGTCCTTCAATAAGATTTGTATCAACATAAATTGTTTCAAATGTTGAATTAAGTTGATTGTTTTTAATATCTTCAATAATTAAACTCGCTTTTTTCATTATTTAATCACCTCAAACTTATATGATGTTGTTTCATCATATAAATCTCCTTTCTTTAAAATTGTACTTGGATTTTTTTCAATATGAATCGCATCTGGTAAATTTTGAGTTTCAATACAAACAGCATCTCTTTGATAATAATGTTGTCCTTCTTTGCCTAAACGACCATCTAAATAATTGGCTGTATAAATTTGAGCCCCTGGTAAAGTTGTTGATACTGTTAATTTTCTACCTGTTCCTTGATGAAATAATTCCACTTGATTTTCTTTTTTATTGAAAATAAATGGATGATCAAAACCATTACCCAATTTTAACTGCTCATCTTCCATCTCTACTCTTTCACCAATATAAGAAAATTCATTAAAATCAAATGGTGTATCAGTTACATCTCTCATTTTGCCAGTTGTTAAACCATCTTTGTCTACACATGCAAATTGATGAGCATGTACTTTTAATAAATGTCGATAAATATTTTCTCTTTTACCTGATAAATTAAAATATGAATGATTAGTAATATTGATCAGTGTGTCTTTTGATGAAGAAGCAAGATAACGTATCGTAAGTGTATCATGATTCAAAGTATAGATTGCTTTAAAATCTAGTTCTCCAGGATAACCTTCTTCACCATCTTTAGATACATAATGAAATTCTATTGTGTAATCATTAACAATTTGGTAATCAAATACTTGATATGAAAAGCCCTTAATCCCACCATGTAATGAATTAGGACCATTATTAATAGGCAGATGATATGTTTCACCATTTAATGTAAATTCTCCCTTTTTTATACGATTAGCCACTCTACCAACTAAAGCACCAAGATAGGCATCTAAGGTTTGATATTGACTGAAATCATCATATCCTAAAACAACATCATCTCTATTTCCTTCTTTATCTTTCATTAAAACTTTAACAATTGTACATCCATAATTAGATACAACGATTTCTAATTCATCATTTTTCATTGTAAGTAAATCAATTTGATCATCTATTTTTTTTGTTACTGTAATCATATTTATCTCCTCTTATTCTATATTTTCTACAAAAGAAACAAAGGCACCGATGCCTTCATCATTCATTTTGAAAACACCAGCATCTTCTAATACTTGAACATATTTATTGGTAAGTTCTTGACTTAATATTTCGTCTACATTTGTTTTACTCATTTGGTATTGATTTTTTAATTGTACATACCATGATTTATGTTTTTTTATTTCATCGATTTCATCAATATTCTTATTACCTAATAAACAATCTTTCAATAAAGTTAATTCATTTTTTAATCGTGCTGGTAAAACAGCAAGTCCCATTACTTCAATTAAACCAATATTTTCTTTTTTAATATGGTGCAAATTTTGATGAGGATGGAAAATGCCGTCAGGATATTGTTCATTTGTACGATTATTTCTTAATACAATATCCATTTGATATTCTCCATTTACCATTCTTGCAATAGGCGTGACGGTATTATGTCTTGTTTGATCACTATAAGCTAAAATTTGTAAAGAAGGATTACTATAATGAATCCAATTACTTAATATCTTATCACTATATTCAATCACATCCTCTTTATTTTTAGAAGTCAAACGAATTGTTGATAAAGGCCATTTAACAATTTCAATTTTTAATTGAGGAAAAGCATCTTGATGTATTGTTTTAATAATTTCTGCTTTTTCTATTGGAAAATGATGACATCCACCTTGAAAATGATCATGACTTAAAATTGAACCTCCGACAATTGGTAAATCAGCATTACTTCCTAACATGTAGTGTGGAAACTGTTCAACAAAAGAAAGTAATTTTTTAAATGTCTCTTTATTGATTACCATCGGTATATGCGATTCATTAAAAACAATACAATGTTCATTGTAGTAAACGTAAGGTGAATATTGTAAATAGTATTGACTGTGATCTAGTTCTACAGGGATAATACGATGATTTTGTCGTGCTGGATGATTCATTCTTCCTGCATAACCTACATTTTCTTTACATAATAAACATTTTGGATACCCTCTCGATTTTACATTTTTCATTTTTGCAATTTCTTTAGGATCTTTTTCAGGTTTAGACAAGTTAATTGTAATTTCAAATTCGCTATATTGACTAAAACGTTTAAAAGAGATATTTTTTTCAATTCTTTCTTTTCGAATATAATGAGAACTTAAAGACAGATGATAGAAATACTGAGTAGCTTCCCTTGGTGAATGTAAATAAAGCTGATTAAACTGATTAATGACTTCACTAGGTCGTGGCATAAGACAATTCATAATCCGCGTGTCAAACAAGTCACGTTCAGTAACAGTATCGTTAATAATACCATGAAGACATGCATAATCTAGCATATGATTTAAAATATCATCACATCTTTCTAATGGTTCGCAAATGGTTTCTTTTTGAAAATCTTCTAGTTGAAACAAATCTAATAATAAGTTAATGCTGTAATCTTGATCCCATTTGCTTATAAGTTGATGTTGTAATCCATATTGGATAAGTCGATTTATTTGATGATTCATATTTATCCCCCATTCATACACTATAATTGTATCATTTAAGTAAACAAAGTCAATTATATTTACTAAACATTTAAGTAAATATAATCAGTTTTACTAAACAAAAAAGACACTTCGTTATGTAGTGCCTTTAATCTAATTCTGTTTTCCCTGTATATAATTCATAATAACGACCCTTATTATTTAATAAATCGTCATGATTTCCTCGTTCAATAATTTTACCATGATCCATGACCATAATTGCATTTGCATCTTTAACAGTTGAAAGACGATGTGCTATTACAAATACTGTTCGATTTTCCATTAAGCGATCCATTCCCTTTTCAATTAATTTTTCAGTTCTCGTATCAATAGAACTTGTCGCTTCATCAAGAATCAAAACTGGTGGATTAGCAATAGCTGCTCTTGCGATTGCTAATAATTGTCGTTGTCCTTGAGACAAGTTTGCCCCATCACCACTTAAATAAGTATCATATCCTTGAGGCAATCTTCTAATAAAACCATCAGCATTAGCAAGTTTGGCTGCCTCCTCTACCTCCTTATCACTCGCATCTAACTTACCATAACGAATATTATCTCTAATAGTACCACTAAATAAATGTGTATCTTGTAAAACAATAGATATAGAATGTCTTAAATCATCTTTTTTAATTAATTTAACATCAATACCGTCATAAGTAATACTTCCTTTATTGATATCATAAAAACGATTAATCAAATTAATAATTGTTGTTTTTCCAGCACCTGTACTTCCTACAAAAGCAATTTTTTGACCCGGTTTAGCAAACAATTCTATATTTTTTAAAATCATATGATTTTCTTGATATCCAAAATCAACATGATGAAAACGTACATCTCCTTTTAATTCAACTAATTCAACAGTTCCATCTTTTCGAGGATGACGCCATGCCCAATGTCCAGTATTTACATTAGTTTCTTCCATTAAACCATTTTCATTAATATTGACCCTGCATAAAGTAACTTGACCTTCATCAATTTCTTCTATCTCATTCATCAAATCAAATATTCTTTCAGCCCCCGCCATCGCAGCTAAAATAAAGTTAAGTTGTTGTGTAAACTGATTAATTGGCATGGCTGTTTGTCTAACAAACACCAAGTAAGACGATAAACTACCAATATCCATCACACCATTTATTGCAAACAATCCACCTACAGTTGCAACTAAAGCATAATTAAAATATGAAATACTCACTACAGTAGGAATAGTTCTTCCAGAGAAGGTTAATGCTTCTACTGCTTCATGAAATAAATCTTGATTTTTTTGATCAAATTCTTTTGAATTTTCTACTTCATGATTGAATACTTTAACAACTTTACTCCCATCTATCATTTCTTCAATAAAACCATTGAGTATCCCCATAGAAGCTTGTTGTTTTTTAAAATATATTTTGCTTTTTTTAGTAAGATATTGGATTAAAAAATACATGACAATCATTGAAGCAAATACAATAAGAGATAATTGCCAACTTAAAACAAAAATTAAAAATAAAGTTCCTGTAATCATAATAAAACTTTGAATCAATGTATCAAAGCAATTATTTAAAGCATCTTGAACCGTGTCTAAATCATTAGTAAATCGACTCATGATTTCTCCATGAGGATGTTGATCAAAATACGTAATAGGTAATTTTTGCATTTTAGAAAATAAATCATTTCTCATTTCTTGAACAATACTTTGCGCTGTATGAACCATGAGTTGTTTATAAATAGCCGTACTCGTTGCCCCAATAAAATAAATAATAGCCATAAAAATAATAAATTGAATCAAACCATGAAAATCATTTTTTAATACATATTCATTAACGACTGTTTTAATCGAATAAGTTCCCCATAAACTAATTGAAGTACTCATAATAACTAATAAAGCAATTAAAACAAATGATATTTTATGTAAACCGATATATTTTTTAAAAGAAGCTAACGTTTTTTTTAGATTTTTTGGTTTAGCACTTGTTATTTGTCTTGCCATTATAAATCAACTCCTTTTAATTGAGAATAATAGATATCTTGATATATACTGTCATTTTTTAATAAATCATCATGACTACCTACAGCATGTATTCTACCATTATCTAAAATAATAATTTGACTGGCATGTTGTAGCGACGAAACTCTTTGAGCAATAATAATTTTAGTTGTATCTTGAAGTGCATTTAAAGCATTTTTGATATATGTTTCGGTTGCAGTATCAACAGCACTTGTTGAATCATCTAAAATTAATATTTTAGGATGTTTTAGTAATGCCCTTGCGATACATAATCTTTGTTTTTGCCCTCCTGATAAATTTGTTCCACCCTGTTCTAAGTAAGTATTATAACCATCAGGAAAACGTTCAATAAACTCATCAGCACAGGCTTGTTTACAAGCCCATTTTATTTCCTGCTCACTTGCATCTTTATTACCCCATAATAAGTTTTCTTTAATTGTGCCTGAAAATAAAGTATTCTTTTGTAATACCATAGCCACATTGTCTCTTAACACTTTTAATGAATAATCTTTGACATTATGTAAGTCAATACATACTTCTCCTTGACTTACGTCATACAAACGATCAATAAGCTGAACTAAGCTTGTTTTAGCCGAACCAGTTCCTCCTAAAATACCAATAGTAGAACCAGAGTCAATGTGTAAATTAATATCACTTAAAACATTTTCTTTGGCTTCTTGGTTATATTTAAAATAAACATGTTTAAAATCAATTGTTCCTGAATTAATGTTCATGAGCGGTTGAGGGCAATCTTTAATACTTGGTACTTCATCCATCACTTCTAAAATACGTTCCATACTAGCAATTGATCTTGCTATCATTAAAAAGACGTTGGAAATCATCATTAAGGCATTTAATATTTGTAATACGTAACTTAAAAAACCTGTTAATTCCCCTATTTTCATTTCACCAGCAAAAATCATTTGACTACCAAAAAATAATAAACAAACAATCGTTGTATACATCATGTACTGAAATAAAGGCATATTCATTACTGATAGACGGAAAGCTTTTTCACTATGATTCCTTAATTGTTGATTAATACGAGCAAACTTACTATTTTCATAATCACCTCTAACATAGGCTTTAATAGTTCTTATCGCAATAAGGTTTTCCTGGACTACTGTATTAACTTCATCAATATTGGCTTGCATTTTTCTAAACATTGGACCTACGTTTTTAACAATATAATAAAGTCCTATTCCTAAAACAGGGGCAACAATAATAAATACTAATGCAAGTTTTGCATTAAGTTTAATTGTTAAAAACAATGCCATTAAAAACATAAATGGTGCTCTTACTAACGGTCTAAACCCATTACATATCGTGTTTTGAAGAATAGTCACATCACTGGTTAATCTTGTAATTAAAGAAGAAGTAGAAAAATGATCACTATTAGAAAAAGAAAATTTTTGAACTCTTTCATACTCTTCTTTTCTTAATTCCTTACCAAATCCTTGACCTGCCTCAGCTGCATAACGTGAATATAAAACCCCTAAGATTAACGCCAAAACAGCACAAATAGCCATCATGATTCCTTGTTTAATAATGTATATTGAATTATTTTGCATAACCCCATAATCAATAATATTTGCCATCAATACCGGGATAATTAATTCAAATACTGTTTCACCAATAACACATAAAAAAGCAATAATAAATTGTTTTTTATATCTTTTAGCATAAGAAAAAAAACGTCTCATCATAAAAAACCTCCTACTTTAAATCCTTATTAGTTAAATTTTTATACATCCTAGATAAATAATCCTTAAATTGATCTATTTCTTGAGGGCTAAAACCTTGTAAAGAAACATGTTCCACCTCTAAACAATGTTCATTCCATTTATCTAAAGCATTTTTCCCTAATTCAGTAATATTAAGTTGATAAGCTCTTTTATTACTAGGATTGATTTTCCTTGTTAACATTTTCTTTTTTTCTAAGTTATCAATCATCTTGCTTACTGTTGCTGGTTCTATATCGCACTCTAATGCAATGTCTTTTAATTTACAATTTTCATGTTGATTTATATATCGTAATACTTTCGGTTGTCCTGGTGATAGATTATAAGTTTCCATCACATTCCAATTTTTTTGTCTTTGTGCATGTTGTGTTTTAAAAAGCATTAAATAAAATGGTATTTTCATAAGCTCTCCTCTTTACATTAGCATCCTAACTATTAGCAGCCTAACTTTATAACTGATTGAACTTATTGTCAATTAAAAAACAATTTTTATTATCAAATTTGTTATTTACCATACTATAACGATTATAGATATATTCTTAAAATAATTGAATATTTGTCAAAAGAAATGGAGAAGATTTACTTCTAATCCATTTTATTTAAAAAGTCTTTGTTACTTGTTTGTTACTTGTTTGTTACTTGTTTGTTACTTGTAAATGATAAACAACTCATTCTAACTTAATCTAACTCACCTAAACCCGCATAAAACCGTCTATTCTAATCTAAAGATAAATTTAATGTTAAGAAAATGTAAAGTTTATTTACATTACGTTAAGAAAATGTTAATCTACGTAAGGATATAGGAGGTTTTGTATGAAATTAGCAAATATATTTTCTATGCTAGGTGGTTTAGCCCTATTTTTATATGGAATGAATATGATGTCTAATGGACTAGAACTCGCAGCTGGAAACAAAATGAAAACAATTCTTGAAAAATTAACATCCAATTGTTTTCTTGGCGTTTTAGTAGGTGCATTAGTCACTGCCATTATTCAATCATCATCTGCAACAACAGTGATGGTTGTAGGATTCGTTAATTCTGGATTAATGTCACTAACAAGTGCGGTATGGGTCATTATGGGAGCAAATATTGGTACTACGATTACCGGTCAGTTAATCGCTATTGATATTACAGCTATTGCCCCTTTAATTGCTTTTATTGGTGTAGCCATGATTGTCTTTTTCAAAAGTAAAAAACTGGATGCATTAGGAACTGTTATTGGTGGTCTTGGTATTTTATTTATCGGAATGGAAACAATGTCTAATGCGATGATTCCTTTAAGAACAATGCCAGAATTTGTAGGATTAATATCTAAATTCCAAAATCCATTTATTGGTATTCTAGTTGGAGCTGGATTTACAGCTATTATTCAATCTTCATCTGCTTCAGTCGGAATACTACAAGCATTGGCTCGTAGTGGCGTAATGACATTACCATCTGCTATTTATGTTTTATTTGGACAAAATATCGGAACATGTATTACATCAGTACTTGCTTCAATTGGAACAAGTAAAAATGCTAAACGAACAACCATTATTCATTTATCATTCAATATTATTGGAACCATCATCTTTGTTACAATTAGCATGTTATTCCCATTTGCTCATTTAGTTGAAAGTATTACACCACATAATGTAGCAGCACAGATTGCTAATGTTCATACAATATTTAACGTAACAACTACTCTTTTACTTCTTCCTATAGGTACTAAATTAGTTGATTTAACTTATCTTGTTTTACCAGAAAAACATGATGAAACTGAACATATGACACTTAAATATCTAGATTTTAGTATCTTTAACAATGATTATCATATTGGTACAAGTGCTATTGCGAATACACAATTATTCAATGAAAGTCAACATATGTTAAATTTAGCTAATCATAATGTTAAACGATCATTTGAATTACTTGATCATTTTTCTCAAGAAAAATATGAACGTTTATTAAAAGATGAAGAATATATTAATTACTTAAATCAACAAATTATCGATTTTACAACAGCTGTTATTTCAAATGAATTTCCTACCGAAGGATCTCAAACAATTGTCTTATTCTTAAAAGTGGCTTCAGATTTAGAAAGAATTGGTGATCATGCAATCAATATAGCCAATAGAGCAAAAGCTTTATCTGAAGATGATACTCACTTCTCTATTGATGCTATTAAAGAAATCAGTATCATGGAAAGTCTATGTAATAATATTCTTGATGAATTAGTTATCTTAGACTATGATGAATTTAAAAATCTTGTTGATAAAGTTGATGTGATGGAAGACAATATTGATAAAACACAACATCAATTTACAGTTAACCAATTACATCGTTTAAAAGAAAAACAATGTACAACAGAAAACAGTATTATTTATACAAAAATTCTAACTGACTTTGAACGAATTGGTGACCATGGTTTAAACATTGCTGAAAGTTTATATCATATAAGAAAAATTATGAATACCATGAAGATGATTAAACCAGAACCCGAAACACTTAAAGAAGCCTAAATATTGAGAACTAACATAAGTTAGTTCTTTTTATTATAAAAAAATGATTGCGTCTATCACTATAGACTGCAATCATTTTTAATAACTATTTATAATTTCTTACCATTAATCATCTATTTTTATTACTTTTTTATTTGGCTATAAATAGCCATTTTTCTCCATATATTCACTCATATTTTTTTAATCTGCTTCGTCCATTTGTCGTCCACAATAATAAAAATCTTCTTATATAATATATATAGAAAAAATATATATTCTAGCAATTATAATACTATCTATATTAGAAAATTATAAGTGATAAGATTCCCTGCCTTGAAATGTGCAAATGGTCTCCTAAGCAGTATCGGGTTTCTATGATCACAGTAAATGAATATGTACTGCAATTTACGATTCAAATAATAGCAGTAAGAAAGTATCTGATAAGAATAAAATTGAAATGAGGCAAATTATCAGAACTAAAATATCTCTTTTTCAGAACATTTTGAAGATAGATTACAAGATAGAGAAGTAGACATAGCTGATGTAGTAGATGCTATTAGAAATCCTCTAAAAACAAATAAGTCAAAACTGACACACAATGCAAAACATCATTTAAAATCATAGAATAAATGCTACAATTTATATAGATCCTAATATTGGTATCATAACCACAGTACACAAAACACATTTTAAAATTGCTAAAAAACTATTAGACGGAAAGGAAGATTGAAATGCGATTAAGTTTAACAAAAAATGAAATTGAACTTTTGAATAAATTTGATATTTTTATTGATGAAAATAAAGATTATAGTGAGGATGAGTTGTTAGATTTGTCTGAATCTATTTACGATCAAGAATCTTTTAATTATGAAAAACCAATAGCTAAACAATTGGCGCATTTAGGAGATAAATTACAAGATTTAATAAATGAATAAAATCAAAGATTGCCTACTCTCAATGTAGATACTATAAGTTTTTTAATTGTATTACGTATACCAAAATAAAAACGTGAAAAAAACAAGATGGTTTTAATGATTAGTATTATGTTTTTGATGCTATCATTCCAATATATCCAGGTACATTCCGTTATAGGTTCAATAAGGATTTAAAGAATGTTAATGTTAAACATATTACTATCTATGGGTTTCGACATAGCCATGCCAATTATCCTCTATCCAATCCTACAATAAATAAAAGTCTAGTTGCCAAAGAATGGAACATTCTATTGAATGCTAAAGAACACATACGCTTATATTTATGAAAAAAGGCGTACTGCTTTTGTTGAATATATAGAAAAATTATAGGTTTGTCGTCCACAAAAACAAAAAAGCCTCATAAAAACGAGGCTTTTTTAATTTAATCTAGCTCTTCTCCGTTAGTTTCGATAACATGTTTATACCAATCAAATGATTTCTTTTTACTTCTAGAGAAATCACCTTCATGTTTATTATTATAATTAACATAGATAAAACCATAACGTTTATCATATTCACCAGTAGAGGCAGAAACAATATCAAATGGTGACCACATTGTATAACCTAATAAATCTACACCATCATAATCTACAGCATCTCTCATCGCTTGAATGTGTTCTTTTAAATAATCAATTCGATATTGATCATCTATTGTACCATCAGCCTCTTTTTTATCATAAGCACCAAAACCATTTTCTACAATCATCATTGGTAATTCAAAACGATCATTAAACCAGTTTAGACACCAACGTAATCCTAAAGGATCAATTTGCCATCCCCAGTCAGAAGCTTTTAAATATGTATTTCTAACAAAGTCTTCTGGTACATAATCAAAAGTCTTTTCATTACGTCCTTGATATTTTGTAGCAAATGACATGTAATAAGAGAATCCAATGTAATCTACTTTGCCTGCTTCTAAAATAGCTTTATCTTCTTCAGTAATAAAATCATATCCCTTTCTTTCAAATTTCTTTAAGATATGACGAGGATAATGTCCTCTTGCATGAACTTCTACATACCAGTATTTTTGATGCATTGCACCTAATGCATTCATAACATCTTCTGGTTTTGGTGAAGCTGGATAAACACCGTTCATACCTATCATACACCCTACTTGTAAATCAGGATTAATTTCATGTGCTGCTTTTACAGCTAATGCTGAAGCAACTAACTCATGGTGAGCTGATAAATACATTAAATATTCTGCATCATCACCTTCTTTAAGTAAAATGGCACCTTCTTGAATCAAGTTATGTTGTGTAACATCAGCTTGATTATTAATTTCATTAAAAGTCATCCAGTATTTTACTTTATGTTGGTATCTTTCAAAACATACTTTAGCAAATTTAACAAACATATCAATGGCTTTACGATTTCTAAAACCACCATATTCTTTAGCTAATGCCCAAGGCATTTCAAAATGTGATAAAGTAATAACTGGTTCAATTCCATGTTTAATTAATTCATCAAAAACATCATCATAAAATTTTAAACCTTCTTCATTAGGTTGATCTTCATCCCCTCTTGGAAAAATTCTAGTCCATGCAATAGAAGTTCTAAATGCTTTAAATCCCATTTCAGCCATTAAAGCAATGTCTTCTTTATAATGATGATAGAAGTCTACACCAACATGGTTAGGATAATCTTCACCAGGAATAACACCATCTGTTAATCTTCTTGGTGCTCCTGTTACATTATCACCTGCAGTTTCAACGTCAGTACAACTGATTCCTTTTCCTCCTTCTTGCCAAGCTCCTTCACATTGGTGTGCTGCAACAGCGCCACCCCATAAAAAGTCATCTCTAAAACCCATTATTTTACCTCCAATTTATATTACTTATTATAGTATACTATAAATTACTATGTTTTAAATATTTTTTTAAAAAATTAAAATAATATATTGAATTTATCATAGGCGAGAACTATAATGCAGGTGTAAAAAGAAAGAAGGCAACAATATGAGTGATTTAGAAAAAAAATTAGAAGATGAAGCAAAGGATGCGTTTGATAAATACTTTACTTACGACATCCAAGAAAAAAAACATCATCAATCTAAAGACTACACTAAAGAACAAATGAAAGATATTGTCTTAAAAGAAATTGATGACAGTGAAAAGAAATTAAAAGAAGCTTATTCTTTAAAAGAAAAACTTGAAAAAAGTATTGATCAACAAGCTGAATCATCACTAAAAAAGTATTTTAAAGAATAAAAATAAGAGCTATGCTCTTATTTTTTTATATACTCAAATGGAATCCATCCTACATCATTATGACAAATTCCATATGCATAATGTCCATAAATCCCTGCTATCCTTATTTTATCTCCCTTGTTCACTGATAAAAAACAATCTATATAATCATCTAAACAGTATGCTTTATTATTTTTATAGTATAAAAATTCATTTTTTATTGGAAAAATTGCTTGTGTATCAATTTGTTTACATAACGAAAACTCTTGCCCCTGTTTTAATATTTCAACTTCAAAATGAGGCCATGCTATCTTATGAACATGTTTAGAATTAATACTTACAGAATGTGTAACTTCATAGATTGGGAAAGGTTGTACATATTCTTTTTTTAATGTCAATTTATGATTTTTTGATTCAACAACAAGTGCATTCATTTGACTAATCATCTTTACACCTGTTCCACCATCCAAACAAATAATCCTTTTTTCATTATTAATAATAATATGATTGTCTATTTTATTTTGATATTGATTTGAAGTAGGCAAATGACCAACTACAACATAATCATTCAAACAATGTCCATCTTGATAAAAAGTTTTTGTTTCAATCATTGATGATAAAGAGCCATTATACCAATCTGTTCTTTTTTCTATGCCAGCATGAATGAATAAAAATTCATTAAAATGTAAAGATAATGGTAATGTATGTAAGTAATCTAGATAAGGCTTTAAATAAGTTTGAACTTGTTTTTGTAAATAATGAGGATCAGCTTTTCTATCCAGTTTTAAAGCAGTTAATGCTTGATCTATCATCCCGCTTTTACCAATATGACTGACATAATGCATCATTTGACTAGCATAACGTTGATCATTGATGAGTGTTTCTATTGCATACTCGCAATTACCTAATAATACAAATACTCGATTTGATTCTTGTTGTAACTGTTTTAAATATCTTATAGTTTGTAATGTTTGGGTTCCCTTTTCAACAAAATCTCCAACAATAACTAAATAATCACCTTTTTGATAATGAACGCGTTCTAACAGCGATTTAAAACGATCTAGATGGGAATGAATATCACTAATAGCAATTAGACGATAATCCTGATTTACTTTTTTTATAATATGATTTATTTTTAACACATGTTTCCCTCCACATATCTATTATACTCCATAACGAAAAAAAGTCATTTATATGACTTTAATCAATCCAACCAAAATGTTTACAAGCATTATAAATACCATCTTTATCACAATCATCAGTAACATAAGTTGCTTTAGCTTTAAGTTCATCAATAGCATTTCCCATAGCAATACTTGTCCATTCATCTCTAAACATGCTTAAATCATTCTTTTCATCGCCAAAAACAACAACATCTTTATAATCACCTTGAAAGTGATCGACAATCATTTTAATTCCTACCGATTTATCACCTGGTTCCACAAATAAATATTCTTTATGAAAACGACACCAAGGAAGCTCTTTTAATGATTCTAATTGTTGTTCCTCAGGACTATAACAAGCTATATACACTTTGTAAATTTTATCATAATCTAAAGGATTCAATCCTTCTTTCACTTCTGTTTTCATATAAACATCATGCGTAAAATCATAAAAGCGATGATCTGGTGCTAATCTTCTCGTTTTATTATCTGGTGAAATAGCCCAAATAAATCCTTTTTCTTTACACTCATTAATCAAATTAATACATTTTTGATAATCCAAAGGCTTAATATCAATCAACTGATCATGAATGGTAATTCCATTACCACCATCACTTACCATGTTTTCAAAACCTAAATCATGCATGTGATCAACTGCCATAGCATAGCTTCTTCCTGTTGCTATAGCAACAAAATGTCCTTTTTCTTTTAATAATGCTATAGCTTTTTTTGTTGATTCTGGTATATATTGTTTTCCCGGTGTACCTACCGCAAGTGTCCCATCTATATCAAAAAAGAAATATTTTTTATTCATTCTGTTCACCTCGCTTGTAACTATAGCATAATTATTTTTTTATACTAATAATTTACAAAATGAGAAAAAAAGAGCACACTTTGAAAATGTACTCTTACATATAATTATGGTCAATTTGAATGACTGTAAAGCAATATGGATATTGTTCTTGAATCTTTTTAGTAATCATATTTTTTAGTTCTTGATGATTAATCTGATCTGATGGTGGTACGACAACATCAAAAATCAAGTTTGTATGCGTCTTCCCTGGAACCATTCTAAAATCATGAATCGAATATTCAGGATTAAGATCATGTACTATTTTTTGAGTTAAATCACGATACTTTATCATATCTTTGTTTTCAACATCAATTGGATCCATATGAATTGTTGTCAATATATGAAATTTTTCATGTATGCCTCTTTCAATTAAATCAATTTGATCATGTACGACCATCATATCATCATGACAATTTACTTCCACATGTAATGTTAAAAACAAACGTCCAGGACCATAATCATGTAACAAAATATCATGTACTCCTAACGGTTTATCAAATGACATAATAAAATCTTTAATTTCTTGAATAAACTCTTTATCTGGAGCAAGACCTAACAGTGGATTAACCGTATCTTTAAAAACTTCAACCCCTGCTTTTAACACGATAATTGAAACGATTGTACCAAAAATACCATCTACAGGTAACGTAGTAAATAATGTTAAAACTAATGAACATAAAGTAGCAAAAGTTGTCATAACATCATTCAAACTATCTTGACTTGCTGCTTTTAATGTAGATGAATCTATCTTTTTACCAACGAAAGCATTAAAATGATACATCCATAATTTAATAAAAATAGAAGCAATCAAAATAATAACAGCAATCCAACTGAATAATACTTTTTCTGGATAAATAATCTTTAATACAGAATCTTTTAATGATTGTATTCCTACCAATAAAATTAAAAAGGAAATAACTAAACCTGCAATATATTCATAACGACCATGCCCATAAGGATGTTCACTATCAGCATGTTTATTAGATAATTTAAAACCAAATAATGAAGCCAAGTTACTTCCTACATCAGACAAGTTATTAAACCCATCAGCCATAATGGCTACACTATGAGTAATAAAACCCATGGTAATTTTAAAACACACTAATGTAATATTACAAATAATAGATAGTATTGAACATAATGAACCGTACTGCTCTCTTACTTTAATATTGGCATAATCTTGATGATTTTTTATAAAAATATGTGCTAAATATTGTATCATTACCCTAAATCATAGACAAAAAGATTTTGTCCTTCTACCTTAATTAAGTTTACTTGATCTAATTCTTCAATGTATTTTAACATCTTTTCTTGATTAACTTCTTTATTAGCTAAACGAGCTAAAGTATTTTTTATTTCAGGATTATCAACCTTAATAAATGCTAGATTTTCTTTAGTATATTGTGCTTTTGACATAAGTATATCTAAAATAGCTGCATAAGCTAACTTTGCTTCTAAACGAATTGTTGCATATTGATGTGTTTCAAATAATGGTTTAGGTAAAATAAAATCATGACCTTCATTGCCTTTCATTACTGTTTTTAAACTTTCTTTTGTATATAATTCCATAACTTAACCTCCTATATATATTATTATATCATAGTTTAATCAAAAGATGTCTAATCCTTTACTTTAATTGCGCAACCTTATAAATACATCCTATCTTTTTAAGATAAATGTTTTTTAATAAATTTAACAACTTCATCTAACATTTCTTCACAAAAAAACATCGGTCCACCATGGTCAGCACCTTTCATTCGATAAAAAACAACCTCTTTATTTTTATCTAATAAAGCTTGGTATAGTTTTACACTTTGTTTAAAGGCAACAAGACGATCTTTAGTTCCATGAGCAATCAATATCGGCGGAATATCACCGTCTAAGTAATGAATAGGATTTGTTTGATAAGCTATATCGAGATTGTCTAAAACATTTTTTCTTCCTATTAAATATCCTTCTGGACTGTCAGGTTGCTGATGATTTTTTGTTGTAGGAAAACCATCTTCCATGGTAATATCAACAACACCATAAAAATCAATAATTCCTTTTATATCACAAGAATATTCTTCATATAAATGACTATCCAGCATATTTAAATGAGATGTAAGTCCAGTAAGTAAAGCAACATGTCCACCAGAAGAATCACCAAATAAAAAAGTATTTTTATTGTCGATATAATATTCTTCACTATGTTTTTTTAAAAAACGAATCGCTGTTTTTGTATCTTCAATCTGGGCTGGAAAGGGAGCTATGTCGCTTTCACGATATTGTACAATAGCAACAACAAACCCCTGTTTGCATAAATAATTAAGTTGACCTACATGTTGATAAACATTTTGTTGATGCCATGCTGACCCTTGAACATAAATAATTAATGGATATTTTTCATGATTCATATTTCTTTTTCGAGGCATAAGTATCTGTAAAACACGGCTTATACCATCAAGATTCATATATTCAACATCTGGTATATATATTGTATCCATCTCTTCGTCGCTCATGACTTTTGTATTCATTCCCTCAATGACTGTTTCATCTTCTATCATTTCTTCATATGTCATTTTTTACACTTCCTTTTATAATTTAATCAATAGTCATCAAGTCCTTCACTTGTAATGTAAAAGTACTTACATCATTAAAGCCTATTTCTTTTAATTTTTTTACAACTGTTAAACAGTTTTCACCTACTCGATCACTAGTATGACTATCAGTTCCAACTGTAATAATGCGTCCTCCTATATCATAATATCTTTGTACTTGTTCAAAATTAGGAAAACCACATGTTTTCAAATCTCGATATCCAGATGTATTTACTTCTATACCTTTTCCTTTTTTTATTAATGTTTTAAATATTTCATCAATAATATCTTGATACTTTTGATGATCTACACTTTTATCTTGATAAGGGCCATAGCGAACAATGTAGTCTAAATGACCTAACACATTAAAACAATCGAATTCTTGAACACATTTTAATGTTTCCTCAAAAAACTCTTGGTGAGCTTGTTCTTTAGATTTATTTTTAAAGAATTCACCATAATAAAATTCTGTATGATGGATAACATGAATTGATCCAATTACAAAATCAAAAGGGTATTGAGCAATTAATTGATTAATTTCTTCCTTATGATCTAAATCCAACCCTATTTCAATTCCCCATTTAATTTTAATTTTATCTTTAAATTCCTCTTTTAATGACTGAATTGTTTGATAATAGTTTTCAACGTCTAATTCAAAAGAATCAATAGGATAATCAAAATCCCGATGATCTGTAAAACAAATTTCATCCAAATTCATCTTTATAGCTTGTAAAACATGTTCTCTGGGATTGACCTCACTATCACCAGAAAAACATGTATGCATATGATAATCTATTGTTTTCATAGTTTTATTAAAAAAGGAGAATGCTCTCCTTAATATTCTCCTCTCGTATGAAATTCTTTTTTATTTCCTGTAATTTGATGACGCGCTTTAAGTTTATTTTGAATATCAGATAAAGCCACTCCACGATCATTCATTAATACAAAGACATGATACAATAAATCACTAATCTCACCTACGAGTTCATCTTTATTATCATTTTTAGCAGCAATAATTGTTTCACTTGCTTCTTCACCAACTTTTTTACAAATCTTATCTACACCTTCATTTAAAAGATAATTAGTATATGATTTTTCTTTTGGATGAACTTTACGATCAGCAATTAAATTTTCTAATTCTTTAAAGATATCTACGCTGTCATATGGTTTCACTTCATTAAAGAAACAAGAATAAGCACCAGTGTGGCAAGCAGCTCCTGTTTGCTTAACATAAATAAGTAAAGTATCTAGATCACAATCTAAATAGATTCCTTTAACATCTTGAAAATGTCCTGATTCTTCTCCTTTGTGCCATAGTTTTTTTCGACTTCTTGAATAAAATACAGTTTGACCAATCTCAAGCATTTTATCATAAGCTTCTTCATTAACATAAGCAAGCATTAATACTTCTTTTGTTTGATAATCTTGTACAATTGCTGGAATTAATTCCATTTTTTTAAAATCTGGTCTCATTTTGCTCTCCTTACATTTATATGATGTTGTCTACATGCCTCTCTGACATCTTCTACTGTTGCTTCATCAAAGTGAAATAAAGAAGCAACAAGTGCAGCATCACAATTTGTTTTTTCAAATACATCAATAATATCTTGAATACTTCCACAACCACCACTGGCAATAACCGGTATATCTACAACTTGACAGACTGCATTAATCATGTCAATGTCATATCCTGCTTTTGTTCCATCAGCATCCATAGAAGTTAATAAAATCTCTCCAGCACCTAATGATTGACATTTCGTTACCCAGTCAATTAAATCAATGCCAGTATTTTCTCTGCCACCTTTGACATAAACATCATAACCACTACCATCATCTCTTTTTTTAGCATCAATGGCCACAACAACGCATTGAACACCAAATTCTTTGGCAGCATCTTCAATTAATTGTGGATTTGCTATAGCTGCTGAATTAACGGACACTTTGTCAGCACCACTTGCTAAAATCGTTCTAAAATCATCAAGAGTACGAATTCCCCCTCCTACAGCTAAAGGAATTGTAAGCTCACTGGCTCCACGTGCTATTAAATCTTTAATAATATCTCTTTTTTCATATGAAGCGGTTATATCTAAAAAAACAACTTCATCAGCACATTGTAAGTCATATTTTTTGGCTAGTTCAATAGGATCACCCACATCTTTTAAACCAACAAAATTGATGCCCTTAACAACCTTACCATCCTTAATATCTAAACAAGGAATTATCCTTTTTGTAAGCATGTAATCGCCTCCTTTAAGTCAACTTTATTTTCATAATAAGCCTTTCCGACGATACAAGCATAATAGCCCTTATCAGCTACAGCTTTAATGTTATCAAAATCTTTAATACCACCAGAAACAACAAATTGAATTGAACTATGTTGATAAATTTGATCATACATATCAAAGTTAGGTCCTGTTAAAGTTCCATCTTTTGAAATATCCGTCGCAACAATATATTTTACCCCTAAGTTTTCTAATTGTTTAATAAAATCAAGATAAGCTACTTGACTTGTTTGTAGCCAGCCTGATGTTGAAACAAAACCATTTTTTACATCAACACCAACAACAATTCTTTGAGGTCCATATTTATCAAGGGCTTCTTTTAAAAATTTTGGATTTTCAATAGCTGCTGTTCCTAAAATAACACGATCAATACCTACTTCATTTAAATATAAATCAACAGTTTCCATATTACGGATTCCGCCACCTAATTCTAAATTCATTGAAGTCGCATTTCTAATTTTTTTAATCGTTTCTAAATTGATGCATTGTCCATCTTTAGCTCCATCCAAATCAACAACATGAAGAATCTTGGCACCTAACTGTTCAAAATGTTGCGCTAACTGTTCAGGATGATGACTATAAACTGTTTTTTGATTGTAATCTCCCTTAAACAATCTTACTGCTTGTCCATCTTTTAAATCTATCGCTGGTATAACTAACATGATATCATCTCCTTAAATGCCTTTAATAAATTTTGTCCGACCGTTCCACTTTTTTCAGGATGGAACTGACATCCCATTACATTTTTATTAGCCACAATTGCTGTGATATTAGCTTTTCCATAATCACTGTAAGCCACTAAATATTGTGGATCACATTTTGCATAATAAGAATGAACAAAATAAACATCTTCATTTTCATTAATATATTTTAATAATGGATGTTTTTGATTGAAATGAAGCTGATTCCATCCCATGTGTGGAATCTTTTCATCTATATCCATAAATTCAACAGTTCCTGGAATAAATCCTAACCCTGCTGTTTTTTCTACCTCATAACCCCAATCAAACAATATTTGCATACCTAAACAAATACCTAATATAGGTGTCCCTTGTTCCTTTTTTTCATTTAATACATCAATTAAATCATATTTTTTTAGATTTTCCATAGCTACTGGAAATGCTCCAACACCCGGTAAAACAATTCCATCTGCTTGTCTAATAACATCTTGATCTCTTGTAATAATAGGATCAAGACCAATTCTTTTCAAAGCGCCATAAACACTTTTTAAATTCCCCAAGTTATAATCAATAATAGCTAACATGATATCCCCCCTAAAAGATTTATAAAACACCCTTTGAAGAACTTACTTTATCCGCATTTTCAGGATCAATTTTAACTGCTTGTTTTAAAGCACGTCCTAAGGCTTTAAAACAAGCCTCAATAATATGATGACTATTTTTGCCATAGTGTTCATTAATATGTAAAGTCAAATTGCCATGTGTCGCTAATGCTCTAAAAAATTCTTCTGTCATCTCAGTTTCATAATTCCCTAAAATTACTGTTGGTAAATCTGGAACATGATAGACCAAGAAAGCACGACCACTGATATCTAAATCAACCGTTACCAATGCTTCATCCATTGGAATTGTAAAACTACCATAACGATAAATACCTCGTTTATCACCTAAACATTCAGTTAATGCATCTCCCAAAGCAATGCCTATATCTTCCACTGTATGATGACTGTCAACTTGCAAATCACCATCACATGTTAAATTCAAATCAAATTGACCATGAAACGCAAGCAAAGTCAACATATGATCTAAAAAGCCAACCCCTGTATTAATAGATGATTGTCCTTCTCCATCCAAATTTAAAGTAAGGTTAATTTTTGTTTCTTTAGTTTCTCTTTTTATTGTCGCTGTTCTCATATTATTGATCCTCGAATCTTACTGCAATTGAATTAGCATGAGCATCTAATCCTTCACTTTTAGCAAATGTTTGGACGTCATCTTTGAATGTTTCTAAAACGTTTTTAGGATAATAGCTATAAGATGAATATTTAACGTAATCATAAACACCTAAAGCAGAATAGAATTTTGCTGTTCCACCTGTAGGTAAAACATGGTTTGTTCCTGACATATAATCTCCTAATGGTTCTGGAGTATATTCTCCTAAAAAGATTGAACCAGCATTTTTTATTTTTGGTAATGTATTAACAGGATTTTCAACTAATATTTCTAAATGTTCCGGTGCAAGATAATTAGAAACTTCAAAAGCTTCATCTAAATTATCTACAATAATAGCACCTCCATAGTTTTTCAATGATTCTTCAATAATTTCTTTTCTTGATAAATATGCTATTTGTCTTTTTAGTTCTTTGTTAACTTCTTCAACTAATGATTGGCTTGTTGTTACAAGCATAGCACTAGCAAGCTTATCATGTTCTGCCTGTGACATTAAATCAGCAGCAATATACTTTGGATTAGCTTTTTCATCAGCAATAATTAAGACCTCACTTGGTCCTGCTACCATGTCAATATCGACAACCCCATAACTCAATTTCTTTGCTGTAGCAACATAGATGTTACCTGGTCCAACAATTTTATCTGCTTTTTTTATTGTTTCTGTTCCATTTGCTATTGCAGCCACCCCTTGTGCTCCCCCAAATTTATAAATGGTATTAACACCACTGACTTTAGCTGCTGCAACGATGACCGGATTGACTTTACCATCTGCTTTAACTGGTGTAATAATAACTAAATCTTTCACTCCAGCAAGCTTAGCCGGAACAGCATTCATTAAAACTGTTGAAGGATAACTTGCTGTACCTCCTGGTACATATAAAGCTACTCTTTCAATCGGTCTTACCATTTGTCCCATAATAACACCATTGTCTTTATATAAAGACCATGATTTATCAATTTGATTCTTATGAAATTCTGTAATTTGTTTTTTTGTTCTTTCTAAAATACGAATATAATCCTCGTCTACTTCTTTTAAAGCCGCTTCTTTTTCAGCATCACTTACTATCAAATCTTGTTCATCTTTTATTTCATAGCCATCAAATTTTTTACAGTAATCAAACAGTGCTTGATTCCCATTTTTTCGTATATCTTGAATAATGCCATTTACTGCATTGTTTACTTCTTCGCTAATTTCTTCTTTACGATTATTTAATTTATTAGCTATTTCTTTTAAATCCCCGTTATAATTAATCGTTTTTAACATGTTTTATCCCCCTATAACATTTTCTAATTTATTAACAACATTCATAATTTCAGCTTTTTTAAATTTAAAACTTACTTTATTGACAATCAAACGTGTTGAAATATCACTTACTTTTTCAATCACTTCTAAACCGTTTGCTTTTAATGTTGACCCCGTTTCAACAATGTCTACAATTGCATCAGAAATGCCTGTTACCGGTCCTAATTCAACTGATCCTTCTAATTTAATAATTTCAACATCTTCCTGTTTTGAAGCAAAATATTTTTTAGCCACATTCGTATATTTACTAGCGATTTTCTTTCTTCTTTTAAAATCTTTCGTGCGATACTCTGGATAAGCAGCCACTGCAAAAAAGCATTTACCAATATTTAAATCAAGCAATTCATCATAATCATCAAAATCAACATCATCCAATGTATCTTTACCAACAAAACCTATATCAACAATTCCATGTTCCAAAAAAGTAACCACGTCATTAGGCTTACCAAAAATAACCGAAAATCCATCTTTAGTTTCAATTAATAATTCTCTATCCTTATTAATAATAGGATCCATATCAAATCCTGCCTGTTGTAATAATTTACAAACCTGTTTTTCTATTCGCCCTTTTGTAATTGCAATCTTAATCATTGATTTCACCTTCTCTTTCAATCGCTTTTAAAATATGATTCATGTGATAACAAAATCCTATCGCACTTGCCTGACGATTAAAACGTGGTAATAAATCATCATATCTTCCCCCTGAGATAATAGGTGAAGCTGATTGATCGCTATAACCCTTAATCATTAAACCAGTATAATATTTCATTGTCGGAACCATTCCCAAATCAAAAATAATATGTTCTTTATTTTCAAGTGAATTATATAAATCTCTTAATTCAATTAATGCATCTTTTAATTCCTGATCTTTAATGGTATCAATAGCTTCTTCTAATAAATCAATATTTCCAAAGGCCGTAGGTAATTTTAATAATAATTGATTAAGTCCATCATAAAAATAATTTTCTTCAACAAACTTTTTCATACCACTGATGTCTCTTAATCTTAAAATATGTGTCAAATCATCCTTTTTATCTTCTACTAATTCTAATAATCGATTGTAAAATTTAGCAGAACCTAATTCAATTAAAATGTTTTTTAAAGCTAAATATTTTAATGATTGTTGAATCATATTCATGCATTCCAAATCACCTTGAAGACCAGGCAGATTCATCAATTCGACCCCACCTTGAAAAAATTCGCTACTTCTACCTTTATGCATCGTTTCTTTACGGTATACTTTACCAAAATAACAATAACGTGCAACATCCTGATTATGACTGTTAGCATAAAGACGAGCTAGTGGAATTGTAAAATCCAACCTCATTGCTACATTTTTACCCTCATGATTAATATATTGAAACATTTTATCTAATTCAAAGCCGCAATCTAACTTGGTATACAAGTCAACATATTCAAACGATGGCATTAAAACCTCATTGTACCCATGACTAGAAAAAATCCCCCTTAAATTATTCTCTATTTCTCTTAATTTTGATACATTTGTAATAATTGCATCAATGCTTTCTTCTGGTATTAAATACTGAAACTCTTCCATTCTATGTCCCCCTACTAAAAAACGAGTCATTGACTAATGACTCGTTGTTCTTTATTGTGCCATTAGATACGCCCTTAATATATAGTGAAAATGGGCTGTATCATCAAATGATATAACCCTATGTATTCCAATGGTGATGGTGATTTAATTGTACAAAAATAAGTTTTTTCATATTGATCACCTCTTGTTGGTACTATATTAGCATAAATTGTATACAAAATAAAGTACTATTTCATTAAATTATCTTTTATTATATTAATAACTTATTCTTACAATAATTATTTCTCAATATATTTATTTATTATTAAAGAGGGTTTACAATAATAACCAGGAGGACAATTAAAATGAATTATATTGAAAAAGTATTAAAAAGCGTTAAAGAAAAAAATGCTGATCAGCCAGAATTCATTCAAGCAGTAGAAGAAGTTCTTGAAAGCTTAGAACCTGTAATCGCTGCTCATCCTGAATATGAAAAAATGGCTATCTTAGAAAGATTAGTAGAACCAGAAAGAACATTAATGTTCAAAGTACCTTGGATGGATGATCAAGGACAAGTTCAAGTTAACAGAGGATACCGTGTCCAATTCTCAAGTGCCATTGGACCATATAAAGGTGGTTTAAGATTCCACCCATCAGTTAACTTAGGAATTATCAAATTCTTAGGATTTGAACAAATTTTCAAAAACTCATTAACTACTCTACCTATCGGTGGTGGTAAAGGTGGATCTGATTTCGACCCACAAGGAAAATCAGATGCAGAAATCATGAGATTCTGTCAATCATTTATGACTGAATTATATCGTCACATTGGACCTAGCGTTGATGTACCTGCTGGTGACATCGGTGTTGGTGGACGTGAAATCGGATATTTATTTGGACAATATAAGAGAATTAAGAGTGCCTTTGAAAATGGTGTACTAACTGGTAAACCTATGCCATATGGTGGATCATTAATTCGTCCAGAAGCAACTGGATTCGGTGCTGTATACTACGGAAAAGAAGTATTAGCTCACTTCGGGGAAACATATGAAGGTAAAACAATCGCTGTATCAGGATACGGAAACGTTGCTTGGGGTGTATGTTTAAAAGCAAGAGAATATGGAGCAAAAGTTGTTTCTATTTCAGGACGTGACGGTTACGTATATGATCCAGAAGGAATCACTACAGATGAAAAAATTGATTTCTTATTAAAAATCAGAGAATCAAATGATGTTAAATTAAAAGATTACGCTGAAAAATTTGGTTGTGAATTCCACGCTGGTGAAAAACCATGGGGATTAAAAGTAGACATGGCATTCCCTTGTGCTACACAAAATGAAATCGGTGAAGAAGAAGCAAAACAATTAGTCGCTAACGGAGTTAAATATATCATTGAAGGTGCTAACATGCCTACTACTGCTGAAGCTGTTCATTACTTCTTAAGTCAAGGTGGAACATTAGGACCAGCCAAAGCTGCTAATGCCGGTGGTGTTGCTGTATCTGCATTAGAAATGTCACAAAACTCTATGCGTTATAATTGGACAAGAGAAGAAGTTGATGAAAAACTTCATAATATCATGAAAGATATTTATCATTCTTCTGTAGCTGCTAGTGAAAAATATGGTTTAGGATACGACTTAATCAAAGGTGCAAATATCGCTGGATTTGAAAAAGTTGTTGCGGCTATGATTTCACAAGGAATTTATTAAAATACAATAAACATGTAAATAAAAATAATACATCTACTTATTAGATGTATTATTTTTTTTATTTAAAAATTGATGATATTGTTGATCTAGATCAAGATAATAAGAATGAGCATCAAAAATGCATAACTTTACTCTTTTATGATTGTTCAAATTAATAATTAATTTATGTTTAGAAATCAACTCATATGATTGCACGTTATCATATTTGACTACTTGAGGAAAGACACCTATTCCTTTAAAAGAATAAACAATGACCGAATCATCAAAAACATAACATTTAAATTTCATAAGCGCCATTGACAAAGTCATCATAAACAAAAGTCCTGCAATACAAAACTTAAATATCTGATGAATAGTTAAAAAATAGATCATCATAAACAAGATAATAATATTAAGTATAAATGCAATCATAGTCATTCTCATATCTTTGTATTTCATATATATCTCCTTTTATACAAAAAAGGAACTCTAATGAGTTCCTAAATTATCAAATGGTGGTTCCGGGCGGAATCGAACCACCGACACGAGGATTTTCAGTCCTCTGCTCTACCGACTGAGCTACGGAACCATTTGGCGGTCTGGACGGGACTCGAACCCGCGACCTCCGCCGTGACAGGGCGGCATTCTAACCAGCTGAACTACCAGACCTTTTGGTTGCGGGAGAAGGATTTGAACCAACGACCTTCGGGTTATGAGCCCGACGAGCTACCAGACTGCTCCATCCCGCGATATGAATTTTTTAAATGGCGGAGATTGAGGGATTCGAACCCCCGCAGGACGTTAATCCTCTGCTGGTTTTCAAGACCAGTCCCTTCAGCCAGACTTGGGTAAATCTCCGCTTCAATAATAATGGTGGACCCTGTTGGACTCGAACCAACGACCGATCGGTTATGAGCCGATAGCTCTAACCAACTGAGCTAAGGGTCCGTGTCTTTGCCTTAAGGGCACCAACTCTAACATGGTAGCGGGAGGGGGATTCGAACCCTCGACCCTCCGGGTATGAACCGAATGCTCTAGCCAGCTGAGCTATCCCGCCATGTTATGTTTTAATTAAATTGGTGGAGCCAAGCGGGATCGAACCGCTGACCCCCTGCGTGCAAGGCAGGTGCTCTCCCAGCTGAGCTATGGCCCCAATTATTTTAAATGGTCGGGAAGACAGGATTTGAACCTGCGACCCCCTGGTCCCAAACCAGGTGCACTACCAAGCTGTGCTACTTCCCGATAAATGGCGCGCTAGGCAGGAATCGAACCCACAACCTCTTGATCCGTAGTCAAGCACTCTATCCAGTTGAGCTACTAGCGCAATTCATAACGCTTGATTATTTTATCAAATTCATTAAGATAAGTCAAGCATTTTTTAAATGGTGCCCAGGGCCGGAATCGAACCGGCACGGATTTTAAAGGTCCGCAGGATTTTAAGTCCTGTGCGTCTACCAGTTTCGCCACCTGGGCATAAAATGGAGGTTCCAACCGGACTCGAACCGATGATAACAGAGTTGCAGTCTGTTGCCTTACCAACTTGGCCATGGAACCATTTCTTATTTATGTCGCTTAATTATTATATGATATTATCACACAAATTGCAACAGTTTTTTTCTTTTTAATTTTTTCGATTTAAGCATGTCTCTTTCAAGACAATGACTATTATATAATTTGACACCCTTGTTTGTCAATAAAATTCCACACTTATTTTTTGTGGATGACTCTATTTTTTCAAAAAGTTTTGATTATATCAACAAAAATAAGGATGAAAAATTTCATCCTTATTTTGATGCATTTGAAGCTGCAATTTTCACTTTACTAAATAAACTAGAAATAACTTTTCTTGTATTTTCATCATAAGCAAATACTTCATCTTTTTTATAACCTGAACGTGGTTTATACGCATTGATTCCCTTATAATCTGTTGATGCTAATTCCTTTAATACCTCTTTATTTGAAGACGTATATCCTACATAACTAGAATTATCATATGCTCCTTCATAACTTGTAACATAATTAATAAATTCATGTGCTAATGGCACGTTTTTTGCATTCTTAGGAATAACCATGGCATCAGACCATAAGTTTGTTCCTTCTTTTGGCATATAGAATCCCATATTTTTATTTTCTGACATAACATAAGCTGCATCACCAGAATACATTAATCCCAGTGCTTTTCTTCCTTGAGCCATATTATCAATAATTTCATCAGTAACTATCTCTGGTTGCATTGTGTTGACACAATTAATTAGCCATTGATATGCTTCATTCAATTCGTTTTGATTAGTTGTATTCATTGAATATCCCAAAGCTTTTAAAGCCATCATAAAAGAATCTCGCTCAGAATCATACAAATAAATATTTCCTTTATATTTTTGATCCAAGAAAATATTATATCCTTCTTTATCCAAATCTTCCTGACTCACTTTTGTTTTATCATAAGTAATACCTACAGTTCCCCAAAAATAAGGTACTGAATACTCATTGTGTGGATCATAAGGAAGTCCTTTTACCCCTTTTGCTAGCAAGTCTAAACAATCTAATTTTGAACGATCTAATTTTTGAATTAATTTTTCATTAATTAATCTTTCAATCATGTAATCACTAGGCACAATAACATCATAAGACTCACCATTAGCAATTTTGATATACATCTGTTCATTAGAATCAAATATATCCATAACAACTTTAGCACCTGTTTTTTCTTCAAAATTGCTAATTAAATTTTCTCCAGTATATTCTCCCCAGTTATAAACATGTAATGTTTGCCCGGCATATTTTTTTGAGTTAAAACCACCTTTAGATAAGCCCACACCAAGCCCTGCAACTGCAACAGTGATACTTACTAAAACAGCAATCCATTTCTTTGATAATGGTGCTTTATTTGTTTCCACTCTTTTTTGTTTAATCATTGGTAAAACATTAATAACAATGAGAACAATCGTAATTAAAACAACAACCAGTGTCGATATAGCGTTAATGCTTGGATTTACACGTTTTGACATCGTATAAACCATAATGCTTAAATTCTTCACACCACCACCGGTAACAAAATATGAAATAATAAAATCATCAAACGACATTGTAAAGGCAATAAGCGCTCCCGATATAATTCCCGGCATGATTTGAGGCACTAAGACCTTTGTCAAAGCCTGCCAAGGTGTAGCCCCTAAATCCATTGCTGCATCAGCTAAATTAGGATCTAGAGATCGAATTTTAGGCATAACGCTTAATATGACATAAGGAATACAAAAAGCAATATGTGCAAGCAACATTGTCATATAGCCTTTTTCTATATGAAACGTAATAAATAAAAGCATTAAACCAATTGCTGTAACAATTTCAGGATTCATAATCGGAAAATCATTAAGTTGGGAAACAACTTTTTGTATAATTTTCTTTGATTTAGATAAACCAATTGCTGTAATCGTTCCAACAATTGTAGAAACAATTGTTGCAATGACTGCAACAGAAATTGTCGTATATAATGATTGCATCATATCTCTACTAGCAAACATTTTTTGATACCATATCGTACTAAATCCACTAAAACTTGTTAAAGATTTACCAGAATTAAATGAAAAGACAATCATAAATAAGATTGGGAGATAGAAAAAGATAACAACCAACGCCATTAATATTTTTCCTACTATTCTTTTGTTCTTTTTCATAATTTTTGACTACCTCCACTATTTCTTTCATCTATTTTTCTAATAGCATACATACATACCATCATAATAGCAGCAATAATCAAAGAGATAGCACTACCAAAATTCCATTCACCAACTGTAATAAATTGATTTTCAATAACATTTCCTATTAAGAAATATTGACCTCCACCTAATAATTTTGGAATGAAAAATGAACTTACTGCTGGTAAAAAAACCAAAGCAATGCCACTTACTACTCCTGATAAAGACAATGGGAAAGTTACTTTAATAAATGTTTGAATCTTATTTGCTCCAAGATCAGCACTTGCTTCCAATAAAGATTTATCCATTTTACATAAAGCAGTGTTAATTTGTAAAATCATAAAAGGAATAAAGTTATAAACCATTCCTAATAAAACAGCACCTTCACTATAAAGCAATTGTCCATGATAAAGTCCTGTCCATTTCAAAATAGTCTGAATGATTCCGCCATCAGATAAAAGACCAATCCATGCATAAGTTCTTACAAGCATATTGATCCACATAGGAAGAGTAATCACTAAAACTAAAATATTTCTTAAACGATCACTACTACGCGCAATAAAATAAGCAATAGGATATCCTAAAAGTACGCATATAATCGTCGTTTTAATAGCGATACTGATTGAACGCCATAAAACAAGTAAAAAGTCTGGGTCGGTAAAAAACTTCTTAAAATGAGCTAATGTAAACGAAAAACTAACAATACTGTTACCTTGTGTTGTAAAAGCATATAAAGCAATTAAAATCATTGGTAACAATATCATTAATGCAGCCCATATCATATATGGTATAGCTAATTGAGATAGTTTTTTCATTAGAACACCATCTTCTTCATAACATGAATATCTTCTGGGAAGAAAGTTAATCCGACCTTTTTACCTTCTTCTACATAATCCGTTGTATGTATTTTAAATTCTCTACCTTCTGTAGAAAAACGTACTTGATAAATGCCTTCTTTAATTGTTTCAGGATCAAAATCATAATCAACATAAATGTCAACTGATTCATCTTCATCATTTAATTTCCATCCTTGTGCATTAGCCCAAGTTTTTAAATCGGTATCTAAAGCTACTGATTCTTTAATTTCATCAATTGTTTTAAAGAAATTAAATGCCATAACCCCTTCATTGGCTTTTAAGTTTTTAACAAACGGTTGATTGACAACAATAATTTTTCTCCTTACTTCTGTTCCATTTGAAGTAGAGAAAACAACTGGATATTCTCCTAATTCATTTTTTAAATCATATTCAATCTTATTAATCGAAATATATTCATCAGTTTCTGGATCCCATGCTTTTGCATCAGCACGAGCAATAATTTCAGCATCATCTAGAAGATGTAAATCTTCAATATCAACATAGAAATCATTAGCACTCATTTTTTCTTTACCATTTTCAGAAGTAACATCATGGCTTTGAGTTACTTGCATTTGAACAATCACTGTTGTTCCTGGTACAGTTTCTACCATAATTTCATAGTGTACCCCTTTAAATAAAACGCTCAATACTTCTCCTGTCATTTTTCCTTGATTTTCTTCTACAATATCAATATCTTCAGGGCGGATAACAATATCAACTGGTTCTTTTTCTTTAAAACCGAAATCAACGCAATCAAAAACATGATCATCAAATTTAACTTTATAATCTTCTAACATAACTCCTGAAATCAAATTGCTTTCACCTATAAATTTAGCGACATATTGATTTTCTGGTTCATTATAAATATCTTCCGGTGAACCGATTTGTTGAATCATACCATCTTTCATTACCACAATTTTATCAGACATCGTTAACGCTTCTTCTTGATCATGAGTAACAAAAATAAAAGTAATTCCTACTTCTTGTTGAATTCTTTTTAATTCGTATTGCATTTCTTTTCTTAATTTTAAATCTAAAGCGCCTAATGGTTCATCCAATAATAAAACTTTAGGTTCATTAACCAATGCCCTAGCAATAGCTACACGTTGTTGTTGACCACCAGAAAGTAATGTTACATTTTTATTTTCATAACCCTCTAAACCAATTAATTTCAACATTTTCATAACCATTTGTTCAATGACATCTGAACTCATTTTTTTTATTTTTAATCCAAAAGCAATATTTTGATAAACTGTCATATGAGGAAATAATGCATATTTTTGAAACACTGTATTGAGTTCTCTTTTATGTGGAGGAACATGACTAATGTCTTCTCCATCAAAAATAACTTGACCTTCATTTGCATCTAAAAAGCCACCTAGTATTCTGAGTAATGTTGTTTTCCCACAACCACTAGGTCCTAATAATGTCACAAATTCATTTTCATAAATATCTAAATTAATTCCTTTTAAAACAACCGTTCCATCAAAATCTTTAACAATATTTCTAAATTGTATTAATTTCTTTTTTTCCATAAAACTCTCCCTCTCTAAAACATTGGCGGTGTGGTAATCCATAATATCTTAGCGTCATTACTTCCTGTATTCATCAAATAATGACTTTGTTTACCATCTAAATAAAAGGTTTCTTTAGCCTTTAAACGATATTTTTTATGCCCACACACAAGCATAACTTGACCCTTTAAAACATAGCCAAATTCTTGACCATTATGACATGCCATTTCCATACTTTTTTGATGAGAATGTAATGTCATCAAAATAGGTTCCATTTCATTTTTTTGAGCATTAGGAATGACCCATTCGATAGTATATTCATCTTTTTCATTCACAAAAAAATCTTGAGTATGAAAAACAATTTTTTCATCTTTGTCACCTTGAAAGAACTCAGCTAAATTAGTCCCCAGTGCCTCTAATAGATCTTCAAGTGTAGAAATACTAGGACTGGTTAAATTCCTTTCAACTTGAGAAAGAAAACCTTTAGTTAATTCACTACGTGAAGCTAATTCTTCTAAAGTCAAATCATTTTTTATTCTCAAATCTTTTAACCTCTTACCAATATCCATATTCCCTCCATGTCAGTATATTAAACTTATAATTTAAAAAATCGAACAAAATCATTATACATGATTATTTGTCAAAAGCAATCATAAATTTTATATTTTTAATTTTGGGTTTAATATTACTAAACATATGCACAAAAAAAGTAAGTCCCAGGACTTACTCTAAATGTTCTCTTCTTTTTGATGATTCAATAAAAGCTTCCTTTAGTGCTTGTTCATCTTCATTTTTAATAGCTGTTTCAACACGGTCTAATTGTTCTTTAAAACAATCAATACTTTGTAATAGATTGTCTTTATTCTTAAAAAACAATTCACACCATAAGTCTTCATTAATGTTAGCAATACGTGTTAAATCACGATATGAATCCCCAATATATTTACCTGTATCATATTTTTGACGGTCACTATTGATTAAAGACACTGCAATAGCATGAGGCAACTGCGAAGTAAATGAAATGATTTCATCATGAGCCTGTGGCGACATAATCTTAACGCTTTTAAACCCTAAAGTCCCAACAAATTTCTCCATCATCTCGATTGTTTCTTTTTTATTAGTAGGATGTTCTATTAAAATATAATTAGCATTTTTAAATACTTCTTTACTTGCATAACTGTATCCTCTTTTTTCACGTCCAGCCATAGGATGACCACTAATAAATTCAACTTCAGGATCAATCATTTCCATTGCTTGATCTAAAAAATATGATTTTACTCCTACTGCATCACTAATAATACTTCCTTTTTTAAAATGGTTATTTTTAATAAAATCTAAGACCAACGAAGGATATAAACAAATAATTGTTAAGTCAGTCTTTTCAATTATTTCTTTTCCATCTTTATAGCCTTCTATAATGCAGCCTTCTTCTTTTGCCTGTTTTAATGTTTCTAAATTTGTATCGATGCCATAAACCTCATGACCAAGCCCTTTTAAAGCCTTAACGAAGCTTCCCCCAACGACGCCTAAACCAACAACTGTAATTATCATTTTCTTCCCCTTTATAATATAAATTTACCTGTAACAAATGACGCTAAACCTAAAACTAACGCTAAAAAGCAATAACGAATAAATAATGCAGACAATGGTGGTTTTTCTTCATTAATAAAGTAAAATGTTAAAACAAGTAACAAACTTGTCAATACACCGTGTCCTAAAGTTAATGCCGTAAGCATATTATACTTTTGAACAAGCATCGGTATAAAAATAAAACTTACCGCCATATAATCAATAATAATAAATAAAATTGATTTCCAATTTAAAGGAATCCATTTTAAATTAAAATTTTCTCTAAACTCACTTGATTTTTTCTTTTTTTCAATTGGTTTTGTTGTAAATTGATATTCTTTTTTATCACGTTTTAATTTACGATCAAAATTAGCCATCTTATTTTCTTTTTTCCTCCAACATCATCATTTTATAATCTAATAATCTTTTAGTAAGATCCACATAATAATCATGAGGATATTCTAACCTAAAGATTTCATCCCATAATCTTGCTTTTTCTTTTATTGAATAATCTCTAATTTCTTTAACCGATAATTCTTCATAAACAAATTGACCCTCTTCAAAAATAGGAATTTGTAAAGGCTCTATTGTATACGTATTAGCTTCTATTGTTTTACATTTCCAGCTATTTGATTGATGATAAATTGTTAAATCTTTTTGATTATCTAATTCTTCATCATAAAAAGCAATCACATCACCAATAGCTTTACCTGTCTCATTTTCAAATAAACGATATACTTTTTTATAACCCGGATTGGTTATTTTTTCAACATTTTCAGAAATTTTGATTTTAGGAACAATCTGTCCATCTTTTTCAATAGCTACCAATTTATATACACCACCAAATACTGGTGACGATTTAGATACAATTAAGTTTTCACCCACACCAAATGAATCAATTTTAGCTCCTTGATCTAAAATTGAACGAATTAAATATTCATCCAATGAATTTGAAGCAGTAATTTGAACATAACTTAATCCTGCTACATCTAACATTTGTCTTGCTTTTTTAGATAAATAAGCAATATCTCCGCTATCTAAACGAATTCCCTTTAATTTTTTACCCATTGGTTCTAAGACTTCTTTAGCCACCTCAATTGCATGAGGAACCCCACTTTTTAAAGTATCATACGTATCAACCAATAAAATACAATCATCCGGATAAGTTAAAGCATAAGTTTTGAATGCTTCATATTCATTATCAAATGATTGAATAAAAGAATGTGCCATTGTTCCTACTACCGGAATATCAAACATCATCCCTGCTGATACAGTTGCAGTTCCCGCTACACCACCAATATAAGCTGCTCTGGCACCATAAGTTGCACTATCATAACCTTGCCCTCTTCTTGCACCAAATTCAAAAACAGGACGGCCTTTTGCTTCTTGAACAACGCGATGAGCTTTCGTTGCGATTAATGATTGATGATTAATCGTAACAAGTAAAACAGTTTCGCTAATTTGAGCCTCAATTATTTTAGCTTTTACTGTAATTAATGGTTCATTAGGAAAAACTGGTGTTCCTTCCCTCATGGAATAAATAGATCCAGTAAAATGGAATTCTCTCAAATAATCAAAAAACTCTTCATCAAATTTATGTAAGGAACGGAGATATTCAATATCTCCTTCACTAAAATGTAAATCTTTGATACATTCTATTAATTGTTGTAAACCAGCATAAATAGCAAAACCACCATGATCGGGATTTTTACGATAAAACATATCAAAATAGACATATTGATCTTTTTTGCCTTGTTTAAAATAATTATAAGCCATTGTCATTTCATATAAATCCATAACTAATGTAAGATTTCTTTTATTGCCTGCATGTTGTGTCATTTTGCCACTCCTTATTCTTGTTTTATCATAATAATAAACTGATTTGTATTAAAAATCCAGTTAATTAAAAATATAATTCATAGGATTCTTGTTCACTACGTGGCATCACTTGTTGATTAATGACAGGAACTAATAAATTTTGCCCAGGGAAAATCATCATTTGATTATTCAAATTATTCATACAGCGAATAAAATCAACTGTAGAATTAAACATTCTTGCTATTCTAAAAACATTATCACCAGGTCTTACTTGATATAAAAAGATATCCCCTACCTTTCTAGGACGTGGTGGTCTTGGTGGTTGATTTCTTTGACAATCCCCTTCATATAATTCATCATACATATTTTATTCCTCCTTCATTGTATCTTATGTTTACTTGCAAATATGATATGGGCATAAAAAAAGTTATTATTCATCAAAGTATCTGAATAATAACTTCACTTAATCCAGCAAGAATCATCACGAGTACCGGATTCATTTTATATTTTCTAAGTAAAATCAAACAAATGATAAAAACAACGAAAGCATGATAACGAATATAGCCTATGCACACAATTGAATTTTTAAAAAATGAAGAAATCAAAATTGAAATCCCACTAATAGCAATCATAGCTACTACAGCCGGTCTTAAATAAGATAAAACCATCTGCATAAGCTTCATATTCTTATACTTAACATAAAAATATGCAAGTAAAGAAACCAAAATACATGAAGGTAAAATGCAACCAAATGTAGCAATCAAAGCACCAGGTAAATGTGCTACATATTGACCTATAAAAGTTGAACAATTTACCGCAATAGGACCTGGAGTCATTTGTGATATTGTAATCAAATCAGTAAAAATATTCTGATCAATCCAATGATATTGACTTACAACTTGTTGAAAAATAAGAGGCAAAGACGCATAGCCACCACCAAAACTAAACATGCCAATTTGAACAAAGGCAATAAATAATTTCAAATAAATCATATCTTTCGCCCCCTAACAAAAAACTCTAACAGAGCAAAAATCAAGCAAGCTATAATGATATACATAATATTGATTTGAAAAAAATAATTAAGAATAAAAGAAACTCCCACAATAATAATATTTCTGATTTTATTTTGGTCCATCACACTTAAAAACATATCATAAACAACACTGACAATAATCGCACAAATTCCTGCACGCATTCCTAGAAGCATAGCACTTACTATTTTATTAGTAATAAAAATTTGATAGAAATACGCAATGATACTAATAATAACGAGTGGTGGTATAATTGTACCTAAAACACAAACAATGATTCCTAATATACCTGCCATTTTATATCCTAAAACAATAGCACCATTGACAGCAATTGCTCCAGGAGCAACTTGAGCAATCGCCACTAAATCAAGCATTTCCTTTTCATCAATATAATGCAATTGATCTACAAAACGATCCTTTAATAAAGAAACAATAACATAACCTCCACCAAAGGTAAATGTAGACAAATAAAGCGTTGAAAAGAATAATTCTTTAAGTAAATTTCCTTTTTCCTTCATTATTTTCACCTCACGACTATTATAAAAAAAATTGGATATTCATAAAGTAGGTACTTTTAAGTAACTATCTTATAATTAAAAAAGGATGAAACATCCTTTTACTTAGCTAATTTTTGTAAGGCTGCTTTAGCCGCTTGTTGTTCTGCTCTTTTTTTACTTGACCCTTTACCTTTACCTAAAATCATATTATCCATTAATACTTCAACTTCAAAAATGGGAGCATTAGAAGGACCTTCAGTCGATATAGTTTGATATGTTACTGTCTTTCTTTGATCCGCTTGAATTAATTCCTGTAAAGTTGTTTTATAATCCGTAATATCATCATAATGGATATCTTCAACATGTTTATAAATCGTCATCTTTAAAATTTTATCTACATAATCATGTCCACAATCATGACATACAGCCCCGATAAATGCCTCAAATATATCTGCAAGAACACTATTACGATCTCTTCCACCATTATGTTCTTCACCTGATCCTAAATAAATAAAACGACCTAATTTTAATTCTCTAGCAAAACGAGCTAAAGATTCTTCTCTTACTAGTTTTGATCTTAAAGTCGTAAGCTGACCTTCGGGAATATCTTGATATAAATCAAAAATAAAATTAGAAACATGATACTGTAAAACAGCATCGCCTAAAAATTCTAATCGTTCATAATTTTTTCGCCCATTTTTTTCATTAGAAAAGGATGGATGTGTAAAAGCCTCAATAAATAAATCAATATTTTTATAAGGAATTTCTAATTGATCCAAAAATTCATTAATCTTCATGATGAACTAAACCTACTTTCATTTTTTCTACTACATTTGTTTTGACCATTTCAAAAGCTAAATCCATTGCACTTTCAAACGATTTTGCATCACTGGCACCATGAGCCTTAATAACCGGTTTAATAAATCCCATCATTAAAGCACCACCTACACTTGAAGCATCAAAACGATGTTTTAATTGACTTAATGCTGGCTTGGAAATCATGGCACCTAATTTTGTTCGTGACGATGATAAATAGGCATCTTTTAGTGATTTCATTAAAATACCAGCAACTCCTTCTACTGTTTTTAAAGCAACATTACCTGTAAAACCATCAGTGACAATTACATCAACATCACCATTCAATAACTCTTTACCTTCAATATTACCAACAAAATGAATATCTTTCATTTCTTTTAACATTTGATAAGTTTCTTTATGTACCTCATCACCTTTATGATCTTCACTTCCAATATTCAATAAAGCTACTTTAGGATTATCAATGTGACGAACATTCTTAGCGTAAACATTTCCCATAACTGCAAACGATTTTAATTGTTCAGCTGTATTTTCAGCATTGGCACCAACATCAAGCATAGCTACACCTTTACCATTATAAGTTGGTAAAATCGCCATTAGACATGATTTTTCTACCCCTTCAATACGCTTTAAAAATAACATTGCACTAGCATAATAAGCACCGGTATTACCACAAGATAAAACTGCATCCACTTCACCTTTGCGGGCTAACATCATTGCTTTAACCATACTTGATTCTTTTTTTCTACGAATCGCAAGAATATTTTCCGTCATTTCTAAAATTTCTCTTGCATCAACAAGTGTTACTTGTCGATAGTCTTTTAGTGCTTGTAATTCTTCTATTTTCCCGACTACATAGAGTTCATCTGTTTTATTTTTTTGTAAAAATGATAAACAGGCATCTACCACAATTTGACTTCCCAAATCACCACTCATGGCATCTATTGCTAATTTCATCAAATCACCTCTCCAGCATTATATCATATTAATCTACATATTCGTTATTCTTTAGCAAATTGTTTTTTATTTCTAATAATAATTGTTTTATTTTTTCATCTGATGCATGATTATTTAAAGCATCGATAGCATCTTTTCTTGCAATTTCTAAAATATTAAAATCCTTCATAACATCACCTATCATAAAAGTAGGAACCCCGCTTTGCTTTTGACCAAGCAAATCTCCTGGTCCTCGTATTTGCAAATCATATTTCGATATTTCAAATCCATCATTATGATTAGCCAAAAACATAAGTCGCTCTTTAGCTTCCTTTATCTTAGAATCAGATAACAAATAACAATAACCTTGTTGGCTTCCTCTTCCGACTCTTCCTCTTAATTGATGCAATTGTGATAATCCAAAACGATCCGCATTATAAATGACAATCATGTTGGCATTAGACACATCAACCCCCACTTCAATAACTGTAGTAGAAACAAGAATTTGAATTTGATTATCACTAAATTGTTTCATCATTTCATTTTTTTGTTCATCACTTAATTTACCATGAACCAACCCTACTTTATATTGACCTTTAAAATATCGTGACATAGCATCATAAATTTGATTGGCATCACGGCAATTTAAAGACTCACTTTCATTTACAAGAGGACAGACTACATAACATTGTCCCCCACTTGCTAGATATTGTTTTAAATGAGGTAAAAATGGTTTCATACTTATAGAAGGAACATATTCAGTGATTACCTTTTTTCTTCCTCGAGGCATACTTTGAATGGTTGAAACATCCATATCTCCATACAAAGACATAGCTAATGTTCTAGGAATCGGAGTTGCTGACATAACCAGAAAATCAACCTTTTGTCCCTTGTCTTTTAATGCTTTTCTTTGTTCAACTCCAAAGCGATGCTGTTCATCTGTAATGACTAAACCCAAATTTTGATACTGTACTTTTTCTTGAAATAAAGCATGTGTTCCCACAATTAAATCAATATCACCTTGTGCTATTTGCAGATATAATTCATTTTTTTCTTTTTGTGATAAATGTCCCGTTAATAAACCAATTTTAACATCAGTATTTTTAAATAAATGTGTTAAAGATTGATAATGTTGTAAAGCAAGAATTTCTGTAGGTGCCATCATTGCTCCTTGATAACCTGCTAAATAGTTTGCATATAAACCTATGGCTCCAACAACTGTTTTTCCACTTCCTACATCACCTTGAACAAAACGATACATTAACTTATCACTTTTTAAATCAGTAATAATTTCTTCTACTGCAGTACTTTGATCTTTTGTTAGAGAAAAAGGCAGTTGATTAATAAATTGTTGTAATTTTTTATCATCAATTTCTTTAATCATTCCTACATGTTCATGATGATATTGTTTAATATAATTCATAGTCAATTGAAATTTAAAAAATTCTTCATATTTTAAATATCTAATTGCTTGAATCACATCACTATTTTGATGAGGTTGATGAATTTTAAAATAAGCCTCTTGTCTAGAAATAAGATGATATTGTTGTATTAGATAGTCAGGTAAAATATCTAAAATATGATTTTGATAAAAGTGCAAAGCTTTGTTAATATAACCTCTTAAACTCTTTTGAGTCATTTTTCCTTTAACTGTATAGACAGGAGTAATGCCTTCTAATTGATCTAGTGGTTGCAATTTCATCTCGCTTGCTACTAAAGAATGATTCTTTTGGGTATACTTACCGATTAAAGTCAAAGTCATGCCTTCATGCATATGTGCTTTTAAAAAATGTCGATTAAAGATAGCCACTTTTAATGGCAAATCTTTATATAAAACAGTAAATGTTAATCGTGATAATCTTCCTTTAAAAAATACTTTAGGTTGATCAATTAAAGTTGCTTCTATGATAACTTTTTCTTGATTAATAAGTTCTGTTGGTTCTATCACTTCATAACGATAAGGAAAATACAAAACAAGATCTTTAATATTATGAATTCCCATATTTTCTAATAACGTTATTCTATTATCCTTGATTTTTAATTCTTTTAAACTATGTTCCACTTCTATCACCAACATCTATTCTATCTTATATAAATTAAACAAACAACATGATTAATACTGTAAGTTCAACGATACTGATAATAATACTCATTGAATTAGCAATGGCTGGCGCATCACGATAATAACCAATCTTTTTAGAAAATACCGCTGATACTGTACTAAGAGGTGCTGCTAAAGCCAATACTAAAATCTTTCTGGCAAGTAATGGAAAAGGTAATAAAAAATAACAAACCAGCATAAATAAACTGTTAAATCCAATACGGGTTATTAATATTTTTAATACATCCTTTATTTCACTGGCGCTAACTTTGATTTCTAACATTAAACCAATCATCAACATCGCAAGAAAGCCATTTCCTGAACCTATAAATGTTGAAATAGATAAAACCGGTGCCGGTACTTTAATTTGAAATAAAGCTAAAATAAATAAAATAATATAAACATCAAAAGGAATAGAAGAAAAGAGTTTTTTACATACGCTTTTAAATGTAAGTTTATCTTGTGAATTAGCTACACTACCAGCGATGGCATAAGTTCCACCAAGACCCATTAATGCATTACCAATATCAAACATACATAAATAGGCAACACCCATACCCGGAAAAAAAGTCTCTACAAAAGGTAAGACAAAATTACCAATATTATATCCTGAGCAGTTAATCATAAACATTCCTTTTTTCAAAGCATCCTGATCTAAAAAATAACCAACAATAACAATAAAAACATTAGAAAAAACACCTATTAAAATAAGTCCGATCATAGCTGCATTCACTACCATTCCATTAGCGTTAGAAAGCAAAGCGCATGGAAGTGTAATATTCATAATAATTGTAGCAAGCGTATTACCATCCTTTTTTTCTAACACTTTTATTTTCTTTAAAATAAAGCCTAAAATCACAACAAGGACAAATCCTGTTGCCTTAACAAAGACATTAAACATATTTTCCCTCCATAAATAAAAAAACATCATATGATGTTTTTAATTTTTATCAATTAATGAAATAGCTTGATCTAACGTAGCCTTACCATCCATGTTTGAAAAAGCATTTTCGTCAATTGCAGCACAAGGGATTGCCCCATTTATCATTGATTTTACTTTTTCTAAATCACCCTTTGCCTGAGGTGCAACTAAAACGCAGTCAGCATCAGCCCATGATAAATCAACTGCCGATTCAGCAACAGCCCAACATAATACTTTGGCACCTCTCGATACACCTTCTTTTTTAATAGATTCTACTAATCTACTTGTAGTAATACCAGAAGTACAACATAATAAGATTTTATACATTTTTACACCCCCTATAAGTACTTTTTAAATCTGCAAGCATTTTATCACAATAAGAAACAAATTACTACTATTTTCATAATTAGAAAATCAAATTAGCTCTAAAATGCGCTTTTTGAAAGGCTTATTATTAAACAGGTACATCTAGACACTATTTATCGCACTCATATGAAACATATAGAAAGCAACTACTCAATATCTATATTGTCATTCATTATATAGCTACGGTATCATCACTTTAGGAAGGAGATAGTTAGATGAATGGACATATCAACAATTAAAAAAATCAATGAAAAATTTCAGTTTCTAACAAAATACTGTCACATTCATCCAAATCATTCAATGAAACTACTAGATATTATTGTTATTACACTAAGTTTGTTACTTCTTGTTGATGGAATTAATGGCGAATTCAATAATCCTACAACATTTGATATTATAAAATGGATTTGTTATGTTGCCATGATTATTATTTATATCTTATACAGAAAAGGTATACACAATAACCGTGTTTAATAAAGGGAATACAAACATCATAAACCATTAATGATTTCAAAAAGTCTGTCAGTTTCTTGACATTAAACAAAAAACAATAAAAAACAAAACAATAAATAAAAAGAAGGCAAGAATATGAAAAAAGAAATAAAGATAATTATTCTGTTTTTAGGTATTATCCTCACTTTATTCAAAAATTATTGGTTCATAGGCATGTCATTAATGATTCTAGGATTTTATATAATCTCAAAAGAATAGTTGCAAAACAATTTTTATTACTTTTAGTAAAAGACCATTAAAATATGGCTATTATTGTATTTATTTGTCTAAGCAAAAAAGAGTTGTAAAGAAATCAGCATTATATGCTAGAAATCTTTTCAACTCTTTATTATTATTTATTTTTTATCATTGGTTTTAAAGCTTTGTAAGCTGCTAAAGCGACAACAGCCCCTAAAATAGCTTCAATAATTCCATTTGTTGTTACAACTCCCAATAAAACTGTAACCAATGTTGAATAGCTAACACCTACCGCATGAGCATAGGCTTCTCCAAAAAATACATAAATTCCACCTAATACAAGAACAGTATTTGTCAAGGCTCCTACTAGTGCACCTACAACAACACCAATATTTTCATGATTTTTCTTTTTTAAAATTTCAAAAGTTAAACCAGCTAAATAACCTAGCAAAATACGTGGGATAAAAGCAATAAGTAAACTTTTGTAATTACCACTCATTGTTCCAATTGTCACAAATGGAGAAAAACAAAACGATGTTACTCCAGGTTGAATGGTTGCTTTAATTAAACTTGTCAATCCAAAAACAAACCCTAATTCTGCTCCTGCTTTTTTTCCTAGCATAATTCCTGCAATAATAACTGGAATATGCATTGTTGTGGCATTAAGCGGTCCAATTGGAATATATCCAAGAGGTGTCACAACAAGAATGATTTCAATAGCTAGAAATAAAGCCATTGTCGTCATGTACTGCGTTTTTTTCGATTTCATATAATCCTCCTACTATCGCTCATTAAGATGCGATGTTTTTTTGGTATTCCTTTATTTTAATTGCATTAATAAGTGTCTAACGATCACTTTTAACTTTAAAATAAAAGAACGAATTTATTATATGATAAAATGATATTTTTTACAATCAATAATCAAATATAACTTTTGAACTCAAATATTTTCCATACTTTTCTTTCCAAATATGATGAATATCACTGTTATCAAAATATAATAGTGAATTCTTTTCCATATTAATTACAATCATCAAATCGTATCTTTTTGGTAAATGAATAATGTTTTGATGAATCTCTACTTTGCTAACACCTTGAATAGAAACTGATTTATTAAATAATACTTCAATTTCATCTATGATTTCATCAATATTATCAATATCATCTTTAAATTTAACCATGATAATATGTTTCATTATTCTATCCTTCTTTCCTTAATCTCATATTATTTCTTTTTAAAATCAGAATAAGATTTTAAACCATAAGCTCCTTTAGCATGAGTAATAGCTCTTTTAACACACATTTCTATGACTTCAGTAGCAATAATACCTACTGCATCAACCATACCTTCTACTTCATTAGTGCTTAACACAAAAATAGTATCCCCATCACTCATTGTATGTGCTGGAACAATGGCTTTAGCATAGCCATTATGCGCAATACCAGCAATCTTAGTACATTGTGCCTTATTAAGTTTAACATTTGTTACAATACAGCCAATCGTTGTATTACCCTCAGGTAATTTTCTTAACTGATCCATTTGTTCAAAAACAACCTGACGGGCATCAAGCATTTTACCATCCTTATAAATACCCGCTAACATTTCTTGAGTTTGACTATCAATAATGTTACCACATGCATTAACAGCCACCAATCCTGCTACCTGTACATGACCAACTTGCATCCCATAACTACCTACGCCACCTTTCATAGCATAATCAAATCCAGCAATTTTACCGATACTGGCACCACAACCAGCACCATAGTTTCCTTCTTTTATTTCATTGCTTTCACTATCTAAACAAGCAAGATATCCCATTTGTTTATCTGGTCTTACATGAGGATCACCGACAGACAAATCAAATAAAGAAGCTCCACATACAATAGGAACTCTTGCAACTGACATATCAAAACCGATTTCATGTTCTTCTAAATATTGCATTGCTCCACTAGCTGCATCTAAGCCAAATGCACTTCCCCCACTCAACATAACAGCATGTATTTTTTGTACCATATTGATAGGATTAAGTAGATCTGTTTCTCTTGTTGCTGGTCCACCACCACGAACATCCACACCAGCTGATGCCCCTTGTTCAACAATGACAACACTACATCCTGTACCTGCTTTTTCATTTTGTGCTTGTCCTACTCTAACACCTTTAATATCAGTTAATTTAATTTCCTTCATTTTTATTACCTCAATATCTTTTCTAATAATAAAAATAACATATTTAGGATTGCATTTCATTATAAAAGGTGTATATATTATTTTGAAAGAAGGGATTTTATGTGGATTTTATTCGCAGTAGGTTCTGCTGCTTTTGCAGGTCTTACATCTATTTTAGCTAAATGTGGTATCAAAAAAACAGATTCTACCTTAGCTACTGCCATTCGTACAATCGTTGTATTAATTTTTTCATGGATTATGGTATTTATTGTTCATAGTCAAAATGAAATTTATCAAATTGACACAAAAACTTTATTTTTTCTTATTTTATCAGGACTTGCTACTGGAGCAAGCTGGTTATGTTATTATCGTGCCCTACAATTAGGTGACATTAACAAAGTTGTTCCCATCGATAAAACAAGCACTGTTTTAACAACTCTTTTAGCCTTTATCATTCTTCAAGAACAAGTTTCTTTATTTAAAGTGATCGGCATGATTTTGATTTTAACAGGTACATTTTTAATGATTGAAAAAAAACAAAATACACATCAAACAACAGGTAACAAATGGTTATTGTACGCTATAGGTTCTGCTGTTTTTGCAAGTCTTACAGCCATTTTAGGCAAAATCGGTATTACTCATATTGAATCAAATCTAGGAACAGCTATTCGTACTGTTATCGTATTAATCATGTCTTGGATGATGGTTTTTGTCAGTGGTAAACAAAATGAAGTTTCGTCAATCAATAAAAAAGAGCTTGTTTTTATTTGTTTATCTGGCCTTGCTACTGGTGCAAGTTGGTTATGTTATTATAAGGCATTACAAGATGGATTAGCTAGTGTCGTTGTCCCTATCGACAAATTAAGCATATTGGTCACTGTTCTATTTTCTTATTTGGTTTTTCATGAAAAATTATCTTTTAAAGCATTAGTAGGACTCATTGTTATTGTTGTTGGAACAATGCTGATGCTATTTTAATATGAGGTGATAAAATGACACTATTACAACAATTAAAACAAAAAGATTTCTTTACAGAAACAGAATATCATATTATAAACTATCTTTTAGAACATTTAGATCAGATTGACACCCTAACAATAAATGAATTATCTAAACAAACCTTTTCTTCTAATGCATCCATTATTAGATTATGTAAAAAATTATCTTTTTCAGGTTTTAAACAATTAAAAGTTCAATTAGTAAAAGAAATTGAATCAAATAAATACATATCAAAAAAAGTAAGTTATAGTATTCCTTTTCAGTTTAACCAAACATCATATGAAATCATAGATAACATGTATTCTTTATATAACGAGAGTATTAAACTCATCCAATCACAAATAAATAAAGAAGAATTAATTCAAGTTGCAGAAGTATTAATGAACGCTAATAGAATTTTCATTTATGCTATCGGTGATACTAAATTTACAACCAAAGCTTTTATTAATAAAATGATTAAAATTAATTATTATCCAATTCTTGCTACTGCTGATCATGAAGAACTTTTTATTTCGCAATCTTTAAAAAAAGGAGATTGTGCTTTATTTGTTAGCTACGGTGGTAAAAATGATGTATTAAACCAATGTATTCAAATATGTCATCAAAAAAATATAGAAACAATCATCATTACTGCTAATCAATCTAACCCTATCATTCGTCAATGCCTACACAAAATTATGATTCCAAATGAAGAAAAAGAATATAAGATAGCCACTTTTTATTCTCAGTTTGCTATACAATATATTCTTAATATCATCTTTGCCATTATTTATAATCATCAATAATTATTTAAGTTTACTAACACCTTGTTCAAGCATTTCCATTTGTAATAATGTTTGCCAAGGTTGAATGACTTGTTCTTTACCATGAACAATACTTTCATAAATTCCATCATAAACACGCCCATAGTCCCCATCTACTGATGGGACTTTTTCTTCATGATAGCCTCCTTGATCATCATAATATGTCAAAATTCCAAAATGTTCTGGTAAATCTTTACCAAAATCTTGATGATCAGGCATATAAAATAATTTTAAGTGTTCTTCTTGACGATCTTTTGTTTCTTTTACAAACATTCCTTTTTTACCATAAACAATAAAAGAAGGACGTGATTTAACCCTAAAATAAGAAGATTTAACTGATACTTTTAATTTACCATAATATAAATCTAAGTCAAAATAATCATTCATTCTACCTGCACCAAGTAGTTGTCTTACATCATAATGAACATAATCAGGCATACCAAAATAAGAAATGACTTGATCTAATGTATGACAACCATGCCCATATAAATAAGACATTGCTGGATCAAACTGATGAACACTTTCAGGTATTTCAGGTCGATAATAATCAAAATGCATTTCTAACTCTAATAAATCTCCTAATTTCCCTGATTCAATTACTTTTTGAACAGTTAAAAAGTCACTATCATATCTTCTGTTTTGATAAGCTGAACAGTATAATCCTTTTTCTTTAGCTAATTCAAAAATTTCTTTTGCCTGTTGGCTATTTTCCATAAATGGCTTTTCACATAGAACATGTTTACCTGCTTCTAAAGCTTTTTTACTATATTCATAATGAAAATGATGTCCGGTACATACAACAACCATATCAATTTCATCATCTAAAAAGATATCATCTTGATTTTCAGTATAATGAACTCCTTCAATTTGTTCCCATATATCATGATGAATATGCGGATTATAAATAGTCTTAACAATAAATTTATCTTTTCTTTGCATGACAAAAGGTAAATGATATCTATTTGTACTTTTACCATTGCCAATATATCCTAATACAATTTTATTATCTATCATTATCAAACACGATCCCTTCTTGTTTTCTACCTTCTTCCATTAATTTTGAAATTAATAATGAAAGTTCTAACATTTCTTGTTGCTTCGTATGGTTATTTTCTTCAATCATTTTTATAAATTCTTTAAATTCATAGATTAAACGATGTTTTTTCTCGAATGTTTTTATTTCACTTGTTCCATCATTATAGCATATTTCATATTCTGTCATCTGACTTAGTGGTGCTTTAACAACAATAGCCGCCTGATTACCTTGAATAGTATTCATTAAAGGTGCTTTACAATCTTTAGCACCAATGCATAATGCTTTAAAGTTACCATAATCAAAAGTCATCATCCCACTGGTATCAATCTTATTTTCAATATTAGCCATGTAACGATGTGAAACTGGTTTACCAAATAAATCAATTAAAGCATGAATATTATAAACATTTAAATCCATCAAAGCCCCTCCGGCTTTATGATAATCAAACGCTGGTAAAATCGTTCCTTCTTTAAATGCATTATAACGTGAAGAATATTGAGAATAGTTAAATGAAACAATTTTTATATCTCCTAATTTTTTTAAATCTGCTTTTAAAGAAAGAAATGCTGGTGTATAGTGTAAATTCATTGCCTCAAAAATCATACAATGGCTCTTTTGGGCAATATCAATTAATTCCTTCAATTCCTGACTATTTGCAGTAATTGGTTTTTCAATAATAACATGCTTTCCCTTTTCTAATGCTTTTTTAGCAAAACTATAATGCAAATGATTAGGTAAAGCTACATAAATAGTATCAATATCACTATCTAAAAGTTCATCATAATCTAAATAATATCCATCAAAATGATGTTCCTTAATCATTTTTTCAGTTTCTTCCAATGTATTTTCTGTCGACAAAATAACAGTCTTTTCAATGTTTAATTCATCATAAGTTGTCATTAAATCTTTGACAATCATTCCTGTACCTAATATTCCTAATTTCATATTTCTTCCTCCTTGTCTATCCATCCAAAATATTGACAAGCATACGCTATGCCATCATCTTTATTTTCTTTTGTAATAAAATCCGCTTTATCTTTTAAACTCGAACACGCATTGCCCATGGCTATTTTTGTCCATTCATCTTTAAACATAATTATATCATTAGTATCATCACCAAAGACGACAACTTGATCATCTCTACCACCAATATAGTCTATCATTTTTTTAATACCTTGATCTTTTTTATCATGTTGAAAAGTCAAATAAGAAGGAACAAATCTTAAATAGCCTAATTCTTTTCTTGTTGTAAGTAAAGGTTCATCCTCTTGACTAATAGCCACATAAACTTTGTAAATGTTTTCCAACTTATCAAAAGATAATTTTGGATCGTAAATGTATTCTGTAGGTTCTTGCCGCTTACCTACCTGTTCAATAAATTGATGATCATTCATCATAACTTTAATACTGTCGTCGAAAGCAACCAATACACCACAACCTAACTCTTTAGCTTGTTTGCATAATGCTAATGCTTTTTCACGATTTAATGGTTCATTTTCAACTAATTTTCCATGATCAGCCAAAGCTGCCCCACCATTAGCCACAACATAATCAATCCCCATTTCACGGGCAAAATCCTTAACTTTATAATAAGCTCTGCCACTCGCAATACAAACAAAATGTCCCTTTTCTTTTAGTTTCTTTATTGTTTCTTTCACTGATAAGGGTACTTCCCCTGTTTCTTTTATCGTTAAAGTTCCATCAATATCAAAGAAAAAACATTTCTTTTCCATTATTCCACACCTTCTAACAATCCAATCGCTTCTTCAATGTTATTAACACATACATCAACTTTATCCTTTAAATCAGATGGTGAACTATGAAATGTAAAACAATAATCACTTGCCTCAAATAACGGAAGATCATTGTATGAATCCCCTATACCACTGATATGTTCTATTTGTAATGCCTTTTTAATTTCTTTAATACCTTGTCCTTTAGAACAATCTTTACTAACTATATCAATAGAATTTTTATTTTGAAAAGGCATAACGTCGCCATAACGATAAATTGAATCTAATTCTTTTTTTGTTGTCATCTCATCTTTAAAAATCAAAGAAACGCTATAAATAACTTCGTGTTCTACTTCTTTAAAATGATGTACAATTTGACAATATGAATGATTTTCTTCATTAAACGTTGCATAAAAGATATCTCTATTCCCTGTTTGAATAATCATATCTGCTTGATTAAAATAATCTAAAAAGATATTTTTTGCTGTTTCTTTATTCATAGGGGTATGTTGGATTATATTCATTCTTTTGTCGAGAATTAAAGCTCCAGTAGATAAAATATAAAAATCTAAATCTAATTTTTTTACATCATCTAAAGCACATAACGGTCTGCCTGTACACACGCCAAATAAATGATTTTTTTGATATTTTTTTATTGCCTTTTCATCATCTTCTTTAATTCGTCCATCAAAGACTAAAGTATGATCTATATCACTTACTAATGCTTTCATTTTTATACTCCTTTAAAACATCTACAATTACTTGATGATCTTGATCATGTTCAAGACCGGAAACGTAGATGCCGCCGATTATTTGATGCTTAACAATAAGTGGAAAACCACCACCACATATCACATATCCTTTTTTTAATTCTTCATCTTGAAACAACTGATCATCTTGATGTTGTTTGTACACATAATAAGTACTATGTTGATATTTTTCTAATGTATTTTGTTTATAATCTAACCACTTTGTTCCTGTTTTACCATCCATCAAGTATTGAAAAACAATATCGTGATTCATCACTACTCTTATTCTAACAGGTTTTAATCGTTCTTGGGTTATTTTTTTTATTATCATTTGACCAACATAAAAAGCATCTTTATGGCAAAATGACTCAAAAGATAATTCATTTTCTAATTGCAAAAGTTCTTCTTGATTCATATACATCTTCCTTTCACTCTTTTTATATCACACTAGATATACAATCCATAGTTTTATACAATAAGTAGGAAAAAAAGTTCATCATTCTTTTATTATATTTTTCAAAACAAGAATTAAAAGTTCAAAAAAGCGCTCACTTATGTGAACGCTTATAAATGATTAGCATTTAACCAATCCTTAACCTCTTGTAAACTATCATGTACTTGGCTACCTCTAATTGCAAGTCCTTGATGAACGATAGCTTGAGGACATAATTTTTTTATATCATTTTCACTTACGCCCATACCACTGCCTTCATGGCTGCATAATGGATAAATATGCTTACCAGTTGTATCATGTGTTTGTAAAAAAGTAAACATAGCCATCGGCATTGTAGACCACCAGTTAGGATAACATAAGATAATATGATCATATTGATTGAACCGATGAACATAATCTAGTATTTTAGGTCTTTCTTGATTTAGTAATTCTTTTTTTGCCTGAGCAGTACATTGATGATAATCTTGAGGATAACTATGTACTGTTTTTACTTGAAATAACGTACTATCAATTAATTCATGTATCATTTTAGCAAGAACTTCGCAATTTCCTTGAGGTAAATCAACAATATTACCTGCTACATAATTTTCGCCTTTTCTAGAAAAATAAACAATTAAATTTTTACTCATTACATTCCACCTCTTTCATTATCATTATAAAAGATTGCTTAATATAAACAATTTTCATTACTAATGAAATAAATAAGTTTTTCTAATCATTATGATTCTTGATGTTTTTCTCTAAGTTTATTTCTTAATAATTCAGCAAATTCTTCTACATAGTATTGAGAATTCTCTTTTTTCCAAAAAGCACAATAATTTCTTTGAATTGGTTTTTGATGACGATACAAAGGAATAGCTTTAATTTGTTTTGAAGCAAGTTGAGGTTTATTTGCGTATTCAATTGGCATAAAGCCTTTATTGATTGTAACCAATAATCTAGCTTCTTCTATTCCATCTACAAAAATATATTTTCCTTTTAAACCGATGATATTTTTATAAAACTCTTGTTCTATTTCTTGTTGTTCTTTAGATGCTACAAGTATGCACGTTTCTTTTTTTAAATCTTGTACGTCAAGTTTTGTTTGATTGCTTAAAGGATGTTGATTAGAAATTTCTACATAACAATCCATATGTAAAAGATGATAATTAATATAATCATCATGAAAAGTCCTTCTTTGATCACTAATAATTAAATTTAAATCATCATTAACTAAATAATTATATAATTCTTCATGATTACCTATTTTCAACTCAATGGAAACATGAGGATAAAGATTAGAAAACTCTATAATTGACTCTCTTATCTCCTTACCATGATAGTCTCTTAGATAACCTATTTTTAATACATTTTCATCTTCCTCTATTTCTTTTGTCTTTTTACATAACTCATATACTTCTTGTACAATATCCTTACAATGATGATAAAAATATTCTCCTGCCGGTGTTAAAGAAATTGCTTTTTTATTTCTTACTAGAAGTTTAACATCTAATTCTTCTTCTAAAGATTTAATTTGTTGAGATATAGCAGATTGTGAAATAAAGCATTCTTCAGCTGCTTTAGTAAAACTTTTTGTATTGACTACCGAAATAAAGTATTGCATTTGTTTATACATTTAATCATCTCCTAAAAATATTATAACTGATAAAATAAAATGATGAATAAACTTCATCATTTTATTTTTCAAATGTTATAGCTACGTCTTTAAGATACTCAATAATAGGTAAATGTTGTGGACATATTCTTTGACATTGTCCACATTGTAAACATTCACTGGCCTTTCCATTAGATTTAGTATGGACACCATAATAGTAATCACTATTCCAATCATTAAATTGCTTTTTAGCATTAAAACAAGCAAATAAATCGGGTATCTTGATTTTCTTTGGACAACCATCTTCACAATAACGACAACCTGTACAAGCAATACCACCCATGGATTTTAATATATGGCTTACTTTAAACACAGCGGCATATTCATCTTTTGAAAAAGGAACAAAATCTTTCATATAACTAAGATTATCTTTCATTTGTTCAAAAGTGCTCATTCCTGATAAGACCTGGAATACACCATCAAATGAAGCCGCAAAACGAATAGCATAACTAGCATAACTGTCTCCATTTAACTGATCTAGTACCTTTTTTGCTTCATCTGGTAAACGAATTAAACCACCACCCTTGACAGGTTCCATAATTAATACTGGTTTATTAAATTGACGACATACATCATATACTTTTTTGCTTTGAACACCAGCATCATGATAATCAACGTAATTAAGTTGAATTTGGACAACTTCGATTTCAGGATGTTCTGTCAGTATTTGTTCTAATACTTCACTACGATCATGAAAAGAAATACCGATATGTTTAATCTTTCCTTCTTTTTTTAACTGTTTAACCACATCATAAGCATGACATTTTTGGAAATGTTGATAAATTTGTTGATCTTGCGCATGCATTAAATAATAATCAAAGTAATCAAAACCTGTTTTTTCTAATTGTTCCTTAAATAATGGGCGTATATCTTCCTCTTTATTAAAAAAATGAACAGATAACTTATTTGTTAAAGTATAACTTTCTCTAGGATAACGAGCATCCAGACAATCTCTTAATGCTGTTTCACTTTTTCCTTGTAAATAACCATGCGCTGTATCAAAATATGAAAATCCCTCAGCCATATACAAATCAATCATTTTATTAAATTCTTCATAATCCACGTCTTCACCTTTCATCGGCAGACGCATACAGCCAAATCCTAATTTTTTCATTTTTATTTCCTACTTACATGCTTCATTTACACAACGTAATGCGTTTAAACTTCTAGGATATCCAATAAATGGCAAGCATTGAGAAATAATTTTAATAAGAAAAGCTTTATCATTACCTATTTTCATATTTGCTGCTGCATGAGATGTTAATTGTGGTTCACATCCACCTTGAGCTGCTAAAAAACAAAATGTGATCATTTCTCTTTCATTATAATCTAAACCATGACGTGTATAATAATCTCCAAAACAATTATCAGCCAACCAGTGATTAATATGTCTTGATTCTTCAGGACCAGATTTATAAAATTCTCTCATCCCTTCACCAAAAATATCAACCTGCGCTTGAATACCTTTTTCTAAGCGATTTTGTGGCGTTGTTGTTGATTGTCCTTCTAAAGGTAAAGCAATATTTTGTGCTTTACAAAAATCATTAACTGCATGTAAAAAAGGAAAGACTCTACCAATTCCTAAATATGCAACTCCTTGATATACAATTTCTTTCATTTCTACAGGAGTTACTCCAAATTGATAAGCAGCTTTTAACATTGCCTTAAACTCATCAATACCTTGACATCCAATTAAAGTAGCAAGAATCGCTTTCATTCTTACTTTATCGTCTAAATCATCTTGATTAACAACTTCATCAAAAGCAAAGTTATCAAATAATTCTATAAATTCAGGATCAGTTTTTAATAATTGAGATTCATATCCCGGAAACATTCTTTCATGATATTTTTTTGCATTTTCACTAATAGCCATATTTTTACCTTCTTTCTATTATTTTTCTGGTTTTAATGGTCCATAGAAATAAGATGCTGTTGCACCACCATCTATCAAGAAATCTGAACCAGTAATAAATGCTCCTTTATCTGACATAATTAGTTCAGCCACATTAGCCACTTCATCTGCAGTTCCTGGTCTTCCAGCCGGACATTTAGCAAACATATTTTTATAAAAATCTCCTCGTGGACCGTTGAACTCATCAACAGCTAAAGGTGTAACAATGATACCTGGAGAAATAGAATTAATTCTAGCCCCTTTTTGTCCCCATCTCACTGATTCAAACATCACTCTTTTTTCATTACAACGTTTTGCTAATTGGTATGCATGTAAAGTATCATGGATATTTTCTACTTGTAACATATCAAGATTTAGCAATTCTTCGGTTGGTGTTGTAGCAAGCAACTCATCTTCTTGTGATGTCAGTTGTTTCATACGATGTCCTGATTGACTAGAGATGGTTACACCCACACCACCTTCTTTTATTACTTTACCAACTTCTTCTAACAAAACTGCTGTTCCATATAAATCTACTTTTAAAATAGCTTCAATTGGTGCCTGTGATGGTGAAACACCAGCACCATTAATTAAGTAAGCAATATCTCCAAAGCTTCTAGCAAATTCAATCATTTCCAATATTGAACTTCTTGATGATAAATCCATTTCAAACGGCTCCACATCAAATCCTGCATTATTCATTGTCTCAGCAATTGTCCTTGCGTTATGAATATTTTTATCTCCTAAAACAATCTTTTTTCCATAACCAATTCTTCTGGCAATAGCCATACTAATTTGACCAGCGCCAGTTACTAACATAACGTCTTTCATATAATCACTCCTTTTACATTCATTATTATATTAATTTGATAATTGACAAACAATTTCCATTACTAATCATATACATAAGAATTACTTATAAAGTATATCATAGTATGTAGATAGGCAAAGTATGTATTTACAATTTCATCTTTTTTATCTATACTAATAAAGTAAATTAGAGGAGATTAAAATGACAAATCAATATTCAAGAACGCAATTACTTATAGGACAAGATGGAATTGAAAAATTAAAGAAAGCACATGTTGCTATTTTTGGCATTGGTGGTGTTGGTGGGTATGTTGTTGACGCACTTGCTCGTAGTGGTGTCCAACATTTTGATTTGATTGATGATGATCGCATATGCCTAACTAATATTAATCGCCAACTTATTGCAACTAGAAAAACCGTTGGAAAATATAAAGTTGATGTAATGGAAGAACATATTAAAGACATTTTTCCTTTATGCCGTATCAATACCTATAAAACATTCTTTTTACCAGAAAATAAAGATACTTTCCCATTTGAAGAATATGACTATATCATTGATGCCTTAGATACAGTAACAGCAAAAATTGAACTTGCTGTTTTGGCTCAAGAAAAACAAATTCCCATTATTAGTTGTATGGGGGCTGGTAATAAACTTGATCCATCTCAATTTGAAGTGAGTGATATTTATAAAACAAGTATCTGTCCTCTAGCAAGGGTAATGAGAAGAGAATTAAAAAAACGTCATATAAAAAAATTAAAAGTTGTCTATTCTAAAGAAAAACCAATTAGACCACTTGAGGATATGTCTATTAGTTGTCGTAATCACTGTATATGCCCTCCTGGTGTAACAAGAAACTGTTTAGATCGTCGCGACATACCAGGAAGCATCGCTTTTGTTCCATCTGTAGCAGGACTGATTGTTGCTGGTGAAGTTGTTAAAGATTTAATCAATGCGTAAAAAAAACTTAGGTTAAATTCAATTTAAACCTAAGTTTTTTATATGAGTTTTTCATGTTTTAATGCTTTTGTAATACCTTCTTGATCAACATTATCGGTAATATAAGTTGCTACGTTTTTTAATGAATCAACAGCATTACCCATAGCTATTCCGTGATTGACTTCTCTAAACATAGCACGATCATTTTCACCATCACCAAATGCATAAGCATCATTTTTAGATATTTTAAAATATTTTAAAATATAAGCAATGCCATCTCCTTTATCAAATCCAATGGTTGAACAATCACAGTTTCCAATACCACCATGATCATTAATAACCAAATTCTCTTTAAATACGTTCACCATATTTAAATAGCGTTCTCTATCTCGATAATAAATATCAAGTGTATAAACCGTAATTTTGTCATCATAAGGTTGAATTCTTATTTTCCCATATTCTTTTTTAGCTTGTTCTATTTCTTCATCACTTAAATGATAAGCCATAGAACAATCATCACTAACAAGTAAAGCACCCAAATTATTTTTATCAAGTAAATCTAGATATGTTCGTAATTCATCCCGGCTAAAAGCTTCACCATGAAGTTTTTTATTTTGATACAAAATATACCTACCATTACAACAAACAATTCCGTCAACTAAATGACCAAATAGTTTTTTTGCATAAAATGGCGCTCTACCGGTACATATAAAAGTCTTATGTGATTTATCTTTTAATAATTTTAATGCTTTTAAATTAGACTCCGGTATTTCCCCACGAACTGCTAGTGTTCCATCAATATCAAAAAATATAATTTTATCCATATTATTTTTCCCCAATACAATCAAGACATAATTTTGTAAGTCCATCTAACATATATGAACTTACCTCTTTAATATAGAAAAATTCAGGCAAAAATTCTTTTGGAATAAAAGAAGCTAAATGACATTTAATTTCATTCATGTCAGGTGTCATTGGTGAACGAATAGCAACTGCATCTGGTCCTACTAAAGCAATGGCTGGAAGTAATGCTTTCGTTACAACTTCAATTGCTCCTTGTTCATTTAAAATCAATTTATGACAATCATCAGATAGCTGCATTCTTTCAAGAAAATATTTAACTTCACCGGCCAATCCATTTTTCCCAGTAATGATTCTTCCATTAGCAATAATACCTTGACCACCTACTCCAAAACCAAATGGTTGTGAATGAAAAATGATGTTTTTATATTCTTGATGTTCCAAAGAAAATCCAACGGCTGCTGCATTAGCGTTATTATAAACAAAGACTGGCGTATGATATTTCTCTTCAAAATCTTGTTTCATATCAATATATTTTTCTGTTGTAGGATCTTTTAGTTGTTTATCATCACTTACTATTCCTGGAGATGCAATACCAATCAAATCAATATATTGATGTTTTAATAAAATAGTATCAATAATATCATATAAATCATATATATTCATTATTTGCTTAATTATTAAATTTTCATCTATTATCTTTGACTTATCATATAAACGATAATAAATTCTTGTTTGTGTTTGATTTCTCAAAATAGCAATAGATAAAATACGTTTTTTATGTTGCATACAATGAACACATCGTTCTTCTTTTTGTTTTTTTCTTAATTTATTAAAATTTGTTAATTCATCTTGAATAAACTGAATTGTTTGAAAAGCATCATATGCAGCAAATAGCGCTGTAGGAATTTGTAATACTAATTTATCAGGTAAAGTATCTTGTAATTTTTTTAACATATAACCTATTTGTGGGGCAATCATCACTGCATCATATTTTTCTATTTCTTCATAAATATTCAAATAAGATACTGCATTAAAATGATAATCAAGATGTAATGATTGTGCTGTCTCATTTAGCATTTGAGCAAACATAGAAGTTGTTAAATCTGCCGAACAAGAAAGCAAGACTTCAATTGTTTTATGGTTCTTTAAAGCTACAAGTGTTTCTACCATTTCATCATATAATTGCTTTGCATGACCTTCATCTTTTAATTCAAAATGAAGATAAAACTTCACAGTTTCATCTTTATTAGAAACAATTGTAAATTCAACAACTGTACTTTCTTCAATATCGGTAAAACGAATTGTAGACTTACCATAATCAGAATTTAATTGAATAACATCTTGATCAACTTGTTCAACTTGATATTCATCATTTTGATGATTTTTTATCCATGCTATAAAGTCATCTTTCATATCACATTTTCTCCTTTCTTTCTTCTTTCATTTTTTCCTTTGTAATATACATATTTTTATCTGCTCGACTTAGAATATACCTTATATCTTCTTGAGGATATTGATTAGAAAGAGCATACCCACAGGCAAAATCAATATAGACTGTCGAATCTTTTTTATTTTGTTTTGCTACTTCTTCTTGGATATTTTTAATCATCTTTTTTAAATCTTGTGAATTTACATTTTCTAAAATTGCAATAAATTCATCACCACCATATCTTCCTACAAAGTGTTTTTTAGGAATCACTTTACGAATAATATGAGCAAAGCTACTGATTAATTTATCTCCTGAGATATGTCCTAAAGAATCATTTGTTTCCTTTAAATCATTTAAATCAAAAATAACGATAGCAAAACAACCTTTATAGTAATATTGATATTGACGAATTAATTCTTCGATAGAACTACGATTAGGCAATCCTGTAGCTAAATCTAAATAAGCTTTTTTATTAAGTTTACTATTATTTTTTACTAAAATAAAGGGTGAAATTGATTCTTTAATTAATATAGCTATCATAATCGTAATAACAATAATCAATCCATCTTCTATCTTTCTTAATTTTGTTGCACATCTTTGAGAATAGTCTTCTGCCGCACTTACAGTTTGATCTGCCTGTTGAAAATAATCCTCACTCATAGAAATAATATGAGAATTAGCATAATGTGTACTTCTATTTTCATTAATTTCTTTTTTTATATTATTCCAAGAAGTATACAAATGCTTTAATTTATTTTGATATGACTTATCTGGTAAAATCGTAAGATCATACTTTCCTCCACCATGCATTAATCCATCAAAAATATCATCTAAATATACAATTAAATCATCGTTACTTTGACCTGCAATTTCTAGTTTAATCACCCTTTGAGTAGCACCCCTGATAATACCGGCATAGTTAATAACACGAGCATTCCCCTGAATTGAATTAACATTAAACATCATACTCACTGTCAAAATAACGAGGAGTACTAAAACCCATCCTTGTATAAATTTTTCTATAATTCTTTTTTTACTTCTTTTAAACACAATACCATTTCCTTTTCATCTAAACCTATTATATCAAATATAAAAATCTATTAAATTCTCAAAAATAAAAATCCTATATAAAAAAATGAGATCATCTTTAAAAAATCTAAGAAATTTTTATTCTGTTTTTTTAATATCTCTTTGTTATAGTTTTCACGATGACAAAAATAAAAAATTTTAAAAGATTATTCATTGCTGTTATTTTCTTTTTGATTAAATTTCAAATACTAATTGTAACTGATATTCGTATTGTTAATCATTTATACACATCTCATTATCAAACAGATACAGTTACTTGAAATCTGGTACCCGTAAATAGTAAAATTACATACCTAATGATTATAAAATGCCATTAGAAACATCATCTAACAGTTAGAAAACTCGCTCTTCAATGTGTTGTCATACCTCGCATAAGTGAGCACGAACATAATATAGCCGTTGATATTAATGCTGATACTACTGTCTGTTCAAAAGACACCGTTTATCACTGGCTTGAACAACATGCTTATACATACGACTTTATTAGACATTATCCTGAATGCAAAAAAATATCACTGGTATTAACAATGAACCATAGCATTATAGATATGTAGGAAAAAAGCAACTAAAATCATAAAAAAACTTATGTTTAGAAGAATATTTGAATCAATATTTCCTTTCATAAGTTTAAATTCTGTTAGATATTTAAATTTAAATTCTAACAACATTAAAAAAACGTTGATTATATCAACGTTTTTTTAATATATTATTCTACACCAATAATAAATGAGTATACAGGTTGTTTACCTTCAATAAGTTCTAATTCAGCTTCAAAGTTATCTTCGATATAACTTTCAATTTCTTCAACTTCTTCATCATTAACATCTTCACCAACAATTAAAGTAACTAACTCTGAATCTTCATCAATTAATTTATCTAAGCATACTTTTAAAGCATCTAATTTATTATCCACACAAGCAACAATATCTTTTTCAACTAATGCCATATAATCATTTGCTTTAATTTCTACACCATCAATATTTGTATCTTTAATCGCAAATGTTACTTGACCAGTTTTAACATTACTCATTGCTTCTTTCATTTCATCAATATTTTCGTCTAGTGAAGCATCTGGATTAAACATGATACATGCTGATAATCCTTGAGGAATTGTTTTTGTTGGAATAACAATAACATTTACTTCTCCCTCTAAAATTGTTGCAGTTTGTTGTGCTGTCATCACAATATTAGAGTTATTAGGTAAAATAATAACGTTTTTAGCATTTACTTTTTTTACTGCTGCAACCATATCTTCAGTAGATGGATTCATTGTTTGACCACCACTTACAATATAATCACAATGTAATTCTAAAAATGCATTTTCAATTCCTTTTCCTGCACAAACAGCAATGACTGCTGTTTCTTTAGCTTCTTGAACACCGGCATCATTATCATCAACACCAACAATACTTCCCGCATTAGCTTGAAGAGTATCAGCTTGTTCTTGCATATTTTCGATTTTTAATTTAACAAATTCTCCAAATCTTTGGGCAATATTTAAAGCATTACCTGGTTTTAAAGTATGAACATGTACTTTTACAATATCTTCATCTTGTACAACAACAATACTTTCTCCAGGAATTAATGATAATTCCTTTTTAAGTTGATCTTCTGAAAACTTTTCAATTAATGATGGATTTAAACGGATAATAAATTCTGTACAATATCCAAATCCTTCTTCTTTACCTTCTAAATTAGTTCCAGCATTAGTTTGTGCTCCACCTGTTACATCAACAAATTCAACACGATCTCCTTGTAATCCAGCCATAAATCCAGTTAATACAAGTAATAGACCAGCACCACCACTATCTACAACACCTACTTCTTTTAAAACTGGTAATAATTCTGGTGTTCTTTCTAATGATGCTTCTGCTTCTTTAACAAAGTAAGATAACACATCTTCTACTTCCATACCTTCTCTAGCATATTCAACAACTTTTTCACTAGATTCACGGATAACAGTTAAAATTGTTCCTTCTACTGGACGCATAACGGCTTTATAAGCAACTTTAGCACCACTTTGCCATGCTTTTGCAAGTAAAAGAGCATCTATTTCTTGATGACCTTCTAATGCCATCGCAAACCCTCTAAAAATTTGTGATAGAATAACTCCTGAATTTCCACGTGCTCCCATCAATAAACCTTTAGATAATTTTTTTGCAATTTCATAAACATCATTGCTTTTTAAATCTTTTACTTCTTTAGCACCAGCATTAAATGTCATTGACATATTTGTACCAGTGTCCCCATCAGGTACGGGGAAAACATTTAAAGCATCAATTTCTAAATGATTATTATGTAACGTATTTGCTCCGCATAAAATCATTTCTTTTAATAATTCACCTGTAATGACTTTCATATGATCCTCCATTATTCAATATTACGAAGCCCTTGTACGTATACATTTACTGCTTCAATTTTTACATCTAAAGTTGATTCAACAACATATTTTACTTTCTTTTGAACTTCAACTAAAATTTCGTTAATTTTAATACCATAGCCTAAAATAACATATAAATCTAAAATAAGCCCTGTTTCTCCATCACGAGCAATAATTCCTTTTGAATAATTTTCCTTTTTTAATAATTCAAAAAAACCATCTTTAAGTTTCTTTTGACTAGCCATACCAACAACACCATAACATTCTGTAGCGGCACCACCGGCAACAGTAGCAACAACATCTAAAGAAATATTGATATCGCCTAAACTTGTATTCTTTTCAATCATCCAAAAATTCCTCCTTCTAAATGATTTTATGATATATTTACTTAATTATTATACCTTAATTATCAATCATTTACAATTTATATAACTAGACTTCATCTGCCAAAGAAAAGTCCTAGCAAATAATAACATAATTTTCAAAAAAAACAATTGCATTTTGTATAAATAAATGATATTATAGTCCAGTACGTAAAGCAACTACTAAAAAAGGAGGATTACGACATGTCAAGAAAATGCCAAATCAGCGGTAGAGGACCTATGACTGGGAACAGACGTTCACATGCATTAAACTCAACTAGAAGAAGATGGAACGTGAATTTACAAAAAGCTACTATTTTAGTAGATGGTAAACCTACAAAAGTTAGAATCTCTGCTAAAGAATTAAGAACTTTAAGAAAATCAGCTTAAGGAATATAAATAACAGCATTAATGCTGTTTTTATTTTCTTTAAAAGGAACGGTTTAATAAACCGTTCCTTTTTTAGTCATATGGTTTATATTCTACTGATTGCTTTTTAAAATCAATAAATAATTGAAAGGCTTGACGATTTTCATCTTCATCCCAAATTTCAACAAACTCAGGTGTTACTTCAATTAATATTTCAGTATCTTCATGACTATAAGCATTATAACTTTGCCATAAATATTGTTTGTATTTCTTTTCAAAAATACGTCCGGGTTCATCAATAACCAATCCTTTATTTAGTGCTATTCCTTCTACTTGAACACCATTAAAGCACATTGCTACACGATTATTTTTAAATAACTGCTGTGTTTTTCTAAAATTCTTATCAGTTTTAAAATAAATCTTATCATTATAAAAAACACAACTTACATTTCTTACCATTGGATAATTGTCCACGCAACTTGCAAGAGCCATAATTTTCCAATCACCTAATTTTTTATCCATTATACTTTTTGCTTCTAAAAATTCCATTTCAAAATTCCTCCTATATTATTCCTTGATAACCTAAAATAAATAAAATAGCTGTAATAAAGATCATTCCTGCAACAATAATGTATCCTTTATACACTTTTTGTTGATGTAAAGAAGATTCCACCAAATTTGTTCTTCTTAAAATATTCATAAGTGGTTTATATAAAAACCATGTTACCACAGCATTCATTGTTGCTTTGATTAAATTAAATGGTAATATACCAGGTAAAAGAATAGCAACGACAGCACTTCTTGGCATCCCATAATAAATAGGTGTCACAATGTAGTTCCATATTAACATACTCACTGTTGTAAGAATAACGCCACAAATAAGACCTATGTTTGCTCCTTTTTGATGGTGATGACGCTTATAAATAAAAGCAGCCATACAAGCAAATGAACATGTTGAAACCATATTCATAATGACATCTAGAATGTTTCCACCCCTAACTAAAAGTTCAAATATTGAACAAATAAAACTCATGATTAAAGATGTCATTGGACCATAAATAAATCCACCGATAATAATTAAAATGTCTTTAGGATCATACCTTAGAAAAGACACCATAGGCACAATTGGAAATGATATGATTAGATTAACAATCATTGCCATCGCACAAAGCATACCTACTGTTGTAATTTTCTTTGTTTCCATTTTCAATACCTCCTTCAAAGAAAAACGCACCTAAAATAATCTTCTAGGTACGTTTTTTGCTTATGAAGTATAACAAAAAAAGACTTCTTCCATCCAGACTATAACTGTTGCTACTGGAATTTCACCAGTTCGGCCTTTATGGCTCGCGGAGTTTACCGCCAGTAGAGAATTTCACTCTGCCCCGAAGTATTATTTTATTTGCATATTCATTGTATACTTATTTTATTTATTTGTAAACAAAAACGAAAGAGTGAATCCACTCTTATCGTTTAAATTGATTTTTAAATGTTTCAAAAATTGATTCTTTTTTCTTAGCATGTTTAGCTAATTGTTCGTACAATTCTTTTTCTTTACTTGATAATTTTGTTGGAATCTTAACTTCAATAGTCACCATTTGATCTCCATAACTTGAACCACGTAAATCTTTAACTCCTTTACCTTTTAATCGTAAAACAGTACCAGATTGAGTTCCTGCAGGAATTTTTAATGTGACATCACCTTGCACTGTTGGCACATCGACTTCACATCCTAAAGTTGCATCAACACTTGAAATAGGTACAGTAATATGAATATTACGACCATTTCTAACAAAATGTGGATGACTTTGTACATGTACTTCTACAAATAAGTCACCATTAGGTCCGCCGTTTGCTCCACGACCACCTTTTCCAGATACTCTTAATTGTTGACCATCGTTAATACCAGCAGGAATATCTAAAGAAACAGTCACTGTTTTATTATTATATCCCTTACCATGACAATGTGGACATTTTTCTTTAACAATTTTACCAGTACCATTACAATCTGGACATGTTGTTTGTGTAACAAAAGTTCCAAATGGAGAAGATTGTTGTTGTGAAATAGTACCTGTACCATGACAATGTGGACAAGTTGTTACATCATTAGGATTCTTAGCTCCCGTTCCATGACAATGACTACATGGTGCATCATATGTGACTTTAATGTCTTTTTTAACACCATTAACAGCTTCCATAAAACCAATATTTACTCTCATTAAGTGGTCATCACCACGACGAGGACCATTTGATCTTTGACGACGTGATCCCCCACCAAAGAATGAACCAAATATATCACCTAAATCAACGTCTTCGAAACCACCGAAGCCACCGAAACCACCTGCACCGCCAGCTCCTTGTTCAAATGCTGCATGACCATATCGATCATAAGCAGCTTTTTTATTATCATCAGACAATACATCATAAGCTTCTTGTACTTCTTTGAATTTTTCTTCAGCATCAGGTTCTTTATTGACATCAGGATGATATTGTTTTGCTTTTTTACGATAAGCACGTTTGATTTCATCAGCAGAAGCCCCTTTATTAATACCTAAGACTTCATAATAATCTCTTTTATTTGCCATAATTTCACCCTTTCATAACAGTTTTAAAACCAAGGTGGAACCTTGGTTTTAAACTTCTAGTTCTTTTCTTCAAAATCAGCATCTACAACATTGTCATCATTGTTATTAGATGTAGTTTCACCAGTTGGTCCTTGTTGATTTTGTTGTTGATATGCATATGATGCCATTTGTTGAGCCATTTGTTCTAATTCACTCATTTTAGCTTCTAATGTTGCCATATCATTGTTATCTAAAGCAGTCTTTAATTCTGTTTTTAATTTTTCAGCTGATTCTTTTTGAGTTGCATCAATTTTATCACCTTGTTCAGCTAATGCTTTATCAATTTCATTAATCATTTGTTCAGCTTTATTTCTTGTTTCAATATCTTTACGTTTTTTATCATCTTCTGCTTTATTAGCTTCTGCTTCTTTAACCATACGGTCAATTTCTTCATCAGATAATCCAGTAGAATTTTGAATAACAATTGATTGTTCTTTTTGAGTTTTTAAATCTTTAGCTTTTACATTAACGATACCATTAACATCAATTGAGAATGTAACTTCAATTTGAGGAACACCTCTAGGTGCTGGTTCAATACCGTCTAATTTAAATAAACCTAATTGTTTATTATCTTTAGCCATTGATCTTTCACCTTGTAAGACATTGATGTCTACTGCAGGTTGGTTATCAGCAGCTGTAGAGAAGATTTGTGATTTTGTAGTTGGAATTGTTGTATTACGTTCGATTAATACAGTCATAACTCCACCCATTGTTTCAATACCTAATGATAATGGTGTTACGTCTAATAATAAGACATCTTTAACATCACCAGCAATAACTCCACCTTGAATTGCTGCACCCATTGATACAACTTCATCAGGGTTTACTGATTTATTAGGTTCTTTTGATAATAATCTCTTAACTGATTCTTGTACTGCAGGAATACGAGTAGATCCACCAACTAATAACACTTGATCAATTTCACTTGGTTGCATTCCAGCATCACTTAATGCTTGTCTAACTGGTCCTTCAGTTGCTTGTACTAAGTCACGAGTAATTTCATCAAATTTAGCTCTTGTTAATGTTAATTCAAGATGTAATGGTCCGGCAGCACCAGCTGAGATGAATGGTAATGAAATTTGAGTTTGCATTACACCTGATAAATCTTTTTTAGCTTTTTCTGCAGCTTCTTTAATACGTTGCATTGCCATTTTATCTTGTGATAAATCAACACCTTGATCTTTTTTGAATTCAGAAACGATCCATTCCATAACTTTATTATCAAAATCGTCCCCACCTAATTTATTATTACCAGCAGTAGCTAATACTTCAAATGTACCATCAGCTAAATCAAGAATGGATACGTCGAAAGTACCACCACCTAAGTCATAAACTAATACTTTTTGTTCTTGATCTAATTTATCAAGACCGAATGCTAATGCTGCAGCAGTTGGTTCATTGATAATACGTTCTACATCTAAACCAGCAATTTTACCAGCATCTTTTGTTGCTTGACGTTGAGCATCATTGAAGTATGCAGGTACTGTAATAACTGCTTTTGTTACTTTTTCACCTAAATAAGCTTCAGCAGTAGCTTTTAAGTTTTGTAAAATCATAGCTGAAATTTCTTGTGGTGTATATTCTTTACCATTTACTTTTTCTTTATAATCTGTACCCATATGACGTTTTACAGACATAACTGTATCAGGGTTAGTTACTGCTTGTCTTTTTGCAGCTTCACCTACAATAATTTCTCCATTTTTGAAAGAGACAACTGAAGGAGTTGTACGATTTCCTTCTGGATTTGCAATTACTTTAACATCTCCATTTTCTAAAACACTTACACATGAGTTTGTTGTTCCTAAGTCAATACCAATAATTTTAGACATATTCATTTCCTCCTATTTATTCACTTACTTTAACTAAAGATGCACGAATAACGCGATCTTTTAACATATATCCTTTTTGTAATTCTTCAACAATCATTCCTGGTTCAACACCATCTTCTTTAACAGTCATCACTGCTTGATGATAATTTGGATCAAATTCCTTACCTTCGGTTTCAATAACCTTAACACCTTGATTTTCTAACAATGTCATAATTTGTTTATAAATCATTTCATATCCTTTTAAGAAATTACTTATTTCTTCACTTGGATTTTGTACTGCTAAAGATCTTTCAAAGTTATCAATTACAGGAAGTAATTGTTCGATGAATCCTTGCATCATAAACTTTAAATTATTTGCATGTTCATTTTGCATACGTCTTTTTAAGTTTTCCATATCTGCAAAGACTTTATAATAATCATTTTTCCATTTATCAACTTCTTCTTGAAGAGCTTTCATTTCATCTTCTAAAGAAGCTTCTTGATTATCATTTTCTTCAACTGTATTTTCTTCTTCAACTTCTTTTGTTTCTTCAACTACAGTTTCATTATCTTTTTCTGCCACCATGTTCACCTCTATTTCCAATGTCATTTGGTAATTCGTCTAAAAATGCTTTTTCAATATGTGCTGAAATATATTCAACCAATGCTACCACTTTTTCATAAGGCATACGGGTTGGTCCTATAACTGAAATAGATCCTTTTGACGTTTCCCCAGTTTTAAATGATGCTGATATAACTGAAACATCACCAATTTCATCAATTGGTGAATCAACACCAATCTTAACTTGTACACCATCTTCTATTGATAGTGATTGGAATGTTTTCCAAGCTTGCGAATTCTCAAATGCGCTTACAATTTTTCTTAACTTATCTACATCGTTGTATTCAGGTTGATAAAGCATATTTTCTTTTCCAGAGAAATAAACATTACTTGAAGCAAATTTAACAAAAGCTTCTAGAAATGCATTCAACAATTCTTCATGTTGTCTAACACTCGTGGAAAGAACTGGCCTTACATCTCTTTCTAAATGAAACGCAACCTGATTAATAGGCGTACCTACAAGTAAATCATTCATAACATTAACACAACTCATTAAATCTTCCATTTCCACATCAGATGAAAATTGGAAAATCTTGTTTTCAACATGTCCCTGACTTGTAATAATAATAGCTGTAACTTTACCGTATTCAAGAGGAACAACTGTAATTCTTTGTAGTGTATCATCACTAGCTGAATTTCCTAATGCAACACTGGTAAGATGCGTTAATTCACTCAACATATTACAACTTTCGTGAACAATATCTGTCAGATTACCTCTACGCTTATTAAAAATTGTCGCAACTTGATTTTTTGTTGTTTCATCAAGATCAACTTTGCCTAAATTGTGCACATAGAAACGATATCCTTCTTTTGAAGGAATTCTTCCTGATGAAGTATGTGTCTTTTCAAGATATCCATAGTCTTCAAGAAAACTCATTTCATTACGAATCGTGGCACTAGAATAAGGCAATTGATATTTGGTCATTAAAGTTTTAGATCCCACCGGTTCAGCAGTTTCAATAAACTCATCAACAATACATTTAAATATCAATAACTGTCTTGCTGTTAACATCAAGTTCACCACCTTTAGCACTCCTTTTTCCTTTGTGCTAAATACATTATACATGATTTATTAGCACTGTCAAGCAACTTGTGCTAATTTTTAAAAATTTATTTTTTAAGACAAAAAAAGGCAATTTCCACTGCCTTTCTATTCTAAATAAAATCAACTAAGATTGCATTGAGCAAATAAAAATAATCAGGATTAACTTTCAAATAATGATGATTCAAAAACAAATGTTTCATCTTAATATGTTTATTTAAAGGTTCTTGATAATATTCTATAAAGTTTACTTGATAACATTGATTAAAAACATCAATATTTAATCCTTCTACCAGTCTTAAAGACATCATAAGATGATTAAACATATGATCCTCTTTTGATAAAGTTTCAATTTTTAAAATTGATTGTCCTTTTAAATAGTGACTTAAAGAGCGACTATGTTCTTTCATTTGATTATCAACTTTACCACATGCTCCAATACCTAGTCCTTCATAATTTTCATAACGCCAATATTTCAAATTATGAAGGCATTGATAGCCATCTTTAGCATAATTAGATACTTCATATTTTTTAAAGTTCATTTCTTTTAATGTTTGATCTATGAGTTGATTCATTTGGTATTCTATTTCTTCGTCAATAGGTTCAAAATCTTTAATTTTTAAAACAGTATGATCTTCTAAAATCAAAGAATAATATGATAAGTGTTGAATATCTAATGATTTAATAGTTAACAAATCATTTTTTACATCATCTATTGTTTGATGAGGTAAACCATACATCAGATCTAATGAAATGTTTTTAAATCCCAATTGTTTTGCTTGATTAATTAAATCATAGACATCTTGACAACAATGAACTCGACCAATATAAGGTAGAAGCTGATCATTAAATGTTTGCACCCCTATGCTTAGCCTTGTGATACCACCGTCTTTTAAGATACTTAATTTCTTTATATTCATGGTTTCTGGATTAAGTTCAATTGAATATTCTTTAACTGAATTTAAATATGGTTTAAAGATATTCATCAGACGTACTAACTGCTTTTCATTTAGACTGCTTGGTGTTCCACCACCAATATAAATTGTTTCAAATTCATTTATCGAAAGTTGTTTAAATTCATTTTCCAAACAATCTAAATATTGATTTGCTACTTTTTCATCATAAAAGACTTTACAAAAATCACAATAATGGCAAATATGATTACAAAAGGGAATATGTACATATAATGCCTTAACCGCCATCTTTAATACCAAACTCCTTTGCTAAACCACCTAATGAAGTTTCTTTATAAGCACTATTTAAGTCTTTTCCTGTCTCTTTCATAACTCTTACAATAGCATCATAAGAAACTTTATTTTTTCTTAAATAGCCTAATTGTTTCGCATATAAAGCTGCATCTATTGCCCGTAAAGCACCAAAACCATTACGCTCAATACATGGAATTTGTACATAACCACCAACCGGATCACAGGTAAGTCCTAAGTTATGTTCTAGTCCCATTTCCCCTGCATACTCTATTAAACTATTATTTAATTCTAAAATCCATCCGTAAGCTGCAGCAGCCATCGAACAAGCTGTACCTACTTCAGCTTGACAACCTCCATCAGCGCCAGAAATCGTTGCATTTGTCTTAACAACATTACCAAACAATCCTGCAACTGCTAAGGCTTTAATCAATTCTTTTCGCGGGATATTTAATTGTTTATAACAATAATACAAAACTGCCGGTAAAACACCACTTGCTCCACAAGTAGGTGCCGTTACCACTTTATGTCCACATGCATTTTCTTCAGAAACCGCATAAGCATAACTACTTACCAATAAACGTTCTCTTTCACTTTCTCTGCGTGTATTCAGTGCTTGTTGGTACATTGATTTAGCTACTCTTTTTAATTGTAATTTACCGGGTATTGTTCCTTCTGCTGATAGTCCGGATTGAACACATGCAAACATTGTATCTAAAACCTCAAACAAATACGCTTTAAAATTATCATCTTCATAATTCATAACATAATCATAAAAAGATATACCTTCTGTTTCAATATGCTTTTCGATTTCTTTTAATGTTTGATGGGGATAAACTTGTTTAGCTTGACTCAATTTACTATTTTCAAATTCAACCGATCCCCCACCAATAGAATAGGCTGTTAATGTATCTATTAATTGATCTTCACGATAAATATAAAAACGCATACCATTAGGATGATAAGGTAAAGTCTCACTTTTAAAATGTATCTCAGTACGATCACCTAATGTCTTTTTTATAATATAATCCGTCAAATGTCCTTTTCCAGTCAATGCCAATGATCCATACAAATCAACAACATATTTCGATGCTTGTGGATATCGTGTTTTCACTTGACTTGCTGCAATTTGAGGGCCCATAGTATGCGAAGATGATGGGCCAAATCCAATTTTAAATAACTCTCTTAATGATTCCATACTTTACTCCTAAATTCTTAATAAAAATAACTCTAATCCTTTTTTCTTATCTATTTTCCCAGTTTTGATTGAAACATCCAATTTCGATAGTTCATTCAAATAAGATAATAACTCTTGTAAATCATATTTTGTACCTTCTTTTCGAACATATTTCAATCGGTAAGGATTAACTGATAATATCTTTGCTATTTCACGATCATTATATCCTTTTCTATCTAATAATTTGACTTGATAAATAAGACGCATTGAATTTGCTATCAATACAATCAGCATAATTGGTTCTTCTTCAAGAACCATTAAATCATGATACACTTCAAATATTTTCTTTCGATTCTTATCTAAAATCGCACTGGTTAAATCAAATACATTTTCATCTAACGGTTTACTTACCAACATATCGACTGCATGATAATCAATATGTGATGTATATAAACATAGTTTTTCAACCTCATTAGAAACATTCAAAAGATTTAATCCCGTACGCGCAATTAATAATTCTAATGCATCATCATCAATAGTAGCATTCCTTTTTTTGATTGCTTGGCGAGTCGTATCAGATACCTTATAATAATTTAATGTATTGACTTCAAAAAACTTTGCTTTTTTTCTTAATTCCTTGACGACTTTCTTTCTTTCATCAAAATTCTTTTTATCATGAAAAATAACAAGATGAACATGGTCATCAATTTGGTCCATACATTTTTTAAATATCTCAACATCTTGATTATCTTTCTTCAATTTCTTTGTTGTAAGAAAATCAGCTTTTTTAATGACTACCATTTTTGTTTCATTTAAAAATGGAGGTGTCATCACATCTTCATAAACAGCTTCCATACCATCCCGGTCAACTTCATAAACAGTATAATTCATCATTTCTTCATGACATTGATATTCTTTTTTTAACTTTTCAAGACGTTGATCCATCAACAATCTTTCCTCACCATATATTACAAAAATCATTTTATCACCATATCACATTATAAACTAAATACATAACAAAGTCATGAATAAATATAATGATTGAAACCATAACTGATAATTTTAACCATTCCCATTTCATCACTTCGATAAACATGTATTCCATAATGTTTTAATCGCTGTATCACCTCATAGTGAGGGTGGTGATATAAATTATGTTTTCCTACACTAATCAAAGCAATTTTAGGTTGAATCGTTCTTAAAAAAGCAGCAGAGGTTGCACTATGACTACCATGATGGGAAACTTTTAAAACATCCACTTTTAAATGAGGATAACGTTCTATAAGATCTTGTTCTACATGAGATGAAATATCACCAGTGAATAAATATTTTAAATCTTGAATTTTTGCATAAATGATTTGAGACCGATCATTAGCATCACTATATTGTTGATTCAATAAAAGGCGTTTAAATAACACTTTTCCTATTTTTATCTCTTTAAAATCGTTAATAACTTTCTTTACCGTAAAGTGCTCTAACAAACTCTCTAATGCTCCTGCATGATCATAGTCATCATGAGATATAAATACAGCATCTAAATATTTTGCACCTTGACTTTCAAGATAAGGAATAATGGTATCAGTTGCTAGATCACGATTTTTAAGTCCACCTGTGTCAATTAAAACATTACCTAAATTAAATGGCTGTTGAATAAAAAAACAATCTCCTTGACCTACATCAATCATCACAACTTGACCTTCCATACGATAATAAGGATAAAAATAAAAAGCAACAAGACAAGCCAAAATCATCATCAATTCTTTTCTTATTGTTCTTTGACTATTTAATCGTATTATTCCCTTAAAATAATAAAGGTAATAAACCATTACAAACATCAATGTAGGATGACTAAAATGAAGGCTATAAGATATACCATAACAAAACTCAATCAAATAATTTAATAAACAAATACTCAAAGACAACAGAGGTACCATGATTTGGCCCAATAACATATAGCTTAAAATAAACTGATATAAAAGTTCTATATAGGGAACACAAACAACGGATAAAACAAATGATAATAATGGAATGCGATGATTAACACACATTAAAATCGGTAAACTCCCTAGCATCATATAATATTCACTCCAACGATGTCGATTAAGTAACAGCACAATAAAATACATAAAATATGAAAAAATAAACGACAAATTATAGAGAAGATAAGGATTATAAAATAACATACTTATAGTAAGTATCGATAAAATATCAAGTTGGTTCAAATATTTTTTAAATAATACCTGTCCTAACATCATCAAATACGCTCTTAAAAAAGATATATTATAAGGAATCCAATAAACATAAATCCCCATAATAATTAAAACCAAATACTCTAAAAAAGATTGAGGAAAAAACATTTGTCCTAGTTTCGTTAACCATTTATTCAATAATGTTAAATGCATTCCTGACAAGGCAAACATGTGAACAATCGATAATTGAGTCATTTTTTGATAAACTTCCTTCATCGTTTCATCTTTAATTCCTAATACAAATAATGAAACAAAACTTTTAGTCTGCTTATTTTGATTGACTCGCTTTTCCAATAAATGATAAGGATGTTCAACTTGATGATGATTTAAAACCTGAATACACTTTGCCTGATTAAAAATATTCATACTATACAAATAATGTTGATAATTAAAGGCATAATCATTAGTTGGCGCTTCTAAAGGCATATTGTATATTTTCAATCTCACTTGATCATAAATTCTAAAATCATCAAATTCACCATAGACCTTTACTTTATGATAACCCATTTTTACCACAATACTTTTATCATCTTGATTGACTATTGTTCCTGAAATAACTGTTTGATTGAGTGGCTTAGGTAATGATATGAAAAAAAATAGTCCAATCATGAAGATACCTATCAAAATCATCATAGAAGCTTTAAAATAACGTTTAAAAAACAAAAAATAAGGGATTAAAAAAAAGACAAAACACCAGTGATACATTTTCATAAAAAAGAGAATCAAAAAAGGCAATAGCCAGTAAAATAATTTTCCTTTCATAAGCAAAAATATTCTCTTATTCTTTCATATGTTTTTTGTCCAATTCCACTTATTTTCATTATATCTTCAATTGTTTCAAATCTTTTTTGATTTCTATAATCAATAATTTTTTGTGCTGTTTTTTCACCAATTCCTTTTATTTGTATCAATTCTTGTAAAGAAGCTTCATTTAGAGAAATAAGGTAATCGCCTTGAGGCAAATATAAAATTTGTTGATCATCTAAAACATAATTTAAAGAAAAATGATAATCATTATTAAGGTGCAATTGGTCAAAAATTTCACCAATCGTTGGACTATGGTCAAAGTGCAGTAATTGATTCACTTGTCCTACTACTTGTACTGTAATAGATTGACTTGTGTTGATCTTTTCTATTGTTTCCTGGGGTTGAATATAATGATAAGCAACAGATACAACAAACAAAAATAGGAGTAAACTAATTTCTATTTTTTTCATAAAAAAAACAAGAGTTAAAACTCCTGTTCAATATTAAAATGTCGATATGCTGCTTCCGTGACAATTCTTCCCCTTGGTGTCCTTTTTATCAATCCTATTTGTAATAAATAAGGTTCATTAACATCTTCTAATGTTTGTGGTTCTTCACCAATAGAAGCTGCAATTGCTTCTAAGCCAACAGGACCACCTTTAAAACGATGAATAATCCCTAATAAATACTTATGATCAACATCATCTAACCCTAAATTATCAACTCTTAATCTTTCTAAAGCTTCAATTGTACGTTCTTTAGTAATGGTTTCATCACCATAAAACTGAGCAAAATCTCGGACTCTTCTAAACAATCTATTAGCAATACGTGGTGTACCACGACTTCTTCTGGCAAGTTCTCCTTTAGCATCATCATCCATAACCATTCCATAAACCTGACTCGTACGATCAATAATTCTTTTTAAATCATCTTCGCTATAATATTGAAGTTGCGAAATAATACCAAAACGATCACGAAGTGGTGCCGATAAATCACCGGCACGTGTTGTTGCCCCTACCAAAGTAAAAGGTGGCAAATCTATACGTACAGAACGTGTCGACGCTTCTTTACCAATAACAACATCAACACAAAAATCTTCCATAGCTGGATATAATATTTCTTCAACTACTTTGTTTAAACGATGAATTTCATCAATAAATAAAAAATCTCCAGGTTCTAGTGACGTTAAAATAGCTACCAAATCTCCTGTTTTTTCAATGCTTGGTCCAGTTGTTATTTTGATATGAGAACCCATTTCATTAGCAATAATCATTGACATTGTTGTTTTACCTAATCCTGGTGGACCATACAGTAAAACGTGATCTAATGACTCATTACGCATTTTAGCTGCACCAACAAAAACCTTTAAATTATCTTTCAAATTATCTTGACCAATATATTCATCAAAGTTATCTGGTCGTAAAGAACTCTCTTCATCTTCTTCAATATTGGGATCTAATACATCATTTCTTGACATAACTTACTCCTTTATTTTACTAATAAACTTAATGCTTTTTTTACATAACCATTGGTATCCAACTTCTCATTCATTAATTTAGCAAGTGCGCGATCAACTTCACCTTTTTTATACCCTAAAGCAATTAAAACTTCTCCCGCTTCTTCTAATTCCTGATTAGAAACTTGTTTACTTCCTACTATTTTACCTTGTAAATCTAAAATAATTTGTTGTGCAGCTTTAGGACCAATACCTGGTATTTTCTTTAGGTACGCAACATTAGCTGTCTCAATTGCAGTCACAATACTACTTACATCACCACTCGCTAACATTGTATTGGCTGTCTTACAGCCAATCCCTTTAACCATAATTAATTTTAAAAATAATTCTTTTTGTTCAACTGTTTGAAAACCAAACAAAAAAATACCATCTTCTTTAACTTGTTGATACAAATAAACTATGGCTTCTTTGCCTTTTGTATAAGCATAGGGATTGCTTACATAAATCAAATAGCCAATACCATTATTTTCCACAACAATATGATCACTTTGTAAATCAACAACGATTCCTTTTATATAACTATACATACTTGACTCCTATACATATTATAAACTATTTTTAACACAAAAAATCCCCTATATGTGTTTAATTTGTCTCAACAATTATAACATAATTTTATTAAGCGATAAATAAAAAACCTTGATACAAAATCAAGGTTAATCATAGAATTCAAATTCGAAGTCAAGAATAGAAACAATATCTCCATCTTGAGCACCAGCTTGTCTTAAAGCTTCATCAATTCCCATATTTCTCATTTTAATTGATAAACGTTTAATCGCATCATCACTAACTAAGGACGTCATAGAAACTAAGCGTTCAATCTTCTTACCAGTGATATTCCATTGACCATTTCCTAAATTATGAACAACAAATGGTGCTTCCTCTTCTTTCATTGTATAAACAACAGTATTTTCTTGAATTTCTTCTTGATCAAATTTAGGTGCATTCTCTAGTGCATCAGCAACAGCATATAAAACTTGATCCACACCTTCATGAATAATAGCAGAGATTGGATAAACTTTAACATCATCCCCTACTTTTTCTTTAAAGCGTTTTAAGTTTTCCTCAGCACCTTCTTCATCAATCTTATTAGCAACAACAATTTGTGGTCTTTCTAATAAGCGATACTGGTATTGTCCAAGCTCTTCGTTGATTGTACAGTAATCTTCATATGGATCTCTTCCGTCTACTGCCCCCATATCAATAACATGAACAATTACACGACATCTTTCAATATGACGTAAAAATTGATGACCTAATCCTTTCCCTTGACTAGCGCCTTCAATCAAACCTGGTAAATCTGCCATAACAAAGCTACGACCATCTTTAACTTGAACAACTCCTAAGTTAGGTACAATTGTTGTAAAATGATAATCAGCAATTTCTGGACGAGCACGTGAAACAACTGATAAAAGTGTTGATTTTCCAACTGATGGAAAGCCGACTAACCCTACATCAGCAAGTAATTTTAATTCGCAAACAACATCAAATTTTTCACCGGGTTCTCCTCGTTCACAAATTTGTGGCGCTGGATTTCTAGAAGTAGCAAATCGCGCATTACCACGACCACCACGTCCACCTTTTGCAAGTACAACGTGCTGTTTATCCTCAGTTAAATCCGCCATAATTTTTCCTGTTTCAGCCTCAGTAATCTGAGTTCCAACGGGAACTTTAATAACACAATCACCAGCGTCTGCCCCATGCATTTTTTTAGGCATACCATTACCACCAGCACGTGCTTTATACACACGTTTATATTTTAAATCTAATAATGTTGATAAAGATGTTGTCGCTTCAAAAATGACGCTACCACCTTTACCTCCATCTCCACCTGCAGGTCCTCCTTTAGGTACATGGGCTTCACGACGGAATGCAACAGTTCCATCTCCACCTTTACCTGCTTCGATATAAATTTTAGCTTTATCTATAAATTGCACATTTCCACCTCTTTTCTAAAAAAAAATCCCTCGAAAGGGATTTAAATTATGCAGCTGGGTAAACTGAAACTTTCTTTCTATCTTTTCCCCATCTTTCAAATTTTACTACACCATCAACTTTAGCAAATAAAGTATCATCTCCACCTTTACCTACATTAGTACCTGGATGGATTTTAGTTCCTCTTTGTCTATAAATAATAGAACCTGCTGTAGCGAATTGACCATCTGCTAATTTAGCTCCTAATCTTTTTGCTTTAGAATCACGACCGTTTTTAGTTGACCCTACACCTTTTTTAGAAGCGAATAATTGTAAATCTAATTTGAACATCATGATGTTATTCCTCCTCATTGATTATCTGAATATATTGACCATAGCTATCCTTAATCGTTTCTAAACTTATAACAAGAGTCTCTAGAATCACTTGTAAAGTTTGATCACTTTTAACAATATCTATACTTATATTACCATTTTTCATCTTAATAAAACACATTTTTTTATCAAGATATCCCTTTTGTGCAATAGTATTGCAAACACCAACAGCGATTGCACTCACACCTGCACACACTAAATCTTTTCCATATTCGTCACTTTGTGCGTGACCAGAAATCTTTATAGAACTGATTTCTTGTTTTTTCTTTATTATCTTAATCTTAATCATGATTAAGCATTGATAGCATCAATAACTAATTTTGTATAAGGTTGTCTATGACCTTGTTTTTTATGATAATGTTTTTTAGCATTATATTTGTAGATTGTTACTTTCTTTTCTTTACCTTGTTTTTCAACAGTTGCTTCAACTGTAGCACCTTCTACATAAGGAGCACCAATTTTCACTGATTCATCTCCTACTAATAAAACTTTATCAAAAGTCACTTTTTCTCCTGCTTCAACTTCTAATTTTTCTACAAAAATAGTATCTCCAGCTTCAACTTTTAATTGTTTTCCACCTGTTTCAATAATTGCGTACATATCGCACCTCCTATAAATTTTTCTAAGACTCGCCAACCAAGGCAGCTTATTGCATTTAATACCTTTTATGTGCGGTTGTAGTCTAGAGGTCTACAACATTTGCATTATATCCAATATTTCAGCCAAAGTCAACGCTTTTTCATTGATTTTATCAAATAAAACTTCATTTCATCGAATGAATATGATTTTGTTTCAAATAGATAAAAATTTTGATAAGGTCGATAATAAGTTACTTTTCTATTAATTTTATATTTTCGTTTTTTCATCTTATCATGTAAAATTGTTTGAATATATACATAGCGATAATTTTTTAAATAGTCTATATTTTGAATTAATAAATAACTCAGTACAACCATCTTTCCTAATTCATGCGTTAAAACAAAACAGATACATAATGTTAAAAGAGAAAATTTAATTTGCATTTTTAGACAGCTTAAATAATCAAGAAAGTAACTCATTAACAACAAAGCTAACTTTGCGCCATCTAAAGGATAAATAGGTAATAAATTAAAAATAAAAATGGCGCGATTAATCGTATAAAAAAATTCATAGCCTGTAAAATAACAAATAAGCATCATCAATAAACTGACAAATAAACCACCACAAACAACCATTATATCCTCATATACAAAATGATATCCATAATCATCTAACGACAAAAAAGCACCAAATGGTAATACTTTGACTTGATTAATTTGATAATGGAAACAACAAGCCATAAATAAATGACCCATTTCATGCAACAAAACAAAAATAAGTGTCGCTATATATTCATGGGTACAACATGTAAAATAAGATAAACCTAAATAAATAAAAGTTAAGGGATGGATAATCCCTTTATTCCATCCCTTGATAAGTTTCATAATCAAGCTTTTTCCCTGATAAACTAAAATCAAGTGTTAATTCATTTTGATAGCTTCCAATACTCATCCCTTTTTTTATTTTTTGATTTTCTTTAACAACAACGTTTTTTATTCTTCCATATTTAATTTGAACATGTTGATCACTCATCACTGTAATAATATAATGATGATTCTTTTTTGTAATATTTGTAATTTGACCATTACTTAACGATAAAACTTCATTACTATTATTATAATAATAATTATCTTTGATTTGTTGATAAGTTACTTCATGACTGACTTTATGATCTTGAGGTAAGTAATCTAGTATCACTTGTGACATTTTTGTAATTGTTTGGTTTAACATTTTATTATTTAAAATCGTTCCCTCTAAATCATGATTTTTCACAATAATCAACGAAGATAAAATAACAACAATCATAACCATAAACCGTATCATTCCATTATATAACTTCTTAAAATGATAATCCGTGAGTGGTTGATTCCCTTTCCGTCTATTCATTCTTTTTCTCACTTCATCAAGTTCTGACATAACATCACCTAATATATCATATGAAAAAAATGGACAAATATTATTCAATCCCTAAAATAATACGACTAAACCATCCTCTTTTTTTACACTGAACATAGTCTACCTTATGACCCAAGACTCTTAATGCAATATGATGAAAACATTTATGTAATAAATGATCTTTTTTTAAATAAACAGGCATTCCTTTATTATTGGCTTCAATCATATCATGATGGTCATATACAATTCCTAAAACAGGTAAAGATAAAATATCAATGGCATCACTCACCATTAATGATTTACCACTTTCAATATCATCTTGATTCATTTTATTAATAACCATTGATATTTGATGAATTCCTTTTTTCATCAACAATCCAACAACCCTGTCGCTATCACGCAACGAGGCTAAGTCTAAGTTAACAACGACAATTGCCTCATGAGCGATACTCGTTGCATAATTAAATCCTTGTTCTACACCTGCAGGACTATCAATAATAATAAAGTCGTATTCTTTTTCCAAATGATGAATTAATGATTCCATAATCTTTGTATCTAATTGATCAAATGATAATGATTTACATGCTGGAAGCAAATGGAGCGTGTGCATTCTTTTATCCTTCACTAAAACCTGTCTAATATCACAACGTCCCTCCACTACATCATTTAAATCATAAACAACTCTATTTTCTAATCCCATCATGACATCTAAATTTTTTAAACCAAAATCACCATCAATCAAACAAACCTTAAGTTGATGATCAGCAAGTGCCATAGCAAGATTAACAGAAACACTGCTTTTCCCTACGCCTCCTTTTCCAGAAGTGACAACAATTATTCTTGACATATCAATTCATCCCCCTTGTTCAAGTATATTTGCTTATCCTTATAATAAAACAGCGTCATTTCTAAACTTGTAAAATCTTGTCGTACATTCCCAAAATATCTTATATTTGCATTTTTATAACAGCTACTTGATACAATTGCATTTTCATTTATCCCTTCAACCGTTCCCATAATTCCTTTTAAAACATAAAGTCTAGATTTAAAATAAACGATTGCCCCTGGATTAATTTGTCCTGTAATTAAAGTATCTTCATACACTGTAATGATTTCACCAGCGTGAATTGTTCGATCAATCAACTTCATATGTTGAACTGGTTTTGCTTTTTCTATAGCTATACCATCAAAAATAACAGCCTGACTTTCTAAAATGATATGTAAAAAAGTTTTCATTTGACTTTCATTCAAAATTCGACTTTTAAAATCAAAAAAAGCCTTTGGAAAATAATCTTTACTAACAAATAAAGATTCTTTCAAAAGACTTTTTAATTCCTTCATCAAAATATGAAAATCAACTTCGTCATCCATCATAAAAACCAAACGACCATTAAGACCTTTTACCAAAATATACATTATTATCACCCTCTATCTTTAATTTGTCATGGATGTAATAAACTAAATTATAACCGACAATATTAAAGATTACCGTTGGTAATAATCGGTTAAGCATATAAGTAACAATAAATAATTTTGTTACTTTTGTCATCCACATTAACCAATATATCACTACTTCTTGGGTGAAAATTGTCAAAACAACAAATAATAAAGCTTCAAAATATGTAAATTTTGATTTCTTTGTATAAAGTCGCCCAACAAAGGCAAAAACAACAAATAATAACATATACATTAATAATGAGTTACCATAAATCAAACTATAAAATCCACCACATATCAAAGCAAAAGGATAGCGCATATCTTCATCTATTGTATTATTTAACAAAGTGAACATAATTAATCCTAAATAAGGAATAATAGTAATTCCTTTATTTAAAAACGATTGTGGTAAATAGTATTTCAAAAGGTCATCACAAATAAAACAAACCAAGATAATTAATAAATATCTCACCAGGCGTTTATTCATGACTATTTACCTTCTTTACCACTGCCACATATGATAAATCATTAAAATTAGCCGCTGGTTTTACATACAATTTTGTCGTTGTTCCATCAGATTTAACACTTAGTTTTTTACTTGTACCAATATAAATACCCTTAGGACTCATGCCATCGCCACCTAACCCTGAGGTGTAAACTTTAGCATTCTTTTCCAATTTTTCCACATCGCTTAATAAAGTAATCGATAAATAACCACGATTAACATCATAGCCATCCATTAAACCATATAATGTATCATTGCCATTTAAAATCATAACTGGAACTTGTTTTGTTGGATTTTGAGTTGTAAGCAAGGAAACTGTAGCCGAAATTTCAGTTACAGAACTAATTGTACCAATCATTCCTTGAGAATCACAAACAACCATTCCTTCTTCCACATTACCCATACTACCCACATCAAGCAATATTTCATTATTCCAATTACTCGCATCACGAGTCACAACGCCTGCTGTTTTCGTCTTATACTCACTTGGTAAATAATTGATTTTTGTTAAATCTTTTAATTTTTTTATTTCGCTAGAAAGCACATCGGTGTTTGCTTCCACACTTGCATAAGAATTTAATTTTTCTTTTAAAATTTTGTTTTCTTGGTAAACATCTTTTAAAGCATTATATTCTGAAAATAAATCACCAACAAAGGATATTGGTTTCTTTATTAAATAATATTCAACAACAGCAATCGAATTACTAAACATTTTTTCTATCTTAGTTTGATTACGACTAATAAACAAAGAAAAAAATGAAAACACAAAGACTGCGACAATACATGATATAAGAATTCTTTTATTTCTTTTTTTTCTACGATTATTCAAAATATCACCCCTAGTCTTAATCATTATAAAGCCTAGAAGTAAAAAAATCAATCTAGTTTAAATGGTATATTCTATCACTTGCAAAACTGTAAAAACAATGATCACCAATAATTAAATGATCCACCATTTCTATTTCTAGTTTTTTAGCCATATTCATCAAATGTTTGGTCATTTGTTGATCTTGAATAGATGGCTCCGGATGACCACTTGGATGATTATGAATAAGCATGATTTGACTTGCTCCACAAAGTAAAGCTTCTTTAAAAACTTCTTTGCCCGTAAGCAAAGATGCTTGATCACTTCCTATAAACAGTAATTTTTCTTTAATCAATTCCAAACGATGATTCATACATAATAAAATCACTTTTTCTTGTTTTTCAAATAACAATTGATCTTTAACTACACAATAGCCATCCATCGGTTCTTTAATATATTGTCTTGTTTCTTTAAATGATGAGAGTCTTTTAGCAATCTCAACACTTGCTAGTATTTCTATGGCTTTAGCACTTTTAATTCCATTTATCTTAATGAGCTGATAATAATCAATCGTTTTTAGTTGATTGAAACCACCTATTTCATTTAATAAATGTTGTGATAACTCTAACACTGACATCTGTTTATTCCCTGTTCTTAAAACCAAAGCTAATAATTCTTGATTAGATAATGAATTAATTCCATTTTTAATAGCCTTTTCTCTTGGTCTTTCATTTATAGGATAATTTAACATTTCTTTAACTCCTTATATACATGTTCATATTTTTTATTTTCAATCTCATTTTTCCATCTCTCATTAACCAAATGTTCCTTTACAACACAAGTTATACCTTTTTGGCTAATTTGTTTTGCCTTTTGATTAGCTTCTTTATTACTTAAATAAACACCTTCTATAACAACATACTGCTTGTCCTTGTATGTATAACCTGTATACCCTTTTTCTTTTAATTGTTTTATCATTTGATCACTATTTTGCTTTTTTTGATATCTTCCAAGTTGTAGTACATACACTGACATTTCTACCTTTAATAAACGATCTCCATAAATAAATACGATGCTGTTCATCACCATCATCATTATCGTAAATAATACAATTGCTTTGCGATTCATCTTTTTCACCCCATAAAACATATGCACTTAAGATAAAAATATGAAAGGCATAAAGCCTTTCATCGATATTTTCTTAAAACAGAGGGATATAACTTGAAAACTTGATAAATTACATTCCATGAAATACAACAAATTGGGATGATAAAAAGACTTCCACCTTGTATTTCATAAAGTTCATTTGTTGATAATTCTTTCATTTTAGCGCCACTCAATAGAAATCAATCTTGGAATAGAAACTCTTCCCCCTTTAGAAAAGAGTATCTTATAGACCGCAGCACCCATAACAACACATACAATCCATGTCCCTACTGCTCCACCAGTTAATTCCATTTGTTCATTCACTGTTAGTTCATTCATCATTAAGCTCCTTTCTTTTAAGAACCAGACCAACCACTATCATTCTCACTATTTATATATAAAATTATGAGTTAAATTTCTTCTAAAAATTAAAAATAAATAAAAAAATATTCCTATCAGCAAGGATAGGAATACTTCTTATCTTTAATTCTTTGAAATTTTTTCTTTAACTGCTTCATATTTAGAAGTATAATCAGCTAATTTCTTTCTTTCTAAATCTACCTTTTCTTGAGGCGCTTTAGAAACAAATTTTTCATTATTTAACATATTAGTACAACGTTTTATTTCGCCTTCTAAATGTTTCAATTCACTCATTAATTTTTCTTTTTCAGCTTCTTTATCAACATATGCACCTAATTCTACAACAAGGTTACTTCCTCCTTGAATTGTTGCTGTTGCGACATCATCACTTGTTTCAATATTATAACCCGCACAAGATGCATGACATAATTTTTGAATATAAGGAACACATTGATCTAATAATGATTCTAAATTATTGTCTTTTGTTTCAATTGAGTAAGCTACTTCAATAGCGTTTTTAATTGTATAATGTGCTCTAATTTCACGAATTCCTTTAACAATATCCATTAAATAAGTAAATTGATCATTAATTTGATCATCATCAAATTCAGGATTAGCTTGAGGATATTTTGAAATACAGATAGATTCTTCTAAATGAGGAATAGCCTGATAAATTTCTTCAGTGACAAAAGGCATAAATGGATGTAACATTCTGACAATTGCATTAAGTACATAAACAAGAGTATGAACACTTGCTTGTTTTACAGTTTCATCATCACTATTTAAATGAACTTTTGTAAGTTCAATATACCATGAACAGAAATCATCCCAAATAAATTTATAAAGTTCACTACCTACATTAACAAACTCAAATTTATCCATGTTTGCATCAACTTCACGAATCACTTCATTTAAACGATTTAAAATCCATTTATCGCATAAGTTTAAATGATCAAATTTTAAATCTTTATATTCAAGATTTTCATCAGTATTCATTAAAACAAATCTTGCTGAATTCCAAATCTTATTAATGAAATTCCATGATGCTTCTAATTTTTCTGGAATATAACGTAAATCCATACCAGGTGCTGAATTCGTAGTTAAGAAGAATCTTAATGTATCAGCCCCATATTGATCAATAACATCCATTGGATCAACACCGTTACCTAGTGATTTTGACATTTTACGTCCTTGTTCATCACGAATTAAACCATGGATTAAAACATGTTCAAATGGTCTTTGTCCTGTAAACTCTAATGATTGGAAAATCATACGACTTACCCAGAAGAAGATAATATCATAACCTGTTACTAATGTATTTGTAGGGAAATATCTTTTAAATAATGGATCTTCTGTGTTAGGCCATCCCATTGTACTAAATGGCCATAAAGCACTTGAAAACCAAGTATCTAGTACATCTTCATCTTGATGCCAGTTTTCAGCATCTTGAGGAGGAACTTTTCCTACATAAACTTCACCTGTTTCATTATGATACCAAGCCGGTACTTGATGTCCCCACCATAATTGACGGGAAATACACCAATCTTCAATATTTTCCATCCATTGATTAAAAGTTTTTTCATAACGAGGTGGTACGAAGTTAACTTTAGAATCTTTCTTTTGATTTTCTAAAGCAGCTTTTGCTAGTGGTTCCATCTTAACAAACCATTGTTTTGATAAATAAGGTTCAACAATAGCCCCAGAACGTTCTGAGTGTCCAACTTGGTGAGTAATTTTTTCAATATGATCAACAACACCTTGTTTTTCAAAGTCTGCTACTAACGCTTTACGACATTCAAAACGATCCATTCCTTGGTATTTACCACACATTTCATTCATTGTTCCATCATCATTCATACAAATAGGCATATCTAAATGATGCTTTTTTGCTAACGCAAAGTCATTAGGATCATGTGCAGGTGTACATTTCATGACTGCTGTACCAAATTCACGATCAATATAACTATCAGCCATAATTGGTAAAGCTTCTCCATTAGCTGGGTTAATTGCTTTTTTACCAATAATATCTTGATAACGTTCATCATCAGGATGAACGAAAATAGCTTGATCGGCAAACATTGTTTCTGGTCTTGTTGTTGCAATGACTAACTCACGATCACTATCTTCTAATTTATATTTAAAGTAATACATCGCACCTTCAATTTCTTTATGAATAACTTCAATATTACTTAAAGCCGTACGTTGAACTGGATCCCAGTTAATAATACGTTTCCCTTGATAAATATATCCCTTTTCATAAAGACGTACAAAGACTTCTTTAACAGCTTCACTTAATCCTTCATCCAAAGTAAATCTTTCTTTAGAATAATCTAACGATAAACCTAGTTTTTCCCATTGCGCACGAATAATTGAAGCATATTCTTCTTTCCAAGACCATGCTTTCTCTAAAAATTTTTCACGTCCAATATCATAACGAGAAATACCTTCTTCACGCATTCTTGCTTCTACTTTTGCTTGAGTTGCAATTCCTGCATGGTCCATTCCCGGTAACCATAAAGCATCGTAGCCTTGCATTCTTTTATATCTAATAATCATATCTTGTAAAGTTGTATCCCAAGCATGGCCTAAATGAAGTTTCCCAGTAACATTAGGTGGTGGAATAACAATAGCATATGGTTTTTTAGACATATCTCCTGCTTCAAAATATTTTTTTTCGATCCAATGTGCATATTTTCCTTTTTCTACACTTTGATGATCATATTTACTCGCTAATTCTTTCTTCATCTTTTTCTTCTCCCTCTTGATTCAAATTAATAAAATCATCTTTATGTTCTTTGATGTATTGGTTACATTTTTCCATAACTCCCCCAGAACGAATCATAGCGATAAGTTCATTAGTAAAGTCAGAAAAATTATAAGTTGCATAATCACTATCTTCATCAATTTGATCTTCTTGATCATTTTCAATTAAAATAGCTAAATGTTCTGCTGCTTGTAATAAAGTAGATATTTCATGACAATGAATTGTTTCATAAGCTTCTTTATAGTAAGGACGACATTGGCAATAAGGTTCTGTAATAAAGAATGAGTGAATAGAACCTTTACCTCCTTGAAGTGAATTTTCTACTTGATAAATCGTATAAATCAATTTTTCTCCGTGTGTTAAATTATCAACAAATTGACCTACTAATTCTTCTTGATCATAATATTCATCTTCTTTAGCCATAATTTGAAAAATAACAGCATGAGTTAATTCATCCAATGGGATATCATCAAACATTTCGCTTGTAATATGACTATATTTTTCTTTCTTTTCATCATAAAGTGCTTGTTGAGCAATTTGTTTTTTCTTTAATTCTCTAAATCTTTTTAAGAAAAAATAAGCTAAAACCACACATGCCCCAACAAATAAAAACCAAATTAAACTTTTTGCGAATTCCATAATTTCCTCCTAATAAAAAAGCCGTCCATCTAAGGACGACTTATCGCGATACCACCTTAGTTCATACATACGTATGCCCTCAAAACTTTAACGCAGTTATACGTGTTAAACTACTATCGTTCATCTAACATGCTCAAAGGCTACCTTCATTTCTGCCATCTCCCTATTTCCACCATCAAGGGTCTCTATTAGACTTATAAGAAATTACTCCTCCTCGTCATTGCATGTATCATTTTACCAAATTGCTTACTTATCGTCAATTCTAATCTTTTTATTTATTTCTTTAACAGCATTTAAATAATCTAAGAAGTAAGACATTTGAATAACATTATAAACCTCATCTTGACTTAATACCACTATTGGAACAATAGATAATAAACATTGAAGCAGTCTTATTTCACTGTCACATAACTCAACATGTTTTAAATAATGATCACAAAGGCAATCTTGATAATATAATAATTGAGGATGATTTTGATATAAGTGATACAAATCATAAACACAAAAATCAATTTTTAAATGATCTATTGAGATAAGCTTTCTTTCTTTAAAATAAACATGATCAAAATCAAAATGATTATAAGTCAAAGCAAGTCTTATTTCTTTTTTATTTTCGATTAGTTTACAGTATTGATCGAGATAAAAACAAGCATTTTTTAATGTTTCATCAATCCGATAATAATTCAATACAAGCATCCATCCTGAAGGAGAACGAAACTTTAATGTTTCAAACCGCTTCATTAAGTCTTGATAATAAATCATTCTTTCTTGGATGGTCTGCTTTAAATGTTGATATTGCTCTTTAAAAAAACAATCAGATACTTGATGATAAAAAAAAGAATGTTGATGTAGGTGGGCAAGACATTCAAAATAAAACTTTAATTTCATATCATCAACAATCCCACTATCTTCTTCCAAAGCTTTCATTACATAAAAATAGCGTTCTTTGTAAACTGTTAAATAATGATGTTGATGATTGATGATAACACTTACAAACTGTGGCAAACGTAACGCACACAATGAATGATAATGTTTTTCCAAATTTTGATTATCAACAAATTTTAAATAATACTTTCCCTGGTCCGTTTTTAATTTTAATACGCCATCATTAATTTTGATAAAACCAATAACATGAATAGAATAATAATCATGAATGGTCTTTTGTAATAACATAAGGTACGATGATAACCTGCCCAGGTTCAGGTAACACTCCTTGATTGTAAGTTCTAATCATTTCTTCATCTACTTGATATTTTGTTGCAATTTGACTATAGCTATCATTATCTCTTGCTACATATAAATAATAAATCCCCATATCTTCATGATTTTCTTTTTTTTCATCTCTTTTTTTAGTTTCATAAGTTGTTTGAACGGGTTCATCTTCTTTTTTGATATCTTCTACAGATTCCGCCTCTTGAGGTAACACCTCTTTTGTTTCTTGTTCTTTAATCGATCTTGATAATGCTTCGATTTCATCTAATGTTTCTTGATTTTGATCAACAATGTAACGATCTTCCCCTTGTTTAACACCATGGACACCTACTTCAATTTTGACCAATATATTTCCCTTATCAATGGTATACTGAAAATCTTCTACTTTTAGTTGAAAGTCTTGTTGATCAATGATCTTATCATAAGGAGCCATAATATCTAATTCTACACTTTCAACAAAAGTTTTTTCCTGATCACTTAAATAATCACCTTTAATCATGAGTTGTCCTAAAGCACGTACTCCAGCATTTTCTATTTTATAATTAATAGATTCATCTACTGTTAAACTCTTTAATTCTTTTAATCGATGTGATAAATCAATCCACTTTTCATAAATAATTTTTTGCATATTTACCCTCCTATTTTATTGTATGAATAAAATAGAAAGATATGAAAAAAGGTGATTAAATCACCTCGTCAAAATTAATATCACATAATTTATATATAGCTTGCCAAGCTTCATTAATACCTTTTTTCTTTAAACTTGAAAAACGAATAAATTGATCTTGAGGATCAAAATTTAATGTATCCTTGATTATCTTTTCATTTTTCTTTAAATCATTACGTTTTAACTTATCTTCTTTGGTAGCAACAACAATAACCGGCACATCGTAATGTTTAACAAATTCATACATCATCACATCATCCTTTGTTGGTTTATGACGATAATCTACCAATAAAATAAATCCTTTAAGAGTAGAACGATGCGTAATATATTCATCCATCGTTTTACCAAATTGTTTAGTTACATTGTTATTAACTTTAGCATAGCCATAACCAGGAACGTCTACAAAATAAAGGGCATCATTGACATTAAAGAAATTTAATGTCTTTGTTTTCCCTGGTGTTCCAGATACTTTTGCTAGTGCTTTACGATTTAACATTGTATTAATAAAACTACTCTTACCAACATTTGATCTACCTGCTAAGCACATTTCAGGAAAATCTTCACTTGGCCATTGACTTTTCCAAGCTGCTGATAAAACGTATTCTGCTTTTTTTATTTTTGCCATTTTTCTCACCAACCTTATTATAACAGTAAAAAACGAGAATCCAATATTCTCGTTATTTTACCATTGCATGTTCTAATACTGTATCAATATTATCAGCTAAAACAATTTCTAAATCTTTTTGAACTGATTCAGGAATTTCATCAATATCTTTTTCATTATCTTTTGGAATAATAATTTTCTTAATTCCCGAACGATGAGCTGAAATAGATTTTTCCTTTAAACCACCGATTGGAAGCACTTGACCACGTAAAGTAATTTCACCAGTCATGGCTACATCATCTCTTACTGGTTTATTCGTAAACGCTGAATAGATGGCTGTTGTTAAAGTAACCCCAGCAGATGGACCATCTTTCTTGATTGCTCCTTCAGGTACATGGATATGAATATCTTCCTTATCAAATGGAACATCACATAATCCATATTTTTCCTTATTGGCTTTCATATAGTCAAGAGCAATAGATGCTGATTCTTTCATAACATCACCTAATTGTCCAGTAATAATAAATTTACCACTACCTGCAAAATGATTAACTTCAATTGGTAAAATATCTCCACCAAATTGAGTATAAGCCATACCAGTAACAACACCAACTTGTGGTGATTGTAGTTTCTTAGTATGATCAAAAGGTGCTTTACCTAAAAATTCAACTAATTTATCACGATCTACCGTTACTGATTCTTGTTTATCTCTTAAAATAGCAAGAACAGTTTTACGACAAATTTTAGCTATATATCTTTCTAATTCACGAACACCCGCTTCACGTGTATAATGTTGAATCACTTCCATGATAACATCATCACTGATTGTAAGTTGTTCTAGTTTTAAAGCGTGTTGTTCAAGTTGTTTTTTAAGTAAATGTTCTTTAGCAATGATAAGTTTTTCTTGTTCAGTATAACTTGACACTTCAATAATTTCCATACGATCTCTAAGAGGTGCAGGAATAGAACCTAAATCATTTGCTGTCGCGATAAATAAGACATGTGATAAATCATATGGTTCTTCTAAATAATTATCTGAGAATTGACTATTTTGTTCTGGGTCTAAAACTTCAAGCATTGCACTTGTAGGATCCCCTTTATAATCACTAGACATTTTATCAATTTCATCAAGTAAGAATACAGGATTAATAACCCCAGCTTTTTTCATTCCTTGAATAATACGTCCTGGCATACTACCTAAATAAGTACGACGATGACCACGAACTTCTGATTCATCTTTGACACCACCAAGTGATGCCTTAACAAATTTACGGTCTAAAGCACGCGCAATACTTTTAGCGATACTTGTTTTACCAACCCCTGGAGGACCGGCTAAACAAATAATCGGTGCCTTAAGTGACTGTGTCATTTGTTTTACAGCTAAATGTTCAACAATTCTTTCTTTAACTTTCTTTAATCCATAATGATCAGCTTCTAAAATAGCTTCTATTTCTTTGATATCTTCACGATCTTTTGTTGTTTGATACCAAGGTGTTTTCATTACCCAATCAATATAAGTTCTCACAACATTTGCTTCTGATGAAGCAGCAGGCATTGTTTCAAATCTTCTTAATTCTTCTTCAATTTTATCTTTGATGTATTGAGGATAAGGATTATTTTCTAATTTTTCACGAATACCATCAGCATCATCTTCTTTAGGTACTGTATCACCTAATTCTTCTTTGATTGCTCTTAATTTTTCTCTTAAGTAATATTCACGTTGATTTTCATCAATACTTTCTCTTACTTTACGATTAATTGATTCTTCAATTTGGTTAATGACTTTTTCAGATTCAATCGAATTTAAAACTAATAACAATCTTTCATTAATACGATTTTCTTCTAAAATCTTTTGTTTTTTATCTAAGTCAATTGGTAAATATTGACCAATTGTATCAGCTAATAAACTTGCTGATGTACCATTAGATACAAGAGCTAGACTTTCAGCTGGAATATGAGGCATGTTACGTTTAGCTTGTTCAAAGTAAGACATTGTACTTCTTACTAGAGCGACTTCCTCATTAGCATCTCCTACTACGTCTTCCATAACTTCCACTTGAGACATAATAGTATTATTAGTATTTTCAAAACTTAATAGTTTTACTCTTTTTTCACCAATAACAGTTAATTTAATTGTACCTGCACTATCGCGTCGTACTTTTTTATCAATTTTACATAATGTTCCAATATGGTAAACATCATTAAAACCTGGGTGGTCTTCAACTGGATTGATTTGTGAAACAAAAACAATATTATTATCATATTCACTTCCTGCTAGCTCTAAAGCTTTTAAACTTAAAGGACGTCCAACATCTAAAGTCAAACGATTTCCAGGAAAGACAATCATCCCTCTTGTACATACGACAGGAAGATTTAATATTGTATTTTCATTCATCATAAAAAACCTCCTTTTTTACAAAAAGACGCTTAAGCGTCTTTAATTATTTTTTTAAGTTATCTTTTACTACGTTTAATGCTTTTCTTGTAAGTAAATCATTTTCAATGCTTGTCATATTATTTTCGAAGATTTTTTTAACGTCATCTAATTCTCTTTGATAATATTTAGCAATTTCTTCTAATTCTTTTTCTAATTCTTCATTTGAAACTTCAATTTTTTCAGCTTCAATAATTGCACCAAGAATTGCATTTAATTTAACACGATCTCTAGCTTGATCTTTAACATCTTCTTTAACATCTTCTTTACTTTTTCCAGTAAATTGTTGATATAAATCAAATGTCATTCCTTGTCTTTGTAAGTTTTGTTCAATTTCACGAAGCATTGCTTCACATTCTTGTTCAACTAAAGCATCGCTTTCTTCTACTTTAGATGAATCAATAATTGCTTTGAATAAATCTTCATTGAATTTATTTTCAACATCTTGTTGTTTTTGTTCTTTTAATTGTTTTTTGATATGTTCTTTTAATTGTTCTAATGTTTCAACACCATCAATATTAACGTCTTTAGCTAATTCATCATCAGCTTCAGGTAATGTTTTTTCTTTAATTTCATGAACAACAACTTTGAATGTTGCTTCTTTACCAGATAAATCTTTAGCTTGATAATCTTCTGGGAAAGTAACTTGAATTTCTTTTTCTTTATCAACACCCATACCGATTAATTGATCTTCAAATCCAGGAATGAATGCTCCTGAACCGATTTCTAATGGATAGTTTTCACCTTTTCCACCTTCAAATGGTTTTCCATCTACAAAACCTTCAAAATCAATAACAGCAGTATCACCTTTTGCTACATTACCTTCTTTTACAGATAATTCAGCAAATTGTTGACGATAGTTTTCTACTTGTGCTTCAATATCTTTTTTAGCTACTGTTGCACGTCCTTTTTTAACTTCTAAACCTTTGTATTCTCCTAATTCTACTTCAGGTTTAACTGGACAACTAATTTTTACTTTTAATGTTTCTTCATTTACTTCTTCAATTGATAATTGAGGTTGAGCTACAGGTACAACTTCTGCTTTTGTAAGAATAGCAACATAATTTTTTTGTAAAATTTGATCAGTTGCTTCTTGTAAAATACTTGCTTTAGAAATTCTTGCTTTTACTAAAGCAGCAGGTGCTTTACCTGGTCTGAAACCATCAACTTTAACGCTTTTAGCTAATTTATTTGTTGCAGCTTCTTTTGCTTCATCCCATTCTTTTTTATTAAATGTTACTTTAATTTCTGTAACAGCATTTTCTAATCTTTTAGTACTTGTTCTCATAATATTCTCCTTATTTCGTGTCAACTAGCATTATATACTAACATTTTTTTAAATTCAACTATATTCATAAATTTTAATATTCAATTCCTTGAATTACTTTTAAAATACGATAAACGTCCTCTTTATCGCAATTATAGGCGAATTCAATATCTTCTATTTCAACATCTATATATTGTAATAAAGCTAAATGATAATGGATTGCTCCAGCAATAGGTCGATAATCTTGTTCATCTATATATTGAGGATAAACTTGATATAAATAGAAGTCTAAAAATTGTAAACATAATTGAAAAAGTGATGGATTTTCATCTTCTAATACTTGTGATAACAACTCACTTATTGTATAACTTGCTTCTTGTCCTAAAACATGAGGAGCAAAACTTGGATTGACATCATAACTAACATGATTTTTAACCAGTTCCATATCTTCATCGATTTCTTGATCAATCATGATTTCTACTAATAAACTTTTAGCAAAATCAGGCTTATCATTATTTTTTATAAACTGACGAATGGCAGGAAGCATTCTTCTTACATTCATGGCTTCAAGTTGTTCAATAGCCATATATAATAAATCTTCACTTATATCTTCTTTAATTAAGATGTTTTCTATCTCTTCTTCAGAAAAACTTGTATTTTTAATACCCATTCCTTGATTAGCTTCTTGTTTAGCTAACAACAATTCATCATAAGCTGTATTAAATACCGTTTCATATTGATAAGGAATATAAGGCATAGATAATTCTTCAACAATCATATTAATGGCTTCTTCATATTCTTCTAAATCTTTTAATATAGAAACATAGATAGCTACAACATCATAATAAGTCTCACTAGCTAACGCCTTTGCCTTCATGGCTTCCCTTTGAGCTTGTTTTAATTCTTGCATACCATATAAACAAACAAGACGAAGATAACGTACTTGTTCATCATCTAGATTATTAAGATAAGTGAGTGCTTCTTGATATTGACCAGCTTGTATTAATTCTTCAATCATTTTTCATCCTCTTCTTCTAATGTAAAATCATAATTCATTTCAGGTTGTTTTTCTTCTTGACTTTGTAATTCTTCAATAATTTTTGTATAAGCTTCAGGTTTACCTACCTTAGCAAAATCATCATCTTTTAATGGCATATTATCACCTCTTTTATTTACCTAATATATCATGCGCTATATCTTGATAAAATAGTTTTTTAATTTGTTTGAATGATTTTAAGTTTTGACCTTTAATCCACATTCCTTTTGCGACCACTGCTTCTAAATTCATATCTCTTGCTTCTAAATAATCGCATTGACCCATTAATGACTTACCTACTTCATAAATTGAAACATGGGATCCTTCAGACATAACTTGAGTTGAAAGAATAAGTAATTTTTCTCCTTCAGGGTAACTGTTTTGTTTTGTTACTAAAGCATCAAATAAATGTTTAGGAATTCCTCCTACACCAAAACCTTCAATAACAATAACATCATAATGATCATAAATAAAATCAAAAATATCAGGATGACTGCATGGTGTTAATTTTAATAAAAAAACACGATCAGACATCTTTGTTGTCATCTTTAAAGATTCTTGATAAGGAGCATGTTGTATGTATTCAATAACTTGATTGTTTCGTACAGTAGCAACATAAGGATAATTCACACTTGTAAATGCTTGGTATGAAAGTGAATTCACTTTTTTAGCTCTTGTCCCAGTGATAACTTTACCACCAAAAACAACCTTAATCCCTCTTGTCCCTTCATGCATCATATAATAAAAACTATCTCTTAAATTAATTAAAGCATCTGTTGAATCATATGATATTGGCTTTTGTGCCCCTGTTAAAACAATAGGTTTATTAGCATTTTGAATCATATAGCTTAATGCAGCCGAAGTATAAGCCATAGTATCCGTACCATGAAGAATTAAAAATCCATCGTACTTATCATAATTTTCCTGTATTGTTGAAACAAGTTTTTTATAAATCTCCACATTCATATTTGTACTATCAATTTGACATATACTTAAAATATCTACATGACATAATCCTGCAATATCAGGAATATACGATAAAAGTTCTTCACCTGTCATTTGAGGAATTAAACCAGCTTTATTTTCTACTGAAGCGATTGTTCCCCCTGTTGTCATTACTAAAAATGTTTTCATATCTTTCCATCCTTTATAAGTTCACTTTATTATAGAGTAAATGAATCATAAAAGTAAAGCCTGTACATATGATTTAATAGGTGAAGCTTATGAATCATAAATACATGAAAAACATTGCAACCCTTGCTTTATGTTTACTTTTTGTTTTTGCTTACTATCAAGTTGATTTTCAAAAGACACAATCAAAACAAAAATCAGTTACCTCAAATTATCATACTATTGTTTTTAAAGACCAAAGTGATACTTTAATTCCTGTCACTGTTAATTTAAAATGTGCCAACGAACCCGAAAACAACTATCGAGAAATGATTGAAACCATGAAATCATCAGATTATCAACATTTAGGCTTATACCCTATTCTTTCATCACAACTAGAATTACGCAATCTCATCATCGAAAAAACAGCACTTACATTTGACTTTTCTAATCATTTAAAAGTATCTAACAATCAAGAAGCTTTAGATATCTTTGAAGCCTTAAGTTATACTTTTTGTCATAATACGATTAATAAAATTAACCTTAAAATAGATGGCAAACCTATTTCTTATTTAAAAAACAGTACTATCAATACGAACTGTATCACACAAAATTTAGGTATTAATAATTTTCAATCATCATCAAATCATCTTTATCAAACATCTTCTGTTTTAGTCTACAATCCAAAAACCATTGCCGGTCATACCTATTACGTTCCTACATCTACTCGTATTCAAAACAGTCATAACGATATATCACAAGAAGTCTCTTTATTGCTAGATCAAATTAACTATTCAACCAAAATAAAAACTAATGAACCATGTTCATTTGATCAAGGCATTCTTTCTGTTCATTTAGATGATAGTGTCTTACAAGATAGTGAAACTATTGACCAACATCTCTATTTACAACTCACTAAATCACTTCAAAGTCTTCCAGGTGTTAAACAAGTTGACCTCTATATTCATGATCAACTCATTGAAGAAAATAAAAAAGTCGATCATTTAATTGATAATCGTATTAAATTATAACTTACAAGCAAAAAAATATTTGTTATAATATGGCTGGTGATAAAAATGAAGAAAATCGTTGTTATGTCAGACAGCCATGGATTTCATCAAATGATAGATGAAGTTAAAAAACGAGAAAAAGATGCTGATTTTTACGTTCATTGTGGTGATAGCGAAGCTGAAGATGAACGAATGAAAGGATGGCTATGTGTAAGAGGAAATAATGATTGGTATAGTCATTTCCCTGAACATATCATCTTTCAGGCAGAAAAATTAAGATTTTATGTATGTCATGGTCATCGTTTTGGCTACTTTAATCGTGGTAACGCTATGTTACAAACATTGAAAGAAAATAATTGTGATGTTTTACTATCAGGACACACACATGTTCCTCAATGTGATGAAGTCAATCATTTCTATTTCATTAATCCTGGTTCTACAACGCTACCTAGAGGTGGCAGCGAACGTAGTTATTGTGTTATTATGGTTGATGGAGATCAAATTGATGTCACGTTTAAAACATTAAATTAAAAAAATGCTTGATACTTCTTTAATAATATGCTATTCTATTAAAGCAGTTGATAAGCAAGTGTCTACGTAGCTCAGCTGGATAGAGCACACGCCTTCTAAGCGTGCGGTCAGGGGTTCGAATCCCTTCGTGGACGCCATTTGTAAGTTAAGTCTTGATTATTCAAGACTTTTTTATTTTATAAAGATCATACAAATTTATATAAATAAAAACTGATAACAAATATTGTGAACCCCAAAAGTTGGACTTAAATTTTAAATCGATTATAAGGCTTGA
>NZ_QUIN01000039.1 GCF_003480255.1 Erysipelatoclostridium sp. AM42-17 | reverse complement strand
TGAATATCGTGCGTTCTCATAAAAAGTGTCCAAAAAAGTGTTGACAATCCATTATGAAGGTTGTAAGTAGAGAAAATGCCACCGCATACAGAAGAAGATATGCACTTTCATCATAAATCAAAACAGTTTTTTATATTCTTTCTGGAGAAGCAAAAATGAAGTTTAAAGATGAAACAGTAAAGTTTAAAGAAAGAACTGGAATTGAAGTTTCTCCTATGGAAGTACATCAAATGAGTAATGCATCTGATAATGAAATTGAATTTATTGTAGTTTCAATGCCAAAGTCACATGGGAATAGGGAATTGGTATAGTTTTTATAGCAAGATAATTACTGATTTAGATTATTTAATATCATATAAGAGATTTAAGATGTTTTGGCAATGCAACTCGTATGCAACAAAATCAATGCTAAGTCCTTGTTTTATAAGAGCTTGGAATTCTCAAAACGTTAGTAATAACTTTTATGAGATATCTAGAGAAGTATTTGAACTTTGTAAGAAGTATGAATACTTCTTTTTCTTGCGATAAGAGTTATAATAAAGTTGTCAAAAGGATTGTTGGCATTAAAGAGGTGCAACATAATGAAAATTAAACAACAAAAACAAATTAAGTTATTTTTGATTGAAGAATTTAATCAAAATAAGGGTGATGAACTGTTTATTCGACAGGAAAAAATACTTAGTGAACTTATTGAAAATACAACAAATAAGTCTAAAAAACAGATGAAAACACTTATTCAAACCATTCTACCACGTATAGCATTATATAAAGTTTTGTTAGAAGACTTGACCAAGGAAGATGGATATCAGTATATGAAAAAATATATGATGAATAAAGTGGCTTATAAAAAGCATTTATCAACGGCAAAAATGGAATTAGTACCAGGATTTTATCACATCTATAGTCATATATTTCTTAAAATTATGCGTACTACTGATTTACAAGAAAGTAAACAAAAACATGGCAAAGATTATTTTGATGTAACAATAAAAAAATGTCTTTGGCATACAGCTTGCGACGAAAATGGTTGTTTAGAACTATGTTGATTGTTTTGTGATGTTGATGATGTAACATATGGAGGTCTTAAAAAATAGGATTTACACGGACAAAAACATTAGGTTATGGTGGAGATTGTTGTGATTTTCATTTTTTTAAAAAATAAGTAATGATGGAGGTAACAATGAAAGTATTATGTTTTGGATCCGCTAATTTGGATCATGTATATAAAGTAGATCACTTTACAGCGCCAGGAGAAACACAAAGTTGTCTTGACTATGCTATAAAGTGTGGTGGAAAGGGTGTTAATCAGGCTATTGCGATGGCACTAGCGGGAAATGAAACTTATTTTGCGGGAATGATAGGTCATGATGGAAGTTTGCTTAAAGAAACGCTTGATGAAAAGAAAGTTCATATTGATTATTTGAAAATCTCAGATAAACCTACAGGACACGCTATTATAGAAGTGGATCAAAGTGGACAAAATCATATTCTTTTGTATGGTGGTACTAATAAAGCTATCTCATATGAATATATAGATGAAGTTTTATCTCGTTTTTCAAAAGACGATATAATTGTATTACAAAATGAAATCAATAATGTTCCTTACATTATTGAACATAGTTATGAAAAAGGAATGAAAATCTTTTTTAATGCAGCACCATATGATGATGAAATTCTAAACTATCCAATTGATAAAGTGACTTGGTTAATTGTTAATGAAACTGAAGGAGCTGCTTTAAGTGGTGAAGAAAATGAAGAAACAATTCTTAAAGCCTTAAAACAAAAATATCCTTGTACGCATATTCTTTTTACTATGGGAAAAGAAGGAAGCAGAGTTTTAACAGACAAAGATGATATAAAAGTAAAAGCGATGAGTGTGGAGGCTGTTGATACAACAGGTGCCGGAGATACTTATATTGGTTACTTTGTTAGAGGGATTGTAGAAAACATGCCTTTACTAGATACATTACAATTAGCTACTAAAGCCAGTGCTATTGCGGTTACAAGATTTGGGGCAACAGACTCAATCCCTCATTATGAAGAAGTAAGTAGGTGATAAAAGTGTTAAAATATGGAATTTATGCAAAAGCAGTAGAGTTATTATGTTTTAAACCAGCTTTGGCTAGGCTTGCAATCATTTATCCTGAAATGGATATGAAAAAATATAAAAAAGCAGTAAAAAAAGAATATAAAGAAATGCTTTTAAGAACACCGGATATAGGTGGTAGCTCATTAGAAATGAATCTTTATATAGCTGCTTTTGTTTTTTCTTTACATAAAGCTAGACCTGATAAAATTAATCCCGACGTTGTTAATAAGATGGTTGATGCAGTTTTTGAGTCATCTTTTATGGTAAATGCTCATAAAAATAAAAAATGCACATTATTTACAGATAAGGTACAAGACAAGAAAGTCAAAGAAAGCATAGCCGGTCAAACACTAAAATATGAACTTGACTGGAAATTTCATTATGAAAAAGGAATTGATGAATTCTATAATACTTATACAAAATGTGGTATTTGTAAATTAGGGAAAAGAGAAAATTGTTTTGAATTTGTTCCTTGTTTATGCAACATGGATGAAAGAAATTATAAAAATGAAGGTGGTCAATTACATCGTACAAAGACTTTGGCACAAGGAGATAACTGTTGTGATTTTCATGTGACAAAGATAAAAAAATAAGTAGTTAAAATAGAGGAGATAGAATAAAAATGAATTTGTTTGATATGAATGATGATACAAATAAGTTGCCTCTTGCTAGTAGAATGCGTCCTCATGATATTGATGAGATTGTTGGACAACAGCATATATTAGGAAAAAATAAATTATTATATCGAGCCATTAAAGCAGATAGACTAGGATCGATTATTTTGTATGGTCCACCAGGAGTAGGAAAAACAACCATCGCAAGAGTTATTGCTAATACAACCAATTCTCATTTTTGCAAATTAAATGCAACAAATGCAGGTATTAAAGATGTAGAAAAAATAATTGAAGAAGCTAAATTTAATCAAAGTGCCTATCATAAAGGGACGATTTTGTTCATTGATGAAATTCATCGCTTTAATAAAACACAGCAAGATTATTTACTACCTTTTGTAGAAGATGGCATTGTTATTTTAATTGGAGCGACAACAGAAAATCCTTATTTTGAAGTTAATAATGCCTTACTTTCTAGATGTCAAATATTTGAATTAAAACCATTAGAAAAACAAGATTTAATCACTTTAATTGAGCGGGTGCTCAGTGATCAAAAGCGAGGTCTTGGAAATGAAAGTATCATGATAGATGAAGAAGCAAAGATGTTTCTTGCAGATATGGCTAGTGGTGATGCCAGAAGTGTTCTTAATGCTTTAGAGATAGCTTATTTGACAACAGATAAAAATAAAGCTGGCAATATTCACATTACACTTGCTGTAGCAGAAGAATGTATTCAAAAAAAAGCGATAAAATATGATAAAGATGGTGATCATCATTATGATGCTATTTCTGCTTTTATTGAATCTATGAAACATACTGATCCTGATGCTACATTATATTATTTAGCTAGAATGCTTATAGCGGGAGAAGATATTAAATATATTGCTAGAAGAATTTGTGTATGTGCCAGTGAAGATATTGGTCTTGCTAATTCACAAGCACTTAATGTAGCTACAAGTGCACTTTTAGCTATAGAAAGAATTGGAATGCCTGAATCAGCAAAAATATTAGCGCATGCTGCTTTATATGTATGTTGCTCTCCTAAGTCTGACACAGTTTCCAAAGGAATAAGTATGGCTATGGATGATGCTCAAAACTCAACTGATGTACCCATTCCCCCTTTTTTACAAGATGCAAGTTATAAAAATGCTCATAAATTAGGAAGAGGAGTAGGTATGGATAATATCCATGCATTTCCTTATCATTATTCTGGAAAGAAATGTATGCCAGAGCAGTTATCACAAAGACATTATTTTGATTTATCACAAATGGGTAATGAAAAAATAATCCAAACGTTTTTAGATTATTTGAATAATAATTTAAAAACGAGGTAATAAAAAAGAAGTATTTATTTTCACTTATAATACTTCTTTTTAGTTTGTTAAATAATACTATCTAACAATTGATCAATCTCTTTATTCTTTTTTAGTTTTCCTTTAACTGTTTTTCCATCTTTTATAACCATAGAAACATTTTTAAGGTACTTAAGATTAAGTAAAGGGTTTTTATCTAAAACGATCATATCTGCTTGTTTTCCTGGTTCAATCGTTCCAAGGGTATTGTCCAAACCAACAATCTTAGCATTTCCTTGAGTTGCGATATGAAGCGTTTCTTTAGTGCTTGCGCCAACATATTTATTAAAATAGACTAATTCGCGCCAAAAGTCATAATGTGTAACATAAGGACATCCAACATCATTTCCTAGACCTACAGGAATACCATTTTCTAGAGCAGTTTTAGCTGCTGAAATAATACCATCACATACAATTGTACCATTAATTTGATATCTTTCATCAGGCATCATATTTGAATCCAATAGTTTCATAGGAATAGCAGGTGAAATGGTACAGATAAGTTTTGCCTTTTTTTCTTTAAAAAGATGAATCAGTTCATCATCTAAAGTGGCTCCATGTTCAATTGTATCAACTCCATTAACAAGGGCGGCTTTTACTCCTTCGCTTGATTCAACATGTGCTGCTACATAAAATCCAAGTTCATGCGCTCTTTTACAAGCTGCTTCAATTTGTGATTCTGTCATTTTCATAGCACCAGGCACACCGGTTTCATCAGCATCAAGAACACCACCAGTAATCATTAATTTAATTAGATCAGGTTTTGCTTGGGCAATCTTATCTACATATAATCTTGCTTCATCGCTGGAAGTGGCGCTATATGCTAAAAGACCTGCCATATGTCCACCGGGAACAGAAATGGCTTTATTGGCGGCTAAAATATGGGGACCAATAATTTTACCTGAATTGATTTCATCACGAATTTGGGAATCAATTGTATCTAAACCACCCACAGTTCTCATAGTCGTTACACCACTCAATAATTCCATTTTTGCATAGTTATAACATAACTTTTTAATAATATATCTACCTAGTGGATTAGCTAATAGTTTGTTAATAGATTGATTAGAATTTGTTTTAGAAACATTTGTTGGTTTACCACTACCTGGCAAATGACAATGTAAATTAATAAGACCGGGAAGAACATATCGACCACTCAAATCAATTATCTTTGTATTATTTGGAATATCTTCATTATTTATGATTTCTTTAATAATATTATCTTCTACAAGAATAGTTTTATTTTCTTGTAACATCATATTTTTTGTACCATCTAAAATGTTAGCATTTTTATAAGCAATAAGTGACATTTAAGGACCTCCTGTTTGTATTGTATAATTTCAATATAATATAGAGATAAGTCAGTGTCAATTGATGTTTGTTAAGAACAAATATAAAATCAATAACAAATAATTTGACGATTATATTTTAAAAATTTCTTTTGTTTTTATTGATGTAAGCTGAATAACTGGTCCTGAGATAATGATTGTTACAATTGTACATATGCCAACCTTTCCACCTAATAAAACACCAGCAATCACTATTGCAGTATCTAGTATTATTCGTACTATTTTGACTTGCCAGCCATTTTTCTTTGCAAGAGCAAAAGTTAATGCTTCATAGGAACCACGCCCTAGTGAGGCTGCAACATAAAATCCTGTTCCGATTGCAAAAATTATGACTCCTGACAACATAATCAGTGCATTCACCCATAAATGCGTACTATACACATGTGTCTTTGCAAATATATCCACACAGAGGCTATATACAATCTGATAAAGTATCGTGCCGATATGTATTTGTGATCTGTCATAGAAAAATACGAATATAAGCATAGCTAAGGCAACGATTAGAGTTGCCATTCCTATGCTTACATGAAATGTCTTAGAAATTCCTTGCCACAAAACTGCAAGAGTTGCGCCTCCAAATCCTGCATACAATGCAAGGGTAATACCATAAGCTGCTGTAATTGACCCAATCACGATGATTGTTATTTTTTTTATCCATTCTGTTTTAGTCATTGTTATAGTCTCCTTTTATTTGAATTTAGTAATTTCTAATAAAAAAGACTATAGACAATCTGTTATGTTCAGAAACAGAAAAATCTATAGTCTTCATTGTGCCGAGACAGGCTATTTATTATTCATAATAATAGTATACAGATGGTAAATGTCAATATGTTTTAAACAAATATATTAAATTTCATTAAAGAAAAGTTAAATTATTATTGCCCGAAGTAATTTTGAAATAGCAAAGAGATAAATGGATGTGGACAGTTTATCATATGTGATATTATAATATCGTTATGAATAATAGAAATTATATGATATTAAAATATTTAAAAGAAGCAGGGGAATATGTTACATCAAAAAGTTTAAGTGCTTTATGCAATGTAAGTACAAAAACTATTTTAAAAGATATTAAGTTAATAAATGACGATATGAAAGTAACAGCCAATTATATTGAGGTAAAACCTTCGCACGGGATAAAACTTATTATTAATAATGATGAAGAATTTATTAATTTAAGTGATTCTTATCGATCTTTTCAAGATTATTTTGTTTTGAGTGTTAATGAAAGGGAAGATAGGATTAAAAAGTATTTAATAGAGAAAAATGATAGGGTTAAGTCAGAAATGAGTGCAAAAATGACTAAATAAAGGGAATGTTTTTTATGAAAAAGTTATCAATAAAAATATGGGGTGATAATTTTGTTGATAGAGACATATAACGAAAGGTATCGTCATGAGATTATTGAGCTTATTCTTAATATTCAAAATAAAGAGGCAAAGATAAATTTATCGCTTAATGAACAACCTGATTTACTTGATATAACACAGAGTTATTGTGATAATGGAGGACAATTTTGGGTTGCCTTATCTGATGATAAAGTAGTAGGAACGATTGGTTTAATGATGAAGGATAAGCATTATGCTATTTTAAAAAAATTCTTTGTTGTAGAGGAATATCGATCAAAAAAGTAGGACTTGCTTTATATAAAAAATTATTGGAATTTGCTAAGGAGACCTACTATGAAAAATCAATAGAAAAAACATAATTTTCTTATTGAT